>JASHOW010000072.1 GCA_030038445.1 Nitrosopumilaceae archaeon
TCGTCATTCGTCCCTCATTCCCACACTCCGCTAATTGACTAAAGACCAGATTTTGGGAATACATGAATCGTATGATAAAGCGTTGGATAGAGTAGAAGATAGGTACAGATGGGCAAATTAGGAGTGCTTAAGGTATAAAAATTATTTGATAAGCCAAATCTTACGTTGAAAATAGAATTTGTCTTGCATTTCTTAGAAGAAAATTACAGTGGAAATCTACGCCAATTTTTTATGGTTTGAATGAGGATTGAATAACACGTTTTGAAAAAATCCAATCTTTATGTTTCATTATTGGGATTCAATATTTTGGTTATATGCGCGACTTTGCTAATATGGTATTATAGCATAGATTTCACTATAGGAGTCGGTACAACGCCTTCTTATCCACACAGTAATTATGAAATTTACACTGAGACTGAGTTGACAAAATATCCTTGGCTCAAGGACTTGATAGTGAAATATGGTGGCCTTGGAGTATCTTGTGCGCCGTTCAGGGGAGGTGTTTGTGATTTTACAATACCTCCAATGCATATTTATGAAATAAATTCCATAATAGATACCTTACATTTACAAAAAATCTTTGGTGGTCCCTTTGAGCGTATAGATTACTATCATACATGGTTTGACTATGATGGAAGATATTATGAGATTGCATTACACTATGCAGAAAATTACCTCAATTACTTGGTTTATGATATTGTAATTTGTGGCATAGGCACGCTTGTGATGGTTTTAGTTTGGAAAAAGCTGCAAAATAAACAAAATGCCGTCCATAATTCAACCTATAATTCAAAGTCTTAATGATGCCTAGTTAATGCATTGGACCCAGGTATTGAAGTTCAAGGAGATAACAAGTAGTTAACTTTAATTCAAAATGTGAGTAAACACTAGTGTGAAAAAGATAATTGATATTGCAGAGCACAATCATACAGTATATTGTAGTTGCGGTCATAAGTACAAGATATATGAACTACAAGACGGTGAAGTTAGAGAAGTTACATGTCCTAATTGCAAAGCGAAGAGAAGAATTGGTAAGCTACAAATGAAAAAATAAGATTGACCAACAACCGCACTTAACACGCATATTACACTACCAAAGAATTAATAGAACCACAAAAAGCATACTTTAAAAAGTCTTTTTAGATGGAGTTTGATTTCGATTTGCTTAATATACTAAAAATATGAGTATAGCTAAATCTTAGCAATACAATTTTAGCAAAGATGATCTGCAGCTTTGCATGTCACAGCCAAATTATGCTGGAAATATCATTGTCTCCTTGGCAAATCTCCCAGAATTTCTTCGTAAACCCATCCTGCAAAAAAGATTATCAGAATTTTTTCCAATGTCTGGAGAAGACAGACAAGAGATCATAAATAACGCGTTACAGGCAGGCCCTACAATACAATTTGACAGATTTGCTACTCTGTTTAAGACGTGGCTTGAGGTATTGTGCGATCTATCAGAAGAACAAAGATTTGTGATGTTTAGCACGTATATTACAGAGATTGCAAACCATCCTGAAAAGATCATATCATTTAACTTGGATGGAATTTTAGAGATCTATCTGACGCTCACGGATGTACAACAAAACACAGTATCAAGCACTATCAAAAGAATTGTAAATTCGCTTGACAGCGATTTAAAAAAGCGAATTAGTCTTGTGATTCCGGAGAGAGCTAAGAAGGAAATAGGAATTTAGAGCGGTTTGTCAGGCTTTCGTTGATTCTCGTCTGCAAAATTTATGACATCTCCTTCAGGTGTCATCACTCCGACAAAGACCTTTTCGTATCTTTTAATCACTTTACGATGTTCTGGCATAGACATATCTAGCCGCATCTCATTCATGACCATAACCCTGTATTGTTTCCATTCTTCCCAGCACGGAGTACAGCAGGGATAGGCGGCAGCTACAATATCCAATTCCATACTATCAGGAATTTCCTTTTTGCATTTAGTGCAGTTTTTTGCCATAACAAGGCACCAAAGATTTAGCAATTTATTCTTTTAAGAAAAGATATTAGGGAAATCAGAGAGAATAAGACATGAAGATCAAATGCCCCAAATGTGATGAGATAGCAGAATTAGGGGATGACTTTTCCTATGTCAAGTGTTCAAAATGTGATCTAGACATGACTTATGGTGAGTACGTCAGATTTATAGCATACAAGGATGCTAGATACTCTGACGTATTGGGAGATTATACAACCGACACTGATGGAAAGGCAGCAGGAACTCTTGATGAGTGGTAGAAAAAAAATAACTACAATACTTAATTAATTTCAGAATCTTAGTGCGCTTAGTGGCGTTTGTATCTAGTACGACTCTTGAGATAGCTCTTAACTTGCTAGGATTTGTTGTTGGACTTGTATTAGGCACTTTTTCATATATTGGATTTAAGAATACTGGAAGTCCAACATTGTTTAGGCTAAACATTTCCTTCTTTTCAATTGGGATAGGCTTTGGGGTAGTTGGATTTGGATACATGATAGAGTCATTCATACTAAACTATGCCCAGATTGATAGTTGGATTCAGACGCTTGGAATAGGTATTCAAACTGTAGGGTACTTTTTTATTGCATTTTCACATGGTATCAAATCATTTTTTCCAAAATCGCGATATTTCAAATCGATAATATTTCCACTTTTTATCATACCTGGAAACTCAATTGAGCATATTATAAGGTCAATTTCTTTTATCCTATTGGTATATGGGACGATTGAAACCATTATGTCGTATATGGAGAATAGGAAGAGAAGTACGGTCTTCGTTGCCGCAGGGCTTGGATTACTTGCCTTGGGCGAATTCCTAGGTTGGTATTCAATCATATTTCCCAAATCAATACTCTATTTCGTCTCGCTTTCTACAAAGATAGTAGGACTTGGCGCCCTATTCATACCAATATCTCAAGTTCCCTTAAGAGGAGGTATAAAATTTGGTGGTAGCGTATAGAACCCACATGAGTATCATAGGTGACATCCTCTCAACCACTAGAGATGAGGCTCCTGACGAGTCTGGTGCAAGTGTAACATACCTAATACGAAAAGCCAATGTCTCATATGGACGACTAGCAAAAATATTGGAAACGTTAGTCCAACAGGGGCTTTTAGAACAAAGTACATCAGACAGAGCCTGCAAATACAAGATCAGTACTAGGGGTAGAGAGTTTCTACAGGCATACCGTGGATTTAGAGAATTTGCCGACTCTTTTGGATTAAGAATTTAGTCACTCTCATCTTCAACATCGTCGTATTCATCTTCTACATCATCATCCTCAAATTCATCTTCAAAATCATTTGCGAAGTCATCAGACATCAAGTATTAAGGAAAATATTTTCCTATAAAAGATTTGCAAACGCATGTCATTGTTTATAGTATATATCACATGGCAGGTTCTACCCAGCCACCACATAAAACACAGATGCTCATACCATCATCATTTACGTATGTTTCTCCACCTGGGGGACACTGACACTGAGGTGTTTATTCATGCATGTACAGATATAGGAGATTCAGCTTTATATCATTTTTAGAACAAGAGATAATTTACTATCATTTATCAAACAAATTATGAACATGCCCTGTGATCATAATGGAATCATTATGGCATACAATACAGTCAGAAAAGGTGGTATCGTGATTTTTCCCACAGATACTGTATATGGCATAGGATGCGATCCATTTAATGACAAGGCCGTACGAATGATTTACAGAATCAAGGGACGAGAGGGATCAAAACAACTTCCCGTTCTTGGATTTTCCATCTATGAGATATCAAAGATAGCAGTTTTTGATAAACTTTCAGAAAAATTTGCTACAAAGTTCTGGCCAGGGCCATTAACACTGATTCTTGACGTAAAAGAGGAGAGGATTGCAGAATCACTGGGGCTTGATAAAAAGATAGCAGTACGTGTACCCAGCCATCCATGTACGTTAAAACTGCTCAAAGAATGCAAGTTGCTTGTTGGAACAAGCGCTAATCTTTCCGGTCATCCTCCTGCAGCAGATCCGAAGGAGATAATTGAAAAATTAGAGGGATACGACATACTCTTGGATGGAGGAAAGATACTAGATCCTGTGGAATCTACCATTGTTGAAGTCATGGGGGATAGATTTCGCATAGTACGCCAAGGAAAAATCAGTGAAGAGGAGTTGCTTGCGCTGACTTGAACCTGATTGTAACTTGCAGTCGCAATTTTGAGGAAGAAGCATCTGATGAGATTTTGAATATTTTCCAAGTTTTAGGAGACAATGAAGTTGTAGTAGAAAACAGTAATTTTTCTGGCATAGTTGTAGTTAATACGTTTCTAGACCCCTTTCAAGCAGTAAGTAAGATTAGAATGAAGATTCTTGACGAACCTTGGAGCGTGAGATATTGCCACAGATTCATACCAATCCAAGAATCTATTGGCACTGGACTTGATGAGATAGTGCAGGCAGTGCAAAAACATGTTAATGATATGCAGCCAAGTGATTCTTATCGAATTACAATCAAGAGACGCGATTCTGAACTACCTTCCACAGAGATAATTGATGCCATTGCAAAGATTGTGAAAAATAAAGTGTCTCTTGAGAAATACGACTGGAATATCATAGTTGAGATTCTTGGAGACATAGTTGGTGTCTCGGTGCTAAAAGAACAGGATATAATAAGCACCCTAAAACTAAAGCGCGATTCAATGGAGTAAGACTGCAGATTTTTCAGCCAAAAGATCCTCAAGCGGCTCTTTTGATATTATGCAGTCAAGTTCTTTCTTTGTTATCTTGAATTCTTTTTTTATGAAATTAGTGTTATCAGGAAATGGTATGACTGGTTTTAACATTGGATTGATCTCGGCAACAAGTTTGCCAATTAGAGACTTTTTCCCAATCATTATAAGAATTGAATCATTATCTGTTTGCAATCCTACTTTACTTATTGCTTCGCTGATCTGCCTACTGCATGCAAATCTCATAAGTATATCAGTTTCAATTTTATTAGAAAGCATTACACCAGACCTGCTTGCAGCCAGCGATATCTCAATGATCCGCCTTGCATGCTTTACGTTTAGCACATATTTTGATTTGACACCTTGAATGATAACATCCGGGAACCCAGTTCTCAGACTCTCAAGGAGTTGTATTGGATCAGTGCCGGTCTTTCCTAGTCTTACTACTTCAGCATTGTAACCTAGGATTCCAAGATCAATCCTTGTTTTGTTGCCCCCGTGTACTATTGGAATTATGCTAACGGTATCTCCATCCTTAAGTGATGTCTCGTTTCCTTGTAAAGCAGATGAATCCACGCCATTTATGGCCACAAGAATATTCTGCACATCAAACGCTGGCATGTTTTTTGGAACAGAATTCTGAAGAAATACAAGCAGATCAGATACAGTCATGATATTCTTTTCAATTGATATACTATCAGACAAGAAAGATCTCTTGGTACCGCCTAGAAGTTTTACTGTTATCATGGTTTAAGAAATTAGTTGGTCCAATATGGAATTTTTGGTTTATATATTGTATAGCCAAAAGTTAGCTGACTAGCTGTTCTTCCATCTCTTCGGTTTCTTCCACATGCTCTGGCTGCAGAGCCAATGACTCTTTCTCCTGTTGCTCCTCAAGATCTCTTCTCAAATGAGAAGTAATGTAACCCGCAATCTCATTTTTTAGTCCCTTTGACCTAACGACTGCGACTTCATCAAGTATCTTCTTATTTTGTTTAAAGTCAATGCCGAATTTTCCCTTATAAGCATCCATTAATTCCGTGGAAATTCGTCTGACTCTATTCACGTAACCCGATGGGTATAAGGGGTATTTTATACCTATACGCCTAGATAGGAGTTGGTATTTTCTTCCACGATTTCAAGTGTTTCGTCATACTTCTTGCCAATAATATTGGATGCACAGAAAAGTACGCTGGGAAGAAAAGTTATTTGTGCAGTCTTGTATCCGAAACATTTTGAAAATCTCACAGGCCCATCTGTCTCCAGCAGGAGCCTGTTGGACTCCGTTTGGGAAAGAAGGACCTGTTTATCTTTGGAATATATCATGGCAGGGCCATACGAGACGTAACATCCCACATCCATGGCCTTTTGCAGTTGTTTTTTATTTCCCGCAAACCAGTGTAGCAAGACGCCACCAAGATGATACGATGGAAGAATGGAAAATATTTCCTCCAGTGTTTTTCTGGAATGGATTGATACCGGTTTTTCTAGTTTTTCAGCCAAAGCCAGCATTTTTTCAAATACATCAACTTGACGATCAAAACCTTGTTTGTCAGAGACATATGTCTTGTCAAGACCAATCTCTCCTATACCTGATACTTGACTAGAATTTTCCATTATCAAGTCCACTACTGATTCCAAAATATCATTGGCTTTTTCTGGATGTATCCCAAGGAACGGTAAAACTAGAGAATTTTTTTTACCAAGTTCCAGTGTCGCTTTTGAGCTTGCATAGTCCATTGATACACAGCATGCTCTTATCTTCATTTTATCCATGGCCGTAAGGATGAAAGGCAATTCAGGCTTGAATTCATCATCTGTTAGATGAATATGAGCATCAGTGAGCCAACCCATGAGTATAACCATCAAAATAGTGTGTATAAATCGATTCCTAGATGGTCTTTTTTCCACTTGAAGTCTTTTATCGCAGGTGTTTAAAGTTAGAGCATGACAACATCCGAATTTGGTCTTTCTGTAATGTACCGGATCTTGAAAAAGGCTGGAGCCGATAGGGTAAGTGACGAGTCGGCAAATGAACTAAGAAGGATACTGGAAGAAATAGGCACATCCATTGCCAAAAGTGCAGTAGAGATGTCCACACATGCAGGTAGAAAAACAATCAAGGCAGAAGATGTCAGACTAGCTGCAAAACAGTTTTCAAAATTCTGATCTAAAAGATTTAATTGTTCATAGGAAACCTTTTTGATTGCGGTGAGGTGGCAGAGCGGCTATGCGTTCGCCTGCAGAGCGAATCTATAGGGGTTCGAATCCCTTCCTCACCTTTGATATATCATAATAACCTACTTTACTAAATATACCAAATTCTACCCGTTTTAGATTGGCCGATAGAAATAATGGATTGCTAGAATACATACCTGGTGCAAGACCGCTTTTACAACAATCATCCAATGGGCAACCACTGGAAGGGTTTGCTCAAAACATACGAGATAGCGTAAGAGAGTATGCAGAAGACGCACAAAATGAGATTGAAAAAGGCCATAATTTTCTCCAATGGGTACTTACCAGAGTATTTGAGGCAACAGAAGATGACGCCACAGACGCAATAATTGATGGCCCCAATGATTTGGGCATAGACGCATATCTGCCAGTGGATTTTTCTGAAGACAAGATCTATCTTTTCCAGTCAAAATATGGAACTTCGCATTCTATGGAAGCCATTGCCAAATTTAGACAGGATGTGCAGAATTTACGCATCAAAGACATCACAAAGATGCGGCCTGAGATTGCCCATCTGGTAACACAAATTCAAGAAAAAAATCTAAAGATTGAGTGTGTTTATGTTACTGATCAAAAAGTAGATAATGAAAGTTACGAGTCTGTTGACATATACGATATAGATGTAATAATCCAAAAACTTTGGGACAGAATAAAAAAACCTGCAGTGGGCAAAAAGGCTACAATAAGACTGGAGAGCAAGCTAAGATATCAGGATACTCTGCTTGGGATCCTGAAGCTAAGGGAGTTGACTAATTTTGTTACCAAAAACAGGGATTATGTTTTTGAATCCAACATAAGACAGTGGATGCAGTTCAAGACAACCGTAAACAAGGGCCTACGTGAGACATTACAGGAATCACCTAACAAGTTCTTCTACTATAACAACGGCATAACCATAGTCGTAAATGGCTTTGAAGAACTAGAGGATAACTCTATACTTTTGCATGCACCACAGATAGTAAATGGTGCACAGACATCTAATTCCGTATTAGATCATGCAAAACGAACCCATAACTTGGAAGGAAGTATAACAGTCACCATAATCAAGGCCGCCGACGAGATGGACCAGAATAACATTACAAAGTATAGGAATTCCCAAAATGCAGTAAGGGGAAAGGATCTGGTTTCGTTAATGGACTTTCACAAATCAATCAAATCCCAGATGGAGAATTTCAGGTATTTTTATGAGATACAGGCAGGTTCATTTGATAGCAAGACAAAGTCCCAGCAATCTGAATTTATTGGAGATCCTATATACAACAAATATCTCCCTGACAATCACAAAAAAGTCATTGTTGGTAAGGATGCCATACAGGCCTTTGTGGCTGGAATTGAACAGAGACCTACTGAATCGTACAGCTCACCTGCACAATTCCTACCAAGAGGGAGCAAGTATGATGAAGTGTTCAATGAGAAGTTAAAAGATGATTATAGACTGTTATTGTATCCATATCTTGTAAAAGAATACGCAAAAAAAGTTTTGAATTATGGAAAGAAGGGAGGACACAAAACAAAAAGATATGCCACTCTATTTTTTGTTGCAGTTTATTTTAAAATCCTGCATGAAAAAATACTATGCACCAAGGTAGACTTTAAGGAGGATATTTCAAAGCTAGAGCCAGTCTTTAAGAGCATCAAACTGAACCAGCGAATTTTGAAGATCACAGATACTGTAGTAACAAAGTTTCTTGAAGATACAGTCGTTGATGATGAAATGACAGCTGCAAATACATATCACAATTTCTTCTCACACCATGTCTGGTTAGATTCCATGATACGCGTAATTGACAAGAAGATAAAACAGGAAGAGGAAGACATTATTAATATTCAAACAATAGTACGTGATCTTTTCTAAAAAATTTCTACGAAAAGTAGCGGCAGATGGGTGACCGATAGGTCTCTTGCAGGAGGTCCACACTAGCCATCCGTCTACCGCTGCATTACTGTATGAAGTCGGTAGTATTTAACATGATTTTTATTACGAAAAACGAATTTCAGCAACATGGATGAAGTAAAAAAATGTGGATTATGCAATAATTCCTTGGATCACGAATATCATCCCATGGAGACATGGAATGTCAAAGGTTATTTGTGTAGCAAATGTTATTCCAAAAAGCTCTCTGAACATTATCCAGGTACTCATGAAAGAGTCAACAAATCAAACTAAAAACCAACCAGTTTCTATCTTAGATTTATCTGATATCTCCCCTATCCCTGTAGCATATCTCCAGATGTATTGAGCCCTAGTTTTCATCATTGTTTTTATTTTGACAAGCGATTCGAGTTCAGAGTGAATGTTTCCATCTGCAGTGGAGCAGGATTCACAAAACTTGCATTTTGGATCCAAAGTTATAGGCAAAGATTCTATCAACGGATAAGCTCTGCAGGCAAGAGGCCTATCTTGGTATATTTTACATTTATACCCGCCGTGAGGGGACCTATCATTGGTTTCGATATCAAGAAAAGGGCATGTGTTTCCATTGGGTTCTTTTCCCATTAGTTGATATGCAAGAATTTCATCTGGCTTGTCGTTTTTTTCTGAGATTCCTATTCTAGGAGAGATTATTGCCTTGATAGAGTGTTTTTTTGCAAAAAACTCGATTTTTTGCTTCTCGTCTGGTAAAATAAGCACACCTATCTTGCCGAATTTTACAGATGGATAATATTCTCTTTCTATACAGCATTTAGAACATCCGTCAACACAGGAAAAATCCAATGCGATCTAAATACTGGAAAGAGATAAAACTATTTCATCAAAGAATTGTATAGAAATTAGAGTGGTGGTTGTGAGAAAGGAGTAATACCCTTATATCACCATTTTATCTTATAAGTACCGAATATGGTAGCGTATAGAACTAGTATGCAGATAGTGTGCGATCTATTAACTGTGACAGAGGAAAGTGGCGCAAATGGCATTAATGTAACAGCACTTCTGACAAAGGCAAACTTATCACATTCAAGACTAGCCAAGTTTATTGAAAACCTAACCGGAGCTGGTCTAATGAACAAAATAGAATTTGATGGCAAAAACACATTTGTCATAACTTCAAAAGGTAAACAATATCTGGAAACATACATGCAATTCCAGAGTCTAGCCGATTCTTTCGGTCTGGAACTCTAAATTTTCCCCTTAATTTTCAATTTTAAAACAACTTTTCTTAGTTTAGAAATTAACTAGTTACGATCTCAAAACAGATCGTTTCATTACCAGACAAGTAGCTCAGAGTTGTAATACAATATAGAAGATCAGACTGCCGTATTTTCAGATAAATACCAGATCAGGTGGGTCAAGTATAAAACAACCGACAGATCTATAAAGGTGCAGATTAGTTATGTCTAAGGGGAGTAGATATGATAGAAGTAGCATGGTGGAAGGGACTAGCAAAGGAACTGGAATTAGACATAGAAGATATTGACGAGAGAAAAGAAAAGAACAAACAATTTTGAATTTCAAAAACCATACCGTAAGATTAGTTTCAGATTTTAAGATTTGATTAAGCCTCGAGCGGGATTCGATCCCGCGGCCTAACGCTTACGAGGCGTTCGCTCTACCAGGCTGAGCTATCGAGGCATTGGTTCGCAATGCCATCAGAGTTTATAAAAAGCCTTTGTACTTTGGATGCATTGAAAATATCAATTTCTGGAGTACGTGGAATTTTTTCAGACGATCTTAATCTTAAAGACATAATACATTTTTGTCATAATTTTTCACATCTAATAAAATCCAAAAAATGTGTTCTAGCAAGAGATACAAGGCCGTCAAGTGAGATTCTGTCGTACGTGGCATCCGCTTCTCTGATGGAAAGAGGCATTTCAGTTTACAATCTAGGGGTATCTCCCACGCCAGTTGCATTCAGAGAATCACGAAGATATGGAAGCGGGATAATAGTGACGTCGTCTCACAATCCCCTAGAGTGGAATGGCCTAAAATTCATCATAGATGGAAGGGGCATCAATGAAGTAGAGCTTGGGCAACTGCTTGAGAAAAAATCACATTCAAAAACAAAGATTGAGTTGGAATCAAAAATTGATTCAACCTATGTCAATGAAGCCATAAAACTGATTGGTAATGTAAGCGGCAAGCCAAAGATTGCCCTGGATATAGGAGGAGGTGCTGCATTTGAAGTAGCTCCATCACTTTTAGAAAAACTCGGATGTAAGGTAAAAAAAATAAACAATGTTCCAGGCAAGTCCTTACGTGGGCCAGATCCTACCGCTGACAAACTGTCAGGTCTGACAAGATTATCAAAAAAGGCCGATATTGGATTTGCGTTTGATTTGGATGGAGATAGACTTGTGGTAGTAAAAGACGGTAAGAAACAAACACCAGATGCCACTTTGGGACTTGGAGTTGCCAAAGCCCTTGAGATTGGATACAAGAGATTCGTCTTAAGTATTGACACAAGCGTGTCTATTGAAAAATTCATCAATAATGAAGGGGGTCAAGTCAAGAGATCCAAAGTTGGCGAGGCCAATGTTGTGGATTTAATGCTAAAGACGAAGTCTCAGGCAGGTGGGGAAGGAAGCAGCGCAGGTTTTATTTTACCTGAATTTAACATGTGCCGGGACGGATTACTTACCAGCGGCTTGATTGCATCAATGATTGGGACAGACGAATTTTCAGAGATTTCTAAATTCATGGAAGGATATATTCAGAGAAGAAACAAGATAAACGTCGATTCAAAATTTCATAAAAAAACGATTGAGATACTAACCAAAAAGATGGAAAAGATATCCAGCCAGATCATAACAATCGACGGAATAAAATCTATAATCGATGATGATAGTTGGGTGTTAGTCAGGCAATCCAATACAGAACACAGCATAAGAATTTCTACAGAATCAAATGATTTGAGAAAGATAAAAAACATAGAAAAAGAGGTCACCGAGTTGGTCAACAAGAGTTATGAAGAAGCCAGACGAGATAGAAATCATTAAAATATTTCAGCGCCGTTTCGGACAAAGATCAAAATTTGTTCCAGATGACTTGGAGATCTTGTCAATATCTAATAGAAATTTTGCTGTAAAATCTGACATGCTAGTTCAGAGTACAGATGTCCCACCAGAAATGAAATTATATCAAATTGCTAGAAAAAGCCTGGTTTCATGCGTTAGTGATTTTGCTTGCAAGGGAGTAAGGCCAAAATATGCCACAATTTCGCTTGCCATTCCTCAGGGTTTTACTAGAAAAATGGTGAACAGTTTGGCAGATGGTTTTGCTTTAGCCTCAAAAGAATTCAATGTAAAAATAGTTGGAGGCGATGTAAATAAAGGAAAAGAGATTGTCATAGATGTCTCCATGTTTGGAATTGGCAATAAAATAATCCGGAGAGGAGGTGCAAGAAATGGCGACGTTATAATCACCTCTGGACCTTTTGGTTACACTTCATCAGGGTTGAGGATCATACTTCAGAAGCTCAAAGTAGATTCAAAGTTTGCCAAAAGATGCAAGAAAAATGTGCTTTTGCCCATGCCTAGGCTAGAGTTTGGACTCAAAGCAGCTGGGTATTTTTCCTCATCCATGGACTCCAGCGATGGCTTGTCCATAACCCTAAATGACATGAGTAATCAAAGTAAGAAGAAATTTGTCATAACAACAGTTCCAACACAAAAGGATGTAGAGGCATTTGCAAAAAAAATGAGAATCAGTCTAACAGATCTTGTCTTTTGTGGTGGAGAAGAATACGAGATAGTAGCTACAATCTCCAAAAAGAATCTACGTGTAGTCAGAAATCTTGCGGCTAGGCTTGATGTTCCTCTTTTTGAGATAGGATATGTCACAAATGGTAGAAATGTTGTTCTCATGGATAAAAAACGAGAAAAAAATGTCAAAAGATGCGGTTGGGTTCATCTCAGATCCTAATGTTTTTTAGTCAACTGTAATAACGGTGGTCTAAATTTTTTCCATAATTACTATTTTATTATAGTGTATTTTTTGCCTCATCTTTCGAAATTATATACAGAACCTTTTCCCAAGTAATTTCCGGTTACGTAGATATCACCGTTTGTGGGATTCACTGCAACAGATGAATCTACCTTATCTGATTCGAGATAGTTTATCACTTTGTTAGTTTGCCCATCTATCACAGCAACGCGAAACGAACCAGTATAGAGAGTAATAGGGTCTACACCCAATGTAGCATAAACAGTATTGTTGTTTGTATTTATCGCTATATTCAGGACAGAAAGAGGTATTGTATTAACTACTGAGTCAGTTGTACCATTTATCACTGTCATCCAATCTCGACTGCGGTTTTCGTCTGACGTTATACATCCTGCACAATCTGCATAAATCAAATCTGTTGATGGATTTACCGCTAGTGTTGCTATGGAAGGTCCGGGAATTGTAGATACTCCATGTGGACCTCTCAAACCGATTGTAACATTAGTCAAGATTTTGTCAGTTGCACCATCTATGACAGCAATTTGATATGGTTTTTTGTATCCATATTGCACATTGTTAACATATATCCTGTCAGTGTTTGGGTTTACACCTATGCCATAAGAACCCCCGCCGAGTCCTATAATGGTGTCAATAACTTGGTCTGTTCTACCATCAATTACGGTGATACCACCATCTCCATAATTCCAATCACTCACATAGATGCGGTTTGTCATTGGGTTTACTGCTATTTGTACAGGCCAAATCTTGTATGTTTTACCTCCTTGGAGAGCATTGAAGATCATTTCAGGAGGTTTCTTACCCATATCTGCGATGTTGATATTTTTTATTATTGTATCAGTAACTCCGTCTATTACAGCGACTGCATTATCAGCAAGAGGACGAGGATAACTGCTGATGACTACATAGATTTTGTTTGTCATGGGATTTACCACCACGTCCTGTGGTAAACCGCCCATAGGAATCTTGTTCAGAGTTTTGTTAGTATGTCCATCAAGCACATAAACAAAGCCTATGAGGTTATTACATACGTACACCTTGTCAGTTACTGGATTGACTGCAATCTCTCCAAAATTTGAATCCTGAGGGGTAGCAATTCTCAAACGTTCCGAGGTATGAGGAATTAACAAAATAAACATGCCAAAAGATACTACGGCTACAATTCCAATGATAGTAACAATAGAAAGATTCAGAGATTTCAAAAGATAGTCTCACTCTTCTTTCAAACCATAAAAAACTAGTGTAGATTCCTACCTTAACATTCTTCTAAAAATCAGGCTACTCGTGTATTCTGAACAAATGTTTTAGTCAACTGCAATACGGTGGTCTAAATACGAATTTTTATCTTATAAAAGACAATTAATGAAGTAATTCCTATCAATAAAATTGGAATAGCAAGAGGAAATTCTGGCGTTGTTGACGTACCTGTTATAACTATCTCACCATCACTATCTTGATAATATAATCCTCCACGCAGAGGAATGTGAATTGTCCGTGTCGTATTAGTAGATTCAATTTCTTGAATCTGAGTAATGTTCCCATCCACCATTACAGTAAAAGGTGCATCACTTTGTCCCATTTTTGAATCAAGCAAATTTCTTGGTATCTGTATGTCTGCATAGCTCCATGGTTGTGGCGGAGGAAAATGATACAAATGGCTTAGTGTAACAACAAGTGCGGAATTTTTTTCATTCATACTAATATCTTGTATTTCTGGATTACTTTTGTAGTCTATCCAATATATTATTCCATCATAGGTCATTTTGTAGGCAAATGTAGGGCATCCGCTACTAGGATCTGGTCCATACCCTCCTATTTCAATAGTCTTCGTAAAGGGCGGTAACTTAATCAAAATAGTATTGTTGGTTTTTGTTTCAGATGTTACATTGGCATCAGTAAATGTACCATTATTCAACGAAAGTTTTGGCAAGATTCCGGATTGACACATACTTGCCATAAGTTCAGAAGGAAGAGTCATGGTCAACTCCCCTGAATTAGTACTATTATCAATGTCAATCAATAGAGAATATGAATAATGATTTGTATAGCTAAGATTTTTCTTGACCTGAATTCCATTAACCGTTGCATTACTTATATCATAATAAATGGCAAACTGTCGTCCACCTACAGATAAACTGTATGCATTTTTAGAGATAGAGGCATCAACAAAACCTATACTCATTGAAAAAACTAGAGCCGAGATAGCCAATACAGTCAGAAGTAATTTCATGAATAACTATACTTTTTTACGTTAAAAAATTAACCTAATTTTCTTTTACACTATCCAAGCTTGAGCCTATCCTTTTAACAAATGTTTTTTAAACCCGTTATAGAGCTCTGAAATGTTGTCAGCGCAAGAAACTAAGGAGAAATGGGGTATTGCCCACATTTACAGTAGTTATAACAATACCATCGTGCACATTACAGATATCTCTGGCGGTGAGACGGTGGCCATCAGCTCTGGTGGAAGACATGTAAACGCAGATAGATACGAATCATCGCCTTATGCAGCAATGAAATCTACTGCAGCTGTGGTAGAGGCTGCTCACGACAAGGGCTTTACAGGACTTCACATAAGAGTAAGAGCAGTTGGCGGAGTCGGATCTAGAGTGCCAGGCCCCGGAGCACAGGCGGCCATTAGAGCACTGGCAAGAGGTGGATTTAAGATTGGAAGAATTGATGATGTGACACCTATTCCTCATGACACAACACGCAAAAAGGGCGGCAAACGAGGAAGAAGGGTCTAGACCTCTGTAAACTTTACCTTCACTTTAGCATTATTTTGTTCGAAAAAGTTTGTCATAAAGTAGACAAGTTTTTCTTCGTATTTTTTTCCTTTGGATTTCTCTATCTTGTCTCCAAGTTTTATTGGCATGGCATACCAAAGCTCACTTTTCAGCAATATTTTGAAAAAAGTCCAGCCAAACCTATGCACTGGTTCGCTGATAAGAAATCCGTCCGTTACTTCACAGAGTGATTGCAGTTTATTCATGGCAGAAGAGATGAACTCCAAATCCGTTTCATAGTTTGTGGTTGCGATTTCTAGGAGGGTTGATCTTCCACTCATTAATGGGTCACCTGGCAGTCTGCAAAAAGATTCATTTCATTCTTTTAGTCTTACCACGCAATTATAAAATTTGATTTATAGGCAATAAATAAACTAAGGATTTTCTGGTTTAACATCCTGATTATCCGAATTAGACGTCTCTCCTTTTAATTTGTCTGACCACGACACCAATTTTCCGTCTTGTTCAACCTTTATGGTAGTCTGCATTTTGACTCGAATCCCTATTGACCTAAAAAGGGTAAGTAATTTTCCTCCATCAATGACTTCGGCAACTTCTCCAGACTGGAGTAGTTCTGCAAGTTTTGCTACCACCAATTTAGTTTCTTCTGGAAACTGTGCTTCTGCATTTTCAAGTACTTCTAGCCCACGATAACCAAGCTGCTTGATAACAATTTCACGTGGAGATGTGGCAGAAGTTGCTGGTTGCTTTGTCCGTAGTTCTTCTATTTTCTGCTTTTGAGAGAGATTTTTTTGCATCTCAAGCAGACGTTTTGCTTTCAAGAGTTCTAGCTCCTTGTCTTCCTCACTCATCCCTTGATGACTCCTATAGGAACCAATTTAGCCACTTTTGTTGCTATTCCCATTTCATGAGAGACGTTTGCCACTGCATCCACATCTTTGTATGCTTCTGGTGTCTCTTCAACAACGCCTTCTCTGGTAAGGGCTTTTATGAAAATACCTCTATCTCCCAAAGATTTTTGAACTTGACTCTCAGTAAAATTACGCCTTGCAGCTGATCTTGACATCATTCTTCCTGCACCGTGTGCAGTAGAACCAAAGCTTAGGTCCATCGAACCAGGTTTTCCCAAGAGAATCCAGCTTCCCGTTCCCATCGAACCTGGAATAAAGACAGGCTGCCCCAAGTCTCTGTATTTTTGTGGTATCTCGTCTCTTCCTTTTGGAAATGCCCTTGTTGCACCCTTTCGATGAACTACAACTGAACGCAGTTCACCGTCAACCTTGTGTTTTTCAACCTTTGCTATGTTATGAGCTACATCGTAGATAAGTTTCATATCCAAATCATCCTCGGTTTGCTTGAAGACCCTTTCAAATGACTTTCTTGTCCAGTGCGTGATCATTTGCCTATTGCTCCAAGCAAAGTTTAGTGCTGCAAACATTGCCTTTCTGTAGGATTCACCTTCCTCAGAAGAATTTGGTACACATGCAAGTTCTCTGTCTACTAGGTTTATCTTGTATTTTTGAAGCGCCTGCTCAGATGTTCGAAGATAATCACTGCATACCTGATGTCCAAATCCCCGCGAGCCACAATGAATCAAGACAGTTATTTGGCCTTCGTTGTAAATCCCCATCCTCTTTGCGGCCTCTTTGTCATGAATCTGGTCAACGCGTTGGATCTCAAGAAAGTGGTTACCCGAGCCAAGGCTTCCCAGCTGCGGAGATCCTCGCTTGCGTGCAGTTTGTGATACCCTACTTGGATCTGCATTTTTTATTTGTCCATTCTCTTCGCATACATCAGCATCATCTTTTGAACCATATCCATTATCCACGGCCCATTGCACCCCACGTACAAGTACCTCATCAAGATCTGAAGAACTCAGTCTCACAGCTCCTTTTGAACCAACTCCAGAAGGAATTGATTTGAAGAGGTCAAGTACAAGGTCCTTTAGCTTTGGCCTTACGTCTTTTTCGTCAAGGTTTGTTCTTATCAACCTGACACCACAGTTTGAGACCACAACGCCATTTGCGATGAAGTTATGGTTATGATCATTAATGGTAAGATCATAAACGTATCCGTCATAATCAATCTCTTCCATGTCTATTATTTGGTCCCACGCATATCCGTCTCCTATTGAAACTTCTTGCATAAACTCGTTGAAACGTATGACATCCCAAACTCTGGCTGATTTTCTTTCAGACCATATGGAATGTTCTATAAAGCTTTGAGTAAAGTATTCTCCCTTCAATGTGGCTAAAATCTGTCCAGAGCTTGTTCCACTCAAATACATTTCTCGTGCCGTATTTCTGGCGTTATCTCTCTGCTCCCTGATAGCACTAGTAAAGTGCAGATATAGTGAAGCAAGGCTTGCCAAAATCTCCTTTTCCTTGTTGTAAAGATATCCTATAGTACTAAGGAATCTGAGTATATTGTCTGCATTGGATTCTATTCCCAAACGTACTGCCTTTGTAGTGCCTTTCTTGCCGTTGTAAGTATAACCATCCACTAGTATAGGTTCTGATGTTTTTACACCAAGAGAATCTAGTATTTCTTTTATGTCGTTTGTTATCTCAAATGCATTGTCTAACAAAGTTTCCAGTTTGCTAACACTAAATGTTGGCATGGTGAAATTATATCCATTATTGGAAATTGGTTTTGTAAGATCACCCCCAAAATATGCTGCAACAAAAAGTCTCTTTTGCCACACCTTGAGAGATTTTATCCATTGCGGTATCCTATATCGCTGGGCAGATCTGTTTCCAGAAGGAACGCCCATTGCGTGTAGAATGACCCGAAATCCTCTGGAGGATATCTTTATGGAATGCTCTACGGTCTGGAAAGTAGCTTCTCCATAGTGTGAATTTATCTTGTGATGTCTTTGTCGAGAAATTATAATGGAGTTTATTCCTAGCCAATTAAGATCACTCTCAATTGATTTGAGATCCTCTAATTTTCCATAGATTGAGACGTATTTGCTCCCTTGAGGGACCGTGCCATCACTCAGTATTATTCCGAGAAGCTTTAGTATCCTTGAGAGTTTGTTGCTTGTCGTCTTTAGTTCTGCAAGTCCTAGGCTGCCAAGATGTTTTAGTATCTGCGCTCTGGCATTTCCTTTGTCACTTATGCCCATTTCACACATTGACCTGTTCAGATCTTCTACATTGTATATGACATTCTCTGTGGGTTCCAAGTGTTCCAGTCCCTCAAATCCATGTGAAACCAGGTTGGTTCCAGCCGACACTAGGCCTGCAGCCACCATGCCTCCGTCAGTAAGCAAAGGATGATCCTTAGTGACTAGTAGTTCTCTTCCAAACTTTGTAGTTATTTTGAGTATGCGACCATTTTGTTTTTTCTTGAGAAACAGAATCGGTCTTGTCGTTATGGTTGATTTGCTTGGTACGTCAAACGATAGAGTAGAGTCATTATTTGCAATCTCAGTTATCTTCTTCCAATTTCGATCTTCAGTATAGACTCTGGTGGACGGATGAAGGCAGTTAATATCGTAGCCGACACCCCCAGGGCTTATCATTCCCTCTTCTGCGTCCATTGCAGCTACACCGCCTACTGGAAAGCCATATCCCTCGTGACCGTCAGGAAGTACTACTACGTGTTTTACCACCCCCGGCAAGGTTGAAACGTTTATAGCTTGAGTAATAGTCCTATCAGTTAGCATTTTTTGCATTAATCCTTCATCGGCATATATTGTAACAGGAACCTTCATCCCACGAGAAGAGTCTGCCTCTATTCTGTACTCCATGTCTCCTACTTTTTTTGGAATTAACGAAGTCATCTCTTTCTGCGAAAAAAGGTATTTGGACACAATTTAAATCATGAGTAAAAGACAGGCCTGAGATCTTATTTCATTAGTTTGGTGGTATGTCTATAAAGATCGTGTAGTCCTTTACCATCAAGAGTAGGTTCTTCATTTTCATTACCGTCTATATCTTCATACAAGACTTTTTTCTCCTCTTTTTTGATCTTGTCCACATGCTAACATTCATGCGTGTGTATAAAAAATTAATGCCAAGCGGATGGTTTGCTGTTTTCAAGTAGATTTATTTTGCTAGTATAGTTTCTTTGATGTATGCCGATACTACCTATTGATGCTGGGCGTTATGGAACAGACGCCATGAAAGAAATATTTGACGATCAGAAAAAAATATCATACCAACTAGAGATTGAGGCCGCAGTTGCCCAATCTCAGTCAGAGATAAGCATGATACCAAAAAGTGCAGCTCAGAATATTGCACAAATGGCAAGATCTGGAAAAATCACGATAAAAAGAGTAAAACAGTTGGAGGCAAAAAGCGATCATGACACAGCGGCATTAGTAGAAGCACTCAGTGAGAAGTGCAGGGAGTCTGCAAGACCTTGGATTCATTATGGTTTGACAAGTAACGATCTTGTTGACACTAGCAACTCTTTGCAGATTAGAGATGCCATTTCCATCATAGAGCCCAAGATAGCAAAATTAGCCATCATTTTATCAGAGCTGGCAGTAAAATACAAGAAAATACCTGCCGTGGGTAGAACTCATGGACAACACGCAAGTATAATTTCATTTGGCCTAAAGTTTGCAAACGCAGCATTAGAAATGGCAAAACATGTTGAAAGAATAGAAGAGATAAAGAAACGAGTTTTAATTTGTAAGACTTTGGGTGTTGTTGGTACTGGATCCCTCATGGGAGCAAAGGCCTTGGAAGTTCAGAAAAGGGTTGCAAAAAAGCTTGCATTGTTTCCGGCAGATGTAACAACCCAAGTTGTTCCACGCGAAAGATATGCAGAGTATGTCTTTTTGATGGCATTAATTGGCTCAACCCTTGAAAAATTGGCTGTTGAGATACGAAATCTCCAGAGAACAGAGATAGGGGAAGTTGCAGAGCCATTTAGAAAGGGTCAGATGGGAAGTAGTGCAGTACCAGTCAAGAGAAACCCAGTAAAAAGCGAACGCGTCACATCTCTTTCAAAGCTACTACGAAGCCAGATTTCCGTTGCATTTGAGAACATACCTCTATGGCATGAACGAGACCTTTCAAATTCTGCCAATGAGAGATTTATTCTTCCAACAACATCCATCCTGCTTGATGAGATGTTAGAAGCAATGACAAGAACTCTACAAGAGTTATACGTCAATGAAGAAAGAATAAGAAAAAATCTGGAATTCACAATGGGCCAAATCTTTGCAGAATTTGTGCTTGAGGCTCTCATAAAGAAAGGAGTACCACGGTTTAATGCATATAGGGACATACAGAGAGTTGCATTTGCTGCATCAGAAAAAGAGACGGACTTTAGAGATGCGGTAAAGAGTGATGACTCCATATCAAAACACCTTACAGAGGATGAAATAGGCGACATTTTTGTTCCTGAAAACCATCTTGGTGCATCAGAACAGATAATCAGAAACGTCTACAACATTGTCAAAAAATCGTGTTCCAAGTTTTCTTGACTTTGATCAAGTTTTTGTGAATAAGAGAGCCATACTGTAGTGCTTTTTTCCTCTTTAGTGCAGAGTCAGGTGGGACTCCAACTGATAATGCCAATTGCCGAATTATGTGTTTTCTGACCAGATCATCTTTGTTTTTTATTTTTTCCTTGATTGGAATTTTCTTTGCAAAGTCAATAAACTCCTCAGAGAGAAGAGGTTGCAGTATTGTCACGTCAAATTCTGATGATATCATATTTACTGCCTTCATCATTTGTATCTCGTTGCCAAGCTTTGATTCCATGAGATCTGCAACTGCATTTTCTCCATGTTCTACAACCTCTCGGTATGCATTATAGCCACAAAAGAGCTCGTCAATGCCGTTTGATGTAAGAACTTTTTTTATGTAATGTTTGTTTGCAAGTTTTGAAACATAGTAAAAGGCTATGCAATTTTCATTCCAGGAAAGATTATCAGTGTTGATTTTTGACCTGATCTTTTTTGCAACATCCGAAAAGGATTTATCTGGTATTATGTAAACAAGGTGTTTTAATCCCATCAAAGCCGCAATTTTCTTTGAGAATTCAACATCATGTGAGCCTTCAAATCCAATTGTAAGTAGGGTTACTTCAAAATTCATATCAGAGCAAATTTTGGCCAACAATGAACTATCAACACCACCAGAAAAAGCCACTCCGATTTTTTTTGATGTTGTAGTATTTTTTGTAGCAAAAAGTATTTGCTCATGGAGACTTGTAAGGAGATTTGACATTCTGTGCACTATCGAATATTTTTGCTATGAGAGTTAAATATAGGGTTCGCTAGGAAAAAATCATGGTACTTGCCAAGCTTACCGAAGACCAGATCAGACAAGAGTTGACTGGCTTACATGGATGGAGTGTTGTCAATGGCAAACTTCATAAAGACTTTGTTTTTGCAGACTTCATAGATGCGTTTGGTTTTATGAGTAGAGCCGCCATCCATATAGAGAAGATGAATCACCATCCAGAGTGGTTTAACGTATATAACAAAATAAAGGTAGAACTTGTGACTCATGATGCAGGCGGAATAACACAAAATGACATAAACCTAGCAAGGACTCTTGACTCTTTGGCAAAATAGCACTTGCAATGGCAAAACAACCTGTACAGAATTTATATACGGATAGTCTAAAATTTTTCAAATGCCAAGCGGTTCGGCAATTCTAGATTCGGATTTTCGATATATCGATAAAAAAGGAAACCTCATGAGGAGTAGAACAGAGCTTTCCATAGCTGAGATGCTCTCATTTCTTGATATGGAATACCAATACGATTACACCGTTACCCTAAGAAATGGAAAAAAAGTACACGTTGACTTTAAAACTGAAAAAGGATTCATAGAGATAATTGATAATGAAAACGATATTACAAAATACAAGGAACTAAAGCAGGAAAACCTAGAGATGAAGCTGATTGCAATAGGCCATCCAAAACTTGCGGCCCAGCTAAAGGAACTTGATGATATTGTACTTTACAAGACAAAAGATGTTCAGACAGGCTCGATTTTCATCGAGGATCCTTCATTTGCATTTGACTATGCACACATACTGCCGCTGGTGGAAAAATGCTCAATTCTTCACGGCCACACGTCATCTGTCATGGTAGAACTGGTAGGTGAGATGAAAAATAACCTGCTTGTTGATTTTGGAGAGGCAAAAAAAATTATCAAGGATGTTATTTTGATCCTAGACCACAAATTCTTCATCAACAAAAAATATCTTGCAAAAGAAGATGATCTACACTACAACATTGCATTTGATGGCCCCAAAGGAAGATTCAATCTACAGGTGCCAAAAAATACCACATATCTGTTGGAAGGCGAAGCTACTGTTGAAAACTTGTCAACCGAGATAATAAAGCTCCTAGTTCCCAAGATGCCAAAGAACATAGAAGCGGTTGGAGTATACATCTACGAGGGCTATAACAAAGGGGCCCATATTATTTCACAGATCTCAAGATCATAGTGGCATGGAACCAAAAATAAAGGAAACAGCATGGAATCCTGAGATTGAGAAGCAGATTTTAAAACAATGGGAAGATGCAAAGATTTACGAATTCAAGCCACAGGGAGAGATCTTTGTAATTGACACTCCTCCCCCGTATCCATCCGGAAGGCCTTGGCATATAGGAGCTGCTGCCCATTACGCTCAGATAGACATGATTGCAAGAACTGCAAGAATGACAGGAAAGAACGTGTTATTTCCAATAGGAATAGATAGAAATGGTCTGCCTGTAGAGATGTACACAGAGAAAAAACACAACATACGTATGCATGAGACAGATAGAAATGAGTTTTTAAAATTGTGTGCCACGGCGCTAGATGATCTTGAAGCAGAGATGATCCAGATAATGAAAAGCTTGGGGCTTAGCGGAAACTTTTCAGAATATTACAGGACAGATTCTGAGCAGTATCGCTCCCTTACACAGGCCACATTCATAGAGTTGTGGAAGAAGGGACAGGTATACATTGCAAATAGGCCAAACAACTATGACTGGGTAACTGGGACCACCATTGCAGATGCGGAGATAGTCTATGATGAAATTCCAACGAAGCTAGTTTACATGAAGTTTAAGATAAAAGACTCGGATAGAGTTTTGATCATAGCAAGTACCAGACCTGAGCTTTTGTGCGCATGTCAGGCAGTGATTGTAAATCCAGAAGATGAAAGATACAGGGATGTTGTAGGCAAGAATGCACAGATTCCTGTCATAAACAGGGAGGTTCAGATAAGGACTCACCCATCTGCAGAAAAAGAATTTGGTTCGGGTGCAGTTATGGTTTGTAGTTATGGTGATCAGAATGATGTTGCGTTGTTCAGGGAGCTTAAACTGCAAGAAATAGTAGCTATTGGCAAGAACGGCAGAATGACAGAGGTTGCAGGCGCATATGCCGGACTCAAGGTAAAACAAGCAAGAGAAAAGATAATCGAGGATCTACAAAAACAGAATTTGGTAGAAAGAATTGAAAATATCAATCACAGGACTCCAATTTCTGAAAGAAGCAAGATTCCAATAGAGATAATCCCAATGGAAGAGTATTATCTAAAACAAAAAGAATCCATAGAGAAGATCAAGGAACTAGGTTCCAAGATTGTCTTTCACCCATCCATGCACAAACAGATTCTCATGAATTGGCTGGAATCAATAACCATAGATTGGCCTATTTCACGAAGAAGGTTTTACGGAACAGAGATTCCCATATGGTACTGTAAAAAATGCTTAGAGCCTCACGTACCAGAGCCTGGAAAATACTACAAACCGTGGAAGGATCCAAGCCCTATCTCAAAGTGTGCCAAGTGTGATTCAACCGAGTTTGTTGGAGAGGAAAGAACATTTGATACGTGGATGGACTCTAGTGTATCTCCCCTTTATGTTTCAAAATATAACCAAGACAACGAGTTTTTCAAAAAGACATATCCTGCAACAATAAGACCACAGTCCAAAGACATTGTAAGAACTTGGCTATACTATACAATCCTCAGATGTGAGCAGATTACCGGCAAGACACCATGGAGCGATGCATGGATTATGGGTTACGGTGTTGACGAACATGGGGCAAAGATGAGCAAAAGCAAGGGTAATGTAGTAGATCCTCTTCCGGTGATTCAGAAATTTGGCGCCGATACATTTCGGTTTTGGAGTGCAAGTGAGATAAATCTTGGCTATGACTTTAGATGCTCTGAACAAAAAATTGAAACCACAAAGAAATTTCTAAGCAAGCTCTTAAACATATCCAGATTCCTATCAGGACTTCCAATAATCAAAGAGGCCAAGACTACACCTACAGATAATTGGATACTCTCAGAGCTGGACAAGATGGTTTTAGAATGCAAGAAAGGTTTTGATGATTACAACTTTTTTGTTCCTTCAACTAGTATTCGTGAGTTTACATGGAACCTGTTTGCTGCGCATTATATCGAGATGGTAAAAGGTCGCGCATATAGTGGTTTTAGCCAGGATGAACAAAATGCAGCCATATTCACATTACACAAGGTCTTGTCCACATTGCTACTGCTTCTTGCTCCAATAACACCCTTTATCACTGACTATCTTTGGCAGATACTGTATTCTGACAAGACAATACACAAGGAAAAGTTTCCGCAGCCAGAAGATCATGAAGACTGGACAAAATTTACAAAACCAATTACAGAGTTTAACTCAAACGTATGGAACAAGAAGAAGGAACAAAATCTCTCTTTGAAGGATACTATAGATATGCCCATTCCTGAAGAGCTTCAACAGTTTGCAAAAGACTTGCAGTCCATGCATAATCTCAAGTCTTAAGACAAGTTTACTTCCCTAAAGATCCAGATTCTAAAATATGTCCTTTAATAGTAGTAATTTTGGATAGTCATGTAATTGAAAGCAGTAGTCATTAGAAAACATGGGGGTCCTGATGTCTTGTCATATGAAGAGATTGACGATCCGCAACCAGTCAAGGGTCATGCAATAGTTAGAGTGGACTACTGCGCTGTAAATCACCTAGATATTTGGGTTAGAAATGGCCTTCCCGACAAACAGGTATCTTTTCCTCACGTCTTGGGTTGTGACATTTCCGGTACACTTGTTGAAGGTTTTGGAAGATTCAAGAAAGGCGACAAGGTGATAGTATATCCGGCCATACAAAGTGGCATACCAAGAGTATCGTTTTCCATCATAGGTGGTTTTGGTAGATATCACGGAGGCTATGCCGAACTAGTCAGGGTTCCACAGAAAAACATCGTAAAGAAACCAGACTGGTTCAGTAGTATAGAGGCATGCGCATTAAATGTATCATACCTTACTGCTTGGAATATGCTCAAGAGATCTGGATGTAAGAAAGGTAACACCATACTTATCTGGGGCGCAAACAGTGGCGTTGGCTCTGCCGCAATATTGCTTGCCAAGGCAATGGGCCTTAGGATCATAACTGTTGTATCGGACCAGAACAAGGCAGGTCTTGCAAGAAAACTTGGTGCACATCTTGTAATAGATAGGAGCAGATCCGATGTGATAGTTGAGACCCTAAAGTACACAAATGATCATGGCGTTGATGCCGTAATTGATCATGTTGGCGCAAAGACGTGGCCAATAAGCATCGAGATTCTAAAGACAGGCGGAAAAATGATTGCCTGTGGTACTACTACCGGTGCAGAAGCCAATGTGAACATCAGAGCCTTTTACAGTAAAGAGGCAAGCATAATCGGTGCATATCTGGGTACAAAATCACAGTTGATTGCATTACATAAATTCATGAAATCAAAGAAGGTAAAACCCATAATTGATAGCACCTTTGAACTCAGAGACATCAAGCTTGCACACAAGAAGATGGAAGGCAGTTCTCAGTTTGGAAAGATAATCCTGAAGGTCTCTAGCTGACAAATTCCCTGCAATCACAATCTAAGACTAGGCAGGTGCCTTTTGTTCTTATATGATCATCCATCAGATGTCTGCACTCTGCATTTTTGCATGTGTGTCTTGTTTTTTCCCTTTGCACAACTCTTTGAGCTATCTCATTTGCCTTTTCTTTTGAATATCCCTTCTTGTCAATGTAGTAATGCACCACCCTATTGTACAATTCATTTGGGTCAAACGTATGGCTCATCATGGATATAATATCACGTTAAAACATTTTAAGTTGCTGAAGTTTGTAAAGCCCTAGTGTAAGAGATTTTCGCTCTGTCTTAATATGTTAAGGGCAGAGCCTGCTTGGAACCAGTTTATTTGGAATTTATTATAGGAGTGGTTTAGCAGTATCTCTTCTTTTGTACCATCGTCATGATATATGAAAGCATGAAATTGTTTTCCTGGCTGCATCTCTGAGAGTCCTATTATACTAATTCTGTCAGTTTCGCGAATCTTATCGTAATCAGACGGGTTTGCAAATGTCAATGCAAGTATTCCTTGTTTTTTCAGGTTAGTTTCATGAATTCTTGCAAAGCTTCTTGCTATTACTGATGCACATCCAAGATATCTTGGTGACATGGCAGCATGTTCCCTGCTACTGCCTTCACCATAGTTATTATCTCCAATTACAACCCATTTGAACCCCTTTTGTTTATACTGCCTTGCAACAGACGGGAAAGTATCAATAACACCGGTAAGAAGATTTTTTCCTTTTCCTACTTCATTGTTGTAAGCATTGACTGCTCCCAAGAATATATTATCACTGATTTTATCAAGATTGCCTCTAAACCGCAGCCAAGAACCAGCAGGTGATATGTGATCTGTCGTGCATTTTCCTTTTGCTTTCAACAGAATTGGCAAGTCAACAAAATCATTTCCATCCCATTTTAGAAATGGTTCAAGTTTTTGCAGTCTGTCGCTGTTTACAGGAATTGCAACTGCAACAAGATCTGGAATCTCTGAGGGAGGAACATAGACATCTTTTACATTTTGGAATCCTTGTGGTGGAACTTCTGGAGCCTTTTTTGGTGGCTCTAGTGTGAATTTTTTGCCATCTGGCGCAGTAACCTGATCTTTTAGTGGGTTAAATGATAATCTTCCTCCGAGTGCAAGAGCTACGATCAGCTCCGGACTTCCTATGAAGTTCATTGTCTCTCTTCTACCATCGTTTCGTCCCGGAAAATTTCTGTTAAATGATGTAACGATAGTATTTGATTCTCCTTGTTTTAGCTCGGGTCTTCTCCATTGCCCAATACATGGACCGCATGCATTTGCCAACACGGTTGCTCCAACCTCCTTTAGTATTTCCATCTGCCCATCCCTTTCTATTGTGGCGCGTATCTGCTCAGAGCCTGGAGTTACTAGTAATGGTATCTTTATTCGCAACCCTTTTTCTTTTGCCTGTTCTGCCACATTTGCTGCCCTTGTCATATCCTCATAAGAAGAATTGGTACAGCTGCCGATTAATGCAACAGAGATGGTATCAAGATAATTATTTTTTTTGACGTCATCTGCAAGTTGTGAGATTGGCCTTGCAAGATCAGGCGTGTGAGGTCCCACTACATAGGGTTCAAGTTTTGAAAGGTCGATCTCAATTACCCTGTCAAAATACTTTTCCGGGTTTTGTTCAACATCAGGATCAGCAATAAGTAGATCTTTGTTAGCGTTTGCAATTTCAGCAATTTTTTCACGTCCAGTAGCTCGAAGGTAAGCTTCCATTTTTCCATCATATGGAAACAATGAACATGTCGCCCCGATCTCGGCTCCCATATTAGTTATTGTTGCTTTTCCTGTACAACTTATGGTTCGTGCACCAGGACCAAAATACTCTACTATTGCATTTGTTCCGCCTGAAACAGTAAGCTTTGATGCAACATATAGAATAATATCTTTAGGTGCAGTCCATCCGTTTAGTTCTCCCTTTAGGTTAATGCCAATTCTTTTTGGATACAAAAGCTCCCATGGAAATCCAGCCATGACTTCAGCTGCATCAAGGCCACCGACTCCCACTGCTATCATTCCCAGCCCGCCTGCATTTGGAGTATGTGAATCGGTTCCTATCATCAATCCTCCCGGAAATGCATAATTTTCTAAGACCACTTGATGGATTATCCCTGCACCGGGTCTCCAAAATCCCATGCCAAACTTTCGTGAGGCAGATTCGAGAAATTTGTAAACCTCGCTATTTTCATCCAACGCCAATTTTGTATCTTCGTCACTTCCTACCCTAGCTTGTATGAGATGATCACAATGCACTGTAGTTGGAAGTACAACTCGCTTTAGTCCTGATTGCATAAACTGTAGTATAACCATTTGTCCCGTCACATCCTGCAATGCAACTCTATCAGGCCTGAGAAAGACATATGATTTTCCAGATTCCATATTTTTCGTAGTCTCGATCTCTTCTAGGTGACCTGCAAGAATTTTTTCTGCAAGAGTCAGTGGTCTGTTTACTAGTTTTCTATATTTTGAGATATTTTCTCCTAGTTTTTTGTAGACACCGGAAACAAGCTCAGGAGTTGTCTCTATATCCATGGTAGACGTCTTCATAATAACCTGAATTTAATATAAATCGTCCTAGATACAGGTATAAATCAGAAAAGATTGCTTGATCCTAGTTTTTCTTTTGCACCAAGGTGACAAAATACTTGTGTACTGCCAGATCTGCCGTAAGTTCTGGATGAAAGGAAGTACCAATGACATTTCCTTGTTTTATTGCAACTATTTTCTCATTAAACCTTGAGAGAACCTCTACATCCTTGCCTATATCAATGACAGATGGTGCCCTTATGAAGACACCACGAAATTTTGATATCCCAATCTTTTCAAGCGAGAGATCTGCCTCAAACGAGTCCTTTTGCCTTCCAAAGGCATTTCTTTCAATCTTTACATCCAGATGGTCCAGCAATGGTTGTTCCATCTCGCCTACAACCCTGTCTTTTGCCTTCTTTGATAGGAGGATCATGCCAGCACATGTGCCCAAGACAGGCATTCCAGAGGCAATCTTTTCTTTGATTTTTTTCAAAGATCCACTAACTAGCGAAAGTGTTCCGATCACGGTGCTTTCTCCGCCAGGTATAACAAGACCATCAAGATCAGAGATTTGTTCTGGATTTTTTACTTCGCTTACAACACCTTCAATGCCAAGCTCATCCATTGCCATTCTTGTGGCAGATACGTTTTCTGCAACGTCTCCTTGTATAGAAAGAATCCCTATATTTACACCAGTCATGCAGTGCTTCCTCTTTCCTGCATCCTAAGTTCTAAATTCTTGGTATCAAGTCCCAGCATAGATTGTCTTTCATCTACCATCTTTTGGGCTTCCTTAACTTTATCAGGATCTTCCCAGAAGGTAGTGGCTAGAACTACTGCCTGTGCTCTTTCCTTTGCATCGTCAGACTTGAAGATTCCAGAGCCGACAAATATTCCATCACAACCTAATGTCATAAGATATGCGGCATCTGCAGGAGTTGAGATTCCTCCTGCAGCAAAGTTTACCACCGGCAACCTACCAAGACTTGCAGTGTCTTCTACGAGTGAGTACGATACTTTGAGTTCTCTTGCAATACTGACCAGATCCTGTTCGTCACCAGAATCATAAACTGATTTTATGCGTCTTAATTCACTGTTGACATTTTTTATATGAATTACAGCTTCTGCTACATTTCCAGTTCCAGGCTCTCCTTTAGTTCTTATCATTGCAGCACCTTCCTCTATTCTTCGAAGTGCTTCACCCAGATTTCTTGCACCGTTAACAAATGGGGTTGTAAAATCCCATTTCCATATGTGGTGGAATTCATCTGCCGGCGTGAGAACCTCAGACTCGTCAATCATATCAACATCTGTCTCTGCCAGAACTCTGGCTTCATACACATGTCCAATCCTACATTTTGCCATCACAGGAATTGTTATCGAATCCATTATCTCCTCAATAATTCTAATGCTAGCTGTTCTAGCTACGCCTCCAGCTTTTCTTACATCTGCTGGAAGTTTGTCTAAAACCATTACTGCTACTGCTCCAGCATCTTCTGCTATCTGGGCTTGTTCTACTGTTGTGACATCCATGACAACGCCATTTTTCAGCATATGGGCAAATCCGCGCTTAAGAGTGGAGGTACCCCTATGTGTTTCAAATGATCCCGTATTTTCCCTAACTATTCCTTTTGCATTTCCAATATCACCAGAAAGTGGAATCATGTAGTTTGATCGCTTTGAGATCTATTTATTTGGTTCTTGTCAAGTTTAGAATTCGTCTTCAACCCAATTTTGGAATCAACTCAGGAATTGGGTATATTTGGCATAAGGCTGTATTTTATTAGTTTTAGGACCAACTTTTTACAGAATCTATTTTGTTATTTCTTCTATGATATTATCAAGGCTTGATTGTACCTGGGTTACTATTGGCGGGACAAATTCTTGACTGTCGTTCTGGTCTACCCACTGTATATTGACAGTCTTGCCATCAAGAGTGGCCTGTATTCCATATTTTTCATAATTTGTGGCATCTGGCTTGACTTGGTATATCGTATCTGGAATATCTACAAAGCCCGTCTCCTTTATCAAAGATTTTAGTTGCATCGTCTCGTTGTTTGATAGTTGATATTTTATGTCTGGCTGGGAATAGCCATTTTTTGTGAGACTGTACACGGCAGAGCCATCATTTTGTATTGTTAAAACCTCCGCAGTATCCGCACCTATACTTTGTGTTAGTCCAAAAGAGACCTTCTCTAGATGCTCTTTTGTATATTGCATAGTCAATGTGTCTTCAGAGTTTACCGTTGCACTCTGAATCTCTGGTCGTGTCAGCTGTGGCACAACTATGAAGATAGCTGCAAGGATTGGGATGGCTGCCAGTATTAGCACTATTGGTTTAGCCATGATTTTTCAACTAATTCTGCTATGCAAATAAAATAAGACCAACCAAACTTGGTAAAATTCAAACTATCCACAGAGTGGTTTAGTCGTCATGTCTGCAATAAATCTTCAGAAACTAAGTAAATTAAAATTCAAGTGCATTTATTGACCAAACGTGGGGTCGTAGCCTAGCCAGGCATGGCGACAGGATAGATCACATGATCACCGCTAAGGGCTCCAGTGGTTCAACTAGCTTCACTGACGAAAGGATGATGTACAGTTTGGAGCTGTAGTGACCCGTGTGTCGCCGGTTCAACTCCGGTCGGCCCCACCATTTTTTAGATCTGCCATTTTAGAGAACAGTTATAAGGAAAAACCAGCTAACTAAAACTGATCAAGTTGGGGATAGCTTTTGGTAATTACTATAAAAATGGAGGACTCGAAAATTGAGTCGCGGTAATTTTCCTACATTTGGGGCTTCTAAAACTGGAACATATGTTTCCACCCTGAAAAACTATAATCTGCCTCCTTTCATTCTTGAAAAGGTCGCAACAGATTGCAAATCAGACCTGGTCAGAAAAGGAAGGATCGAGGAACGTCTGCAGAGCATGAATGACGCAGCTCTTGAGATTCTTCACAGGGTTTTTGTCGATTGTGAAGAAAATTCTGACGGCACTTATGCCGACTATCGCTTTTTTGCATATATTTCCAGCATGTTTCACAAGTGTGAAATTCTTCTAAATGAAAAGATTCCTGGCAACTCTGGCAAGGTTCACAAGATCCCAATTGCAGTAAAAAACAATGGCATGTACATTGCGGTGGGTTTTAACAAGTCAAGTGGCGGTCCAATATCAAAGAGGGAAGCAATCAAGTTCTATGATCTTGTAGATGACATTAAGAAAGGAGAACATGGGAACCAACTCTCAGAAGGAGTGTATGGTTCTTCAGTGGGCTTTGATGGCGAAGCACTTG
>JASHOW010000073.1 GCA_030038445.1 Nitrosopumilaceae archaeon
TTCCTTATGCTGCATTCAATGTTGTAAGAGATAATGCTACCGTAGTTACTTTACCGCATGAACATGTTACCAATTGGCAGCTTACTATTGAAAATAAGCTAACGTACACAAATTCAAATGGCAGCGCCATAATCAGGATATATGAAGATCCCAAGGAACAGAAATTCATCGAGATTGGGATGGGAGGCCCCCCGGATTATAGACTGTGGATGGCTGTCAATACTCCTGACGATGGTTACTTTTTACTTCATGAAGAAAAGACCGGTGGATGGAGTCCAGGCCAGATTGTGACGGTACAACACACTAGCAACGGAGGACTCTCTGCAACAATAGGCCAACAGGTACTTGTTGATAATCTAGATGTAGCGGGATTTACAGTAAGAGATATTGAAGTAGCTGGGTTGGATTCAGCTTTTGATCCCCCCACCACATCATCAGGAAGTGTTACCGTAAGCATTGTTTCAGGAGACCCTGCAGACAATCCAATCTTCTACATGCCATTTATAGTGGTTGGAGTAACCGGTGTCCTGATTGGCGTTTTAATAAAAACTAAGAAAAGGTAGTCTTGTAATAGGTGCACTCTTTTTTTATACGACAGACAGTGCACATGGGAGATATTGGCTTGCAGATATTTTGGCCATACATCACAAAAGTGTCATTTATTCGAATCCATTGATCTCTTGGAATATTTTTCATAAGTTCAATCTCTGTATCCTCAGGGGTCTTTGTATGAACAAGCCCCAGCCTATTTGAGATCCTGTGAACATGTGTATCTACAGGTATAGCTGGTTTGTCAAAAGCATAAACCAGAACACAGTTTGCGGTTTTTCGCCCTACTCCTGGTAACTCAATTAACTTGTCCAGCGTTTGTGGCACTTTGCCGGAATACTTTGAATCTATTATGGAGGCCACTTCGATTATGCGCTTTGCCTTTACATGATAAAATCCAGTTGATTTAATGATCTTTTCAATATCCGATAACCTTGCTCTTGCCAGTGCATGCGCTGTCTTGTATTTTGAGAATAGTTTTCTAACCACTATAGAGGTATTTTCGTCTCTTGTTCGTGCTGAAAGTATAGTACCAATAAGGATACTCAAGGGACTACCATTTTCAGCTTCTCGTAATTCTCGCAATGCAGTCATCCTAGGAGGCTTGACAGCATTCATAGTATCCATCATACCATCTAGAATTTTTGCTATGTTATGCAAGTAATATCGTTTGACTCAAGGCATTATATCTGTTAAATTTTTGCCTTACAAATTTTATGCTGGCTTTGCTTGATAAAACCATAACTTATCTATCTGTTATGTCAAAGACGTATCATTGGAGCTAACAAAAGAAGAAGAAGCCATGCTTGATGGAAAACATGGAGAAACCCTTGCGCTGGCATATAGAATTCTTGCGGCAATAGGAGAAGCTACTGGTGCAGACAAACTGATTCCAGTAGAGTGGGCGCATTTATCTGGAGTAAACTATAACACAATAGGTGATGCTGGCGAGACATTTCTCTCACATCTTAGTAAAGATGCAAAATTTAAGATAAAAACCACCGTAAATCCCATGGGGTTTGATTTTGACAACGTTTCAAAGTTTGGTCTTGATGAGGAATTCATAACAAAACAACAAAGCATAAAACATTCATATCAGAAAATGGGCGCAAGTCCATCTTTTTCTTGTATTCCATATGAGATCTTTGAACTTCCAAAAAAAGGAACTCAGGTATCCTTTGCGGAAAGTAATGCTGCTATTTACGCAAATTCAATCTCTGATCTGAAAACTAACAAAGAAAGCGCTTTGAGTGCTCTGGCTAGTGCACTCACAGGTAAAAGCCCACACTCTGACCTACGAGAAGAAGAAAATAGAAAACCAGATCTTACCATACGGATGAGGGCCGAATCTGTAGATGAGGTTACATATGGCTTGCTAGGATATTTTGCGGGCAAACAAGCCGGAAGCTCTGTTGCTATATCTGGAATAAAGGAACTTGATAGACGTAGCTGTAAATCATTGTGTGCTGGAATGGGCACATCTGGAAGTTGTGGAATGTTTACTCTTGATGAAGGAGAAGGAGAAAAGATAGATTTTGATCAAAAAGAGGTGACAAAGATGCGCGATGAACTAAACACCTCGGAATCGGGAGATATTATTACACTTGGAAGCCCACAACTTGGACTAGGGGAGATATCGGATCTAGTAGCAAGGCTAAAGGGAAGATCATTTAAAAAACACTGCATGATCTTCTGTCCTAGGGCAATTCAGGGGCAAATTCACAATCTGGGGTATGACAAAGAATTGAATAGGGCCGGTGGAGAGCTATTGTATGATTGTTGTACGTGCCTAACTCCACTCATAGACAAGAAAGATGTTGACGCTGTGATAACAAATAGCGTCAAGGGTGCATACTATCTAAGAACATCAAACGGCGTAGATGTAAATCTAAAAAATCTAAATCGCATTGTAGAAGAGGAGACGCAATGAACATCAAGATAATTGTACGCGGAAAAGCCAAAGGAACAGTGCTTTACACTAGACATCCAGTAAATTTTCTTGGTGGCATTGACAAAAAGACAGGACAGGTAAGAGACAGAAATCATGATCTTTTTGGCAAGTCCATAAGAGACAAAATTCTTGTCTTTCCAAATGGTGTAGGCAGTAGTGTTGGGGCATACACAATTTATTCGCTAAAATATAATAAATCGGCACCATTAGCAATGGTTTGCTTAAAGGCAGATATAACCACGGCATCTGGATGCGCAATTTCTAACATTCCATTGGTTGTAGCAGAAAAAAAAGAGTATGAATCACTAAAGGACTGCCAAGAGATCACAGTTGACGCAATAGAAGGAAAAATTCTATAAGTTAACTCGTATTATGGGGCCTTGGGGTCTTGTTTCTTTGAACACAATTCCCTCAAATCGTAAAATCATGGTACCATTTTGCTTCCAGCAATCTCTTGGCGCACCTGCCTTCTCACAAGTATGAGCAAGAAACTCTTCCTCGTTCCATCCGTATTCAACAGGCACTTGTGGAAGAAGAAGGCCAGAGCCAAACTTCCATCTGACAATAAGTCCATCTCTTCCAACTTTAATCATAGTTGGATACTGGGAAGGATCGTGCACTTTTATCACATCTGGTGGAGTCAAAACGCTCACCTCAAAGGAGATCTTGTCCAGCTCTTCATATCTTACAGGTGGAAACCTAGGATCTTCTGTTGCAGACGCTATTGATGCATCCATGAGAGATTGGTATAATTTTCTATCAGGGGTAGGAAATCCTATGCATCCCCTGAGATCTTCACCTTCGTTAAGAGTCACAAACACTCCAGAGTTAAAGGAAAACATTGATCTGACCTCATCTGAAAGCATTATCCTTTTTCCAGTCTTGAGATATTCTGTAAGAACTGTTCTTGCTGTCCTGACAAGCACTTCTCCGTCATAATCAGATATGGGATTCATCTCAATCTCTGGTTTAGCATTTGCACAAATTCTTGAATCTTTATCAAATGAGTTCCCTCCCAGTAAATCTTTTTGCAATCCCTACAGGACCAAAATTTTTCTTGTCTCTCATAAATTCTAGGTGGAACCTTGTTCATGATCCTTATCTTATCAATAGCCTCAATTTTTCCATTACAATTAACACATCTTGAAGAGTTGGTATCAATTATAAAATTAGAGAGACCAAGTTTTGTTGCGATCTGAACAATCTGTTCAATCTCATCGTCTCCTCTAATGAGCACTGTTGTTATGCCCATCTTTTCAGCATTTTTGACAAGATTTTCATCTTTTGTAACTATAATACGCTTCTGGCCATCTGCAAGTCTGATTAAGACCGGGTCTTCTATTGATGAATCATACTTGGAGTCATAGCCAAGAAGGCGTAATTTTCTAGCTACATTTCCAAGCATTGCATCTACTACAAAGCTAGGTTTGCGAGCGCTCAAGTGTAAGTATTGATAAGACGCCAGACATAAATCTCTCACTTCCACACCGCATCTCCTATGCACACCTTGCTTGCAGCAAGATCACATGTCTTCACTGAATTTCTGTCCAATACCTGATTCTACTATGTGGCTATTGCCTGCAGGAAGTGCACGTATAAAGTCATCAATATTGAGCGCTCTAACAACGTCTTGATTTTCTGCAAGTTTTAGAAATTCCACTCTTATCTTTTTTGCAAGCTCTGTCATTTCAATCCCAGACGGTTCTATTACTACATAAAACAAGCACTGTATCTTCACCGCAGAGATTGGGCCGGCCATAATTGTATAGTTGTCACCTTTTTGATACAATCCAATAGCAAGTTGTAGATTGGACACTTGAATAAAATTTCTAGTGCCTTCAATTGGAAATGCTCCTTTTGCAAGAAATTGGCCTGTGGGGGCCGCCATCTTGACTTGGTCTGGCTTTACCCAGTATGCATTTAATCCATACATTCCCTCCCTCCAAGCCCTGCTAAAACAGACTGTAGCTTGCGCCACCTCTGTTACACTTGATGCAATATCTTCCGCACCATCCTTTAAGATGAAAAATGGCGATCCTACTATCTCTGCGTGAAATACTTTGTCGTTTTTACCTAGGTGTTTTCTTATTACTGAAGAATTAGAGGAAGCATCTCTGCCACCAATTGCCAAAAACCCATCCGAAGTAAAAAACCACCTGTATCTCTCATACCATTCTTTCTTCTTCTGTATTGCAAAGACAATCGAATTTTGTGCTATGGTAGCTTGCTTTCTGAATATCTCTAGGTTTTTTTCCGTTTTGGTTTTTTCTATTTTTATTGTGTCAATCGCTCGCAGTTGTCGCTTTGACTCGTTATACAGGACAGAGGCTATTGCCTGAATAGATGCCTGTGGATTGATCTTTATTTTATCCGAGTTGACATTTATCATTGGTATGCCACTCTCTCTTATTAGCGAGGAACCATGTTCTTGTAATAGGGATGGTATTCTCAGATCATCAATTAATGTAACACCAATAGATACTGAATCTAGAAGAGCTTTGGCAACTTTGGATATTGATTCAGCCCTTTGTTTGACCAGCAAGATTGCTTTGTTTTGTTCTTCAAGCTTGTGTTCAAGTTCTGTTATCTTTTGGCTTACTGTATCTGACTGTGTAGTCTTTCCCTGTTCCAAAAGATTTTCAGAAAATAACAAATCAAGTCCCTCCATAAAACTAGATACCTTGCTAACATTTTTTTGTGAAAAATCTCCAAGCGGTATGGGCTGTACATCTGCACTCTTATCGTCACGAACAATATATGCATCATGTATGCCATTTACAACTTTTTCAATTGTTTCTTTTGTAGCCTGATATATTGTGGCAATTTCGTTGCTAGATAATGTATTTCCTAATCTATGTCCATCTATCTTAGAAATTTTCATTATCTCTTCGGCGTATTTAGAGGGCAATCCAAGGGTTCTGCCAATCCATCTTATTGTAGCAGTAGATGTAGATCTTATCTCCTCAAGATCTTTTTGTGTTACCTTTAAAATATTCAAACCATTTGATGGTGGAGCAACATACATCAGACCCACTCCCAGTTTTCTATGTCGAACATCAATTGAATGAAACAATGACAAGATCTTCATCTCTTTGTTGCATAATATGATATTGCCATCACCAAAAAATTCTCCAATTAGAACAAACTCTTGATTAAAACCAGTAAATGTGATCTGTACTATCCTTTCACTATCAATTTGCTTAACATCTGTGATTCGTGCACGTAAAAGATCATTTCTGAGTCGTTTTACCAATCTGTTATCTTCCATTTGATTTATCTTCACATTAGTAATCCAAAGCCCAAATGTGGAAAACATCAGCAATATGTCTGGTTTTTCAGGATGATGCAATTTGAAGAGAAGACTGTTGCGCGTTATGCCATAAATATTGCTGACATAGTAATCCTTTGTCCTACTGGTTATCTCATTTACCAGATAACAAATCTCTATTCCTGCAAGAGTCATGATAAATTGTGTCATTACTCCAAAATATACTCTTACTATTATGGGTCCCAACCAAACATTTTAAACAGGATTTGACTGAGTGAGCTTGAAAATTTAATTGGTAAGACATCCAAAGAAAGACGATAAAAAGAAACCGGAGCCAAATGAGAATCCTGCAGGGAACCCACCTCCACAGGAACCTTCAGTTATGGCTACTGATGAATCAAGAATAAAACGTGGTCTTGATAAGGTATTCTGGCTACGTGTTGGCTTGGGAATATTGGCTGGAACTATTTCTGCCACATTTGGAAGTCCTTTGGATGTAAACCAAAGGATATTTGCGGGATTTGCAATAATGATCATAATGTTCATAGTTTCATATGTAATTGCTAAAGCCTTTCGAGTTCCATTAATACTATCAGATAAGCGAAAACTTGCAACCACTGGATATGGAAGTTATTTTTTGATGTTCATATTTAGCTGGATTTTGATAAATACAATTATCAACTCTAATGTTAGTTCAGCCATAGTGCATTAGGTAATACTAAATACGAAATCGAATTTGATACAGTTAGATGTGGAAACATAAAACTCCCGGCATTCCTGATGAGTTATTTGAAAGAACAGAAGAAGTACCAATCACAAAAGAAGAGGCACGTGTAATCCAAATTAGTAAGGGCAGGCTTTGTGAAGGCCAAATCGTATACGATATTGGGTGTGGAAGCGGATCTGTATCGGTAGAAGCGGCTTATCAAATTGGACCATCAGGGAAAATTTTTGCAATTGACATTGATCCAAAAGCAATAGATCTTACCAAGAAAAACTTAGCCAAATTTAACATCTCAAATGTTACAACCATATTGGGAAATGCACTAGAAAAAATTTCAGAACTTCCATCATCTGATGTCATCTTTATTGGCGGAACGGGAGGGGAAACATCTGCGATTCTAAAACTCTGTGAAGATAAACTCAAACAAGGGGGGCGTATTGTAATAGGAACTATCCTGATTGAAACTCTTTATTCGGTACTTTCTACCATTGAAAAACTCTCATTTTCATCTATCGATATAACCCAAGTCACAATATCAAAAAGCCGTAAGACATCTACCGGCACTATGATGCTTGCTAGAAACCCGGTCACTATAATATCTGCAACAAAAATCTAGCTTTTAATTAGGTACCTTCGGTTTTTCTTAGATGGCAGAACTAATATGCGTAGGCTGTGGTCCAGGCGATCCAGAACTTCTTACTGTAAAGGCAGTAAAGGCCATTCAAAATGCTGACGTAATAATGTGTCCAACTTCACGGGAAGGCAAAGAAAGCATTGCATATTCCATAATATCGCCTCTAGTTAACAATTCTAAAAAGCCTGATATTGAAAACTTGGTATTTCCTATGGTAAAAGATAGAGAAACTCTGGAAAATACTTGGCAAAACAACGCACGCATTATAGCTGGCAAGATAAAAGATGGAAAAAATGTTGTATATCTAACAGTAGGAGATCCATCACTATACAGCACTTGGATTTACCTGCAACGTGAACTCAAGTCAAAATATCCTGAGATCAAAATAACAGTGATTCCTGGAATAGTATCCATGTTTGCATTTGCTTCCAAGGTGGGAATAAGTATAGCAGAAGGTGACGAAACGGTTGCAGTAATACCTGCATGTTATGATCTTTCCAGAGTAAAAGAGACTGCAAAGAACTGCGATACCATGATATTTCTAAAGGATGGGAGATATTTTGATCAAGTAATTACGTTACTCAAAGAAGCCGGCTTTCCTGACAGCTCACTTTTTGCTATAGCTCAGGATGTAGGAACAAATGAAGAGGTTGTCAAGAAATTGACGCTTGGCGAAGTTACAAAGGACACGCTGACCAGCAAGTATTTTTCAATCATGGTGGTAAAGCGTGGCTAAGGTATACTTTGTAGGCTGCGGCCCCGGTGATCCAGAACTTCTAACAATAAAGGCCAAAAAATTAATTCAGAAAGCAGATGTTATAGTATACTCTGGCTCGCTGATCCCACCTGAGATAGTCAAGTTATGCAAAAAGGCCAAACTGTATGACGCCGCAAAGCTAGTGCGAGAAGAGATTTTTGAAGTGTTACGAGACAGTGCACTGGATGAAAAACTAGTCGTGAGACTGCATGATGGAGATCCCTCCATTTATGGCGCAATACGAGAACAGACTGATAACCTCAAAAAAGAAGGAATTGAGTATGAAGTGGTGCCTGGAATCACCTCCTTTTTGGCATCTGCAGCCGCATTAGGATGCGAGCTTACTCTGCCAGGAGTTACTCAAACAATTATTGTGACAAGGGCTGAATCTAGAACAAAAGTACCAACAAGAGAAAGTATCTCGGAACTTGCAAAACACAAAGCCACGATGATATTCTATCTAAGTGTTCATCTCATCTCTGATATAGTAAAGGAGGTCATTAAGGGTGGTTATACAAAATCGACTCCCGTGGCAGTAGTCTACAGAGCAAGCTGGAAGGATGAAAAAGTAATAACTGGCACGCTAGATAACATTGCAAAAAAGATCAAAGATGAAAAAATTACAAAAACTGCAATCATAATCATTGGAGATATAGTAAATCCAAAGCATTACGAATACTCTAGGCTCTATGACAAAACTTTCAGTCATGGGTACAGAAAGGCCAAAATTCTTTCATAACTGAAATACTTTGTTTCTAATTCCTAATTTTTGCAGCTTTTTTTGAAGAATCTTAGTGTTGCCTGATGCAAAGATACCCAGTTTGTGCACATCTGATCTTTTATGCTCTAGTATCAGTGCAACCTTGGCAGCTACCGAATCTGCTGGATCAAGAAACATTACATTAGGAAAGACCTTCTTTAGCATCGGTAAAAGAAATGGAAGATGCGTACTAGATAAGGTAGCCACATCAATTTTTTTCCTTTGAATTATCTGCAGATCCTTTCTAATCTTATTTCTACAAAATTCTTTTTTAGAGATAAACTTGCCAGATTCTACAAGATCTACAAGCGGCGATGCATCAATCTTGATTACTTTGATCCCTCTGGGAACTTGGCAATTGATATAATTTTGTAATTTTTTACTTTTGACAACTGATCTGGTGGCAAGAATCGCTATTGTACCTGTAGCTGTATTTTTTGCCGCATCTTTTAACGGCGGATAGACTCCCAAAACTTTTGCTTGTCTTTCTGGACTTAGTAAAAGTGACGGTGTGTTTGAAGCAACCACTATCAAATCTGGTTCGAATTTTTCTTTCAATTTTTTAATAGTTACCTTGATGATTTTCTGCAGCTCTCTAGACGACTTTGTGCCATATGGATAGCTATCTTGGTCTGCAAAATAGATTATCTCGGATCTGACTTTTTTTTGAATTGGCTTTATTATGGAAAGAGATCCTAGACCTGAATCAAAGATTGCTATTCTTGCCATATTTTCAAAGCAGTTATTGGCAGATTTATCTTGTGAGCTAAATTTAGCCCAAAGTTGATGATAATATACACCGGCAATTAAGAACTAACTTTAAAACTAGCCACCATGACCGGCTTCGATAAGACCTGGACTCGTCCCGAGTCTGTAGGTTTAACCGAAAAATTACGTGAAACTGTAAAACCACAGGGGGCACTCAAACCTAGAATTGAGGGCGCTGTGAACAAGTTACAGGGTCAAATATCGAAGATGGATGCTATGCTGGCAAAGCTGAGACAAAGAGATGAACAGCTTTTCAAGCGAATCGTAGCCGCGATGCAACAACATGATGCAAGCACAAGCAGAGTTCTGTCCAATGAACTTGCAGAGATAAGAAAAGTCACAAAGATGCTAGGAAATGCCCGAATGGCACTAGAGCAGGTACAATTGCGTCTAACAACAATACACGACCTAGGAGATGCAATGGTAGCAATCGCTCCAGCAATGTCTACAATGAAGGGACTCAAATCATCCCTTGGAAGATTCATGCCAGAGGCAGATTCTGAACTAAATGCAATGACTCAGACACTCAATGGACTAATGATGGACTCGCTAGCAGGAGGAGACTTCAATGTAGAATCTGATGTCTCAAGCGAAGAAACAGAGAAGATACTACAAGAGGCATCAGCAGTTGCAGAGCAACAGATTGGCGATAGATTCCCATCAGTTCCATCACCCTCCGGCGTATCGTCACAATCAACATACGAGTAGGGGAACTCGAATGGGAGAGAAGGGCGAGTACGTCTCTTTTTATATCATCATGAAATTCCAGTCTTCTTTATAATCAAGACTTGTCGGCCTTATCGAGAAATTTTCTAGCCTTTGCAAATATGACATACCATTGATTCCATGTTAGGCGACCTGTTTGGGTATTTTGCCTGCTTGGATGATATGAACATATTACTGTCAAATGTTCATGTGTAAATGATTTACCGTGAGAAAAATCAATGCCTTTTATGTGCAACAGCTTGCAGCATGTATCAAAGGCTATTCTGCCAAGGCATACTATTACCCTGACTTGCTTTAGCAAAGAAAACTCTTCTACCAGATAAGGAAAACAGTTTTCAAACTCTTCTCTTGTGGGCTTGTTTTGTGGTGGTGCACATCTAACTGATGCAGTGATATAGGTATCAATTAGTCTAAGGCCGTCATCAGCTGCAAGGCTTGTTGGTTGTGAGGCAAAACCATTCTTGTAAAGAGCCTTGGCAAGCCAGTCTCCTGAGCTATCTCCTGTAAACATCCTTCCCGTCCTATTTCCGCCATGAGCTGCTGGGGCAAGTCCTATTATCAATAATCTTCCATGGAAATCTCCAAAACCAGTGAGGGGTCTTCCCCAGTAAGTCTGTTCCTTAAAACGACTAACTTTTTCTTTAGCTATTTTTTGAATGTAGGAGGCAAGTCTAGGACATCTCTTGCATTGAATTATTTTTTTATTTAGATTGTCAAGATCTAATTTGTTCATATCCTTATTTTGGCATTTACTTATAGAGGTTGGATTTTTTTGTGAAATAAATTGCTGGTATGATCGCTAATGATAACAAAAGCATAGGCAAAGGAAATTCTGGAAGAGAATTATCCGGGGATACTAAATCACCCCACTGGCTTGGACTTGGAATTTCAAGTGACGTTGTCAAATTTAGGTCTGGGGGCCACGAATAGACCTTATTTGATAAGGAATGATAAACTTCAACATAGAATCCATAGTCTGCGGATCTTCCAACCAGATCTGTTGGAATTCTAAACTCATATCCAGGATGTGGAACCGGGGTATAGCGATCATTTTGATTCGAGATGCCAGCTACTGCAACAAACCCTTCTGGATTCGGAATTTTCTTGAAATTGCTTGTAAAACCTAGGGCAGATCCTCCTTGCAGAGTAAATGGCTCTTTACCAGAAAGTATGTTTACAAAACAATAGTCATCTGCGTTGGCTGTCAAGTTTTTGTCATTATTTTTGTCAAAACACACAACCGCTCTGTCTGCCCCACTTGCCCATCTGTCGGTATTGATATCATCCATGAAGACATAGATGAAATTGCCTTGCCAGGCAGTTCTTAATTCAATTATGGTCCCATCGTCATAGGATAACGTATTAAGACTAGAGTGTTTCCATTCTGTCATAAATGACCACTTGCCATCAAAAATTACTTTATTCATATCGTTTGAAATTGTTATCATTATGGGTTCTATCGCAAATACATTTGGAATGTGAAGCAAAATAAGAAAAAAAATCACCACGACAAAATAATATTTTTTCATGTTATCGTTCTAGCCTTATAGTTGATAAAAATATTGACTATTACATTTTACACCATGTTTATATTGCAAATATGATAAAATCTTAGGATATATCTTTGGACAAAAAATTTTCAATAGCAATTGTTGCAGCCATTATTGTTATTATTGGAATAGCGCTGGCATCCTATCAAGATCATAAAATAGATTATGGCAGCAGTAATAGTACAGTCAATACCAATAATGGTAACAGCAGCCAAGAAAACGCGAACATCACCTCTACCCATAAGCATTTTACAATAGGCTTGAATGAGACGCTAGGCACAACACCCAACCAACACTGACAACAGGATCCACTTTGGAACTGGAAAACTCAGGTAAATGCCGTAAGCTCTATTAATTATACCATTAAACATAATGCAATGAAACAAAGCACAACTGTGGCCTTGATGGGAATAGCCATCGTTGCCGTAGTAAGTTCAATGGGGCTTAACGGTATATTTGCAACGAGCTACTCTTCTTCTCAAGATACCACAGATAAAACCCTGCCTGCAACAACTAATATGTTGGGGCACATAACGCTGGTAGAGAGAGACTCTCATGGAAACATCAAATCTTATCAGCAGACGGACAACTTGATAACAAATACTGGGGTGGACTGTACTGCAGGAGATTTGTTTAGTGGGCATACATCGCATAGCTGCGGCGTAAATGGAACCTCTGTCTTTGATGTAATTGCACTTGGAACCGGAACTGCAACTCCAGCAGCTACTGATACAGGACTGGGAACCGAAATAAATGCAAATGACTTTAGCCTAGGTGCTTCCGATTCGAGAGCAAAAGTTACCGCGACGGACTCGGCAGCTTCTTCAGGTACCACCACAGTTACAATAGCTAATACATACACTGCATCCACAACTGTAACCGGCATTTCAGAGGCAGGAGTATTTGATTCCACAACTGAGGGGGCAGGAGATATGTTGGCCCACCAAAAATTTGCCAATGCTGTCAGCCTAAATAACGGTGATTCGCTAACAGTTACTTGGACTATCACCACAACCTAGACTCGTCATTAAAAACGAGTTCATTATTTTTCTTGTAGACTCTAGCGGTTGCTAGATATTTTTTGTGGGTTTTGTGTGCTCTACTGGGACTAACTGCACCAACAAGAAAGGAATTATCATACTTTCAGTATTTGGATCAAACCATTTCTTTTCATCTGTATGCCGCATTAAATTTATTGCCAAAAAGGAATTCATTTTTTATCTATTTTACCCAAAAGCTTATCTTTTAAAGTACAAAATAATATTGTTGGAAAACAGGGATTATACCCTAATTGTAATATTGGTAATAGTTACGGCGGTTGCTGTCAGTGCTGCTGATGCGGCAGGTATTCCAAAAAAGGCAATATCAACGGTCGGGCAATTTCTGGAGACTGACCTTCCTAGCGCGACTGTTTTTACTGATCAAAATAACCAGCTTACTCACGCAAATGCTGTTTATATGACCAATACTGGTCTAGTGGTAAGAAATCCTGCCAGTACATTTGCTACAACCCTGGCAGGGGGTGCAGTCACTGCAAACGAAACCTTGAATCTGCCTGCAATTACAAGTTCTGATACTTTAGGTGCACTAGGTCTTTCTCAAACATGGACTGGAACCAATACTTTTAACGCACTAACATTGGGCGGACCGCTAAATCTTGCTGGCAATACAATAACTAATACTGGAACTCTTACCCTTCCTACATCAACAGACACACTAGTGGGAAGAGCTACTACAGACACGCTAACAAACAAAGCCGTATCTGGAAGCTCAAATACAATTACTAACGTTTCTCCTACTGTTTCGCTTGTTCCAGGTACAGGAACTGGAAACCAAACATTAATTGTAAATGCAGCAGGCAATGCGCTTGAATATGTCACGGATGCTGTTGCATACAAAACTACTCAAACAACGTATTCAACTACTACCACTTCCGATCCCAACTTGCGCGTTGCAACTGCAATTAGCACCACTTATAGCATTCATGCCGTTCTTTTTACTACTATCTCAACTGCTAGCGACGGTATTGGTTGTGGTGTTAGTGTTCCTGGTACTTCTCCCACTGTGAATGGTATAGCAGTTCTTGGTTTCACAACTACTACTGCCGTATCGGAAGCTGTACAAACAACTTCTACTACAACACCCATTAATCCAACTACAGCTGGTACTTATATGATGATTCTAGATGGCACTGTAACTACTGGCTCTGGTACAGCAGGTAGTGTGGCAATCCAGTGTGTTTCAACAAATACCACACACAAAGCTACCATAAATGTTGGCTCATACATGGAAGTAAGACAGATAGATACTTAGTTCTACATTAATCTGATTGTATTCTTACAAAAAATTAAATGGCTATTCTGAAGAGCCAAGTTTTGATAGTATATCTTTGTATTTCTCATCAAATTGATCAAATCTCGAATCGTTACATATTGTCATCATAGAGGCATATCTGGGATCTGTACAATCAGTCTTTATGCGTTCCATGTTGAAATAGCAATTTCCTATATCTTTATCTGATGTTACATTCATGCATGAGGTAACAAATTTTTCAAGCGAAGTGTTAAGATCCTGCATCTCCTTATCTACCATGTCTTCAAACTGTCCAAGTCTTGGGTCTGCACAGACAGAATTTGTTGATGAAAAGTTACCATTTTTGCATTCGTCGTTAACATTCCACAGGCCTCGTATACAAACATCATCGTAAATCAAAGATTCATTTTGTGAGCAATAGTCTAAGAGCTGAGATGAGGTATAGTTTTCTGGTAAAGCAATTGAAGCGGGAGCGCTAACATTTCCTTTGGTCATGTATTGATAATTATTTTGCTGTGCTTGAAGACTCATCAGGTATGAAATACTAGCAGCTATAGCAACCACCACAATAGCAATTCCGATAAGGATAATCATCTTGGAATTCAACAAAAAATAATTCTAATGGCCATTAAATTAACATGTCTACATCAAATAAGCTAAAAGGCGCATGTGAATTCATTTTCATCACCTCAACTCGCAATCTCTTGATCTCAGATGATTTTTGGGCCTAAAATCAATCTATTGTGATATGTGATATAATAGAAATAAACTAACTTTAAGAAAAGCCATATCCAATAAACCCCAATATTCTAAATTTAGGATTTGTTTCAGAATTTTATATTAGATATTTTCTAAACATTATTTCAATTTTTGAACATAAAACATCATCAGTATAGTGTCTTGTCAGTTAGATTTTTTTTACAATGCTTTGGATAGAAATCTTTAGTTTCTAAAAATGTATTATTTTACTTTCAAGTATTTGTCTTTCTGCAATATTTTTCAATGCATGTACAAGAAGACATGCCACTTACAATCTTCTCATATCGTGGATTTAATTGAAACGCATATTCATGAACTACGCAATAAAAAAATACAATCTGCCAGAGTTACAAAGAAAATAAAAGAAATCTGAAACATTCACAATTAAAACATTTTTTTATAATATGAATTCAATTAGTAGCTGAGTGTATTAGAACGCGTTTGACCAAACATTTTTTGCTCAGACATATTCAGTAACTTACATCAACACAAGTAACTTGTAATTTTTGTTTCTTGTAGAAATTAAATAACAAGCCCGATACATATCGCAAAAGAACCAAAAATAGACCTTTTCTGTGAAATAGAACTCCATACCAAAACGGCAGCTCGGAGCACTCCAATTTCCAGCTTGGACCCATTTTGGAACCTTCTATTCCACCCCGCTTAATGGCCATCTGACTTTAGAATCACTAGTCATGACACATGAGGTCGTTTCAATCGGCACGATAGGATCTCTAATTTTGATTATAGACTCGACATTCTACAATTCTGGAGTGCCATTACTCAGAAATAATCCACCACCCAGGGGAATGAAAATTTGAAAACACAGATTTTTTCACTAATATTGATTCTGTTGCTTGCTATTTCTTCACTTGGAATGGCAAATGCAGAGTTTGGGACGCTTGGCTCACTTGGTCTTCAAAAAACTGAGACAATAACACCAGATCAAAAAACAATTACTACCAGCGTCTCAAATCATCAAGCTAAGAAAATTGAGGTATACCTTTCAGAAAGTATGGGAACCAGCACCAACGATAACCCAAACAACACCCAACCACAAAATGAAATTTCTAATTCTGCTAATACATCAATTAATACTCAAATTAATCTATTCGAAAATCTTTCAATCTATGACAATATCCCTGGACAGAACGCATTTCTTGTTTTGAAACAAAATTCTGATACTGTAACAACAATGGAAAGAATATCAAATTCTGACAGAATTAGATTTAATGGAAGATCAATTGTTGTCAATGATGGTCTACCATCTAACAACATAAACACGGAATCAATCACATTTTTGAAAAATCTCGAATTACTTTCCACGAGAATATTGAGTCAGAATGTAGTAAACAATTTTGGAAAAATAAATGAAAATCTGTTAAGCTATCTGTCAGAGTCTGCACAAAGCTCTTCTGTGCAAGGGCTGGTCTACAGACTTTCTGATGACATGGTAGTTGTGAAAAATTTTGTATCTAGTACAGCACATGATTCTGTAAATGGAAAAAACCCAACAATATTTTTGTTGCTAGTTCCCCTTTCGGGATATATCCTCGTTAGAGTAGAGGGTGCAAGATTAAGAGTTTCTAATCCGAAACAAGTTCTCTCTTTTTGTTTTATCGCAATTTTAGTCTCATCTGTCATTACTGGGCCTGTCTCTATATCTCCAAGCTTTTTGGTATATGCTTATTCACAAAATAATGCATCCAGTATAGATACCCAACCATCTGGCAATAACAACGGTAATAATTTACAGTTTAACTACTCCAACTCCACACAATTACAGTTTAACTACTCCAACTCCACACAATTACAGTTTAACTACTCCAACTCCACACAATTACAGTTTAACCACTACTCCAACTCCACACAATTACAGTTTAACCACTACTCCAACTCCACACAATTGCCCACTCTTCCAAACTCCACCCAGTCATGGAACTTTGGAGCTCAGAACAACTATACCACAACAGTGGGCCAGATAGGCTTGACAAACCAAACTAACAAGACGGTACTACAACTGCAAGGAAATGGATTTCTGACTGCAAACGGATCCGCCACAAAGGATCTTAAGGATCTCACACTATCTGCATGGGTAAAACCAGACTATACGCAGGGAGCTCCAGTCTTCACGGTGATAAGCAAGGAAAATGAATTTACGCTATCAATTAACAACGAGGTCCCACCATACCAGACAGCACAGTTTTCAGTCTTTGACGGAATAAAATGGGATACAGTTAACTCAACTGTGCCCATTGGACAGAGCTGGAATAATCTTGCTGCAACCTTCAATGGATCATCGATTGCACTATACGTAAATGGTACATTCCAGTCCTCGATGCCAATAACAGGCATTCCTACAATTGCTGTTAACGGCAACCTTGCTACAAAGAACTACACAGACATCTCGTCTAACGCGGATGTCGTTATCGGTGCATATTACAACAGCATAAGAAATGAAGCAGAAAGCCAGATCTCGGGCCTTTT
>JASHOW010000074.1 GCA_030038445.1 Nitrosopumilaceae archaeon
AAAGTATGACATTCCGTCAGATACTTCATATTGTTTTCCTCCAATATCCAAAAAGCCGTCACCCCTTACTACATAGTATACCTCGTCGCTTTCATGTGGTTCCTGTGTATCTTTCTCCCCAGGTTTTAGCTCCAGTATTCCTGCCGCAATGTTTTGCCTGTTAAGAAAGGTGTGAAAATACGATCTTTCTTTTGCAAGATTTTTCAGGTATTGGTTGGTGTCAAATGCTATCTTCAACGTTTGACACTGAGTATCTGATATTAATGACTGTAACTGTTAGTGTCTTGTTTTCTTATTTTTTCTTCAAACTTTGCTATAAGGTGTGCAATCTTTGAATTCTTGCCCTCATCTTTTCTTAGCAGATAGTACAGCTCTTCTGTAGCTGCATGATAATCCACGCCTATTGTTTGCGCAAGGTACAGCGCAAGATAACTTAGGAGTAGCTTCCGCAATATAATGTCATATGATGCAAAATGCAAGTCAGAGCCAAGCTCGTCCAGTACGTTTGAGAAATATGTTTCAAGGTAGGCATCCTTTGATTCCCTCTCCCTTTCTGCAAATACTCCTCCCATACCCCTATCTTTCATGTGCACCTGTTCTACTGTCTCGATGAACTCTGCGTTAAATTTTGGATCATGTGTAAGTATTTCAGAGAGAAGATCTGCCGCATCCTGCTCCGACCTTCCTGAATTTTGTTTTAGTGAAAATATTACGTGGCATGCAACACAGCCCTGATGCAGCTCAGTTTCGTGGTTTTTTATTTTCTCAAGTGTCTCCCTTACTAACATCTCGGCTTCCCTTAGATTCATCATGTGGTTCTAAATAATTAGCAGATAAAAGTTCCAAGGATTAAATATCGAGCAAATTACTCAATCATGTTTGACCGGGCAGAAGATTGACGGCATCATGGTTGCAAACTCTGTAAAGGACAGAGTCAGATCAGCAGTTGCCGAGCTAAAAAAAGACGGCATAGAGTCGTGCCTTGCAACTGTCCTGGTCGGAGACGATTCTGCGTCTGCTTCATATGTGACAAGCAAGCAAAAAGACTGTGCCGAGGTTGGCATTGCAACCAAGGACCACCGGCTTCCGCTACAGTTCTCGCAAAAAGAACTAGAAAGCCTCATTGATCTGCTAAACAGTGATACTACTGTACACGGCATCCTGGTCCAGCTTCCACTGCCTGAAGATCTGGACGAGTTTTCAGTGATATCCAGAATCTCGCCTGTAAAGGACGTAGACGGGCTGACGCCATACAACATGGGGCTGCTATCATCAGGAAGGGCACTCTTGAAGCCTTGCACTCCATCTGGCATAATGGAGCTCTTTGATTTTTACAATATTGATTTATCTGCAAAGAATGTTGTGATAATAAACAGGAGCAACCTAGTTGGAAGGCCCCTGTACCATCTTATGCTGGAAAGGGATGCCACTGTAATTACATGCCACTCCAAGACACAAGACCTAAAGTCGCTATGCCTTGAGGCAGATGTCATAGTTACAGCGGTAGGCAACAGGGCTCGATTTACCCTGACTGAAGACATGGTAAGGCAGGATGCGGTTGTAATAGATGTAGGCACAAGCAGGCTTGTTGGTAGGCTTGCAGGAGACGTTGACTATGATAATGTCATCAAAAAGGCGTCATATGTGACGCCTGTTCCTGGAGGTGTGGGTCCCATGACCAGAGCGATGCTTTTAAAAAACACTGTTACTGCAGCTTCAATCAGTAAAGGAATTGCCACACACCGTTGAGAAATCCCGCCTTCGCAAGCAGCTTTTGGACCAGCGAGACGGTCTATCTCCTGATTTTATCAAGATAGCAAGCAGCAAGATACAGGAGAACCTCAGAAAGGTCGAATATTACAGAAATGCAAGAATAATAGCAGGATACCATGCGGTTGGAAGCGAGGTACGCACCCATGACATACTCCAAGAGATACTAAATGCCGGAAAGGAACTCTCCTTGCCAAAGGTTGAAAAGGATGACCTTGTCTTTAGGAGGATTTCAGGGTTTTCTGACCTTGAGGTTGGAAACTTTTCTGTCATGGAGCCAAAGGACAGATGCGAGCCTGTCAAAAAACTAGAGATAATACTGGTTCCCGCAATTGCGGTGACGCGTGATGGGTACAGGCTTGGGTATGGGTTTGGTTATTACGACAGGTACCTGCATGACAAACGCTCAAAAAAGATTGCCTTGTCATATTCAAGGCAAGTCACAAGATCAATACCGCATGACAGCCATGATGTCAAGGTTGACTGCATCGTAACAGAGGACGAGGTAATCTACACTGGCAAATAGTATATTGGATTTATCTTACACAAGCAGATAAACCATTTATCTTGGCATACCACGTTATCTTTTTGCTTGAAAAAGGCAGTTCCCATATCAGTTGGAGGTGGTGCGGCCGTTGCGATAGCACTTGTATTTGTGTTTCTTGTTCCGACGCAGGACTATGCACTATCAGTTGACCCGATAGTATCCAAAGGGGACTTTGGGACATATACGCACGTCTCAATAAAAAATATTGGAAAAGAACCCGTGACTAATCTTAAGGTCTATTACGGCAACCAAAAGTCGGATTTTATTCCTGTATTAGAGCCTGGAGACAGGATAATGCTGTCTCCTCCAGATGGAAGCAATCTAGACCAAGTCAGCGTAACTGCAGACAATGGAATCAACATCACAAAGCAATACACAGTTCCTGCTAGTGCTCCAATGATTGGCAACGGCGGTTTTGGTCAGTGATATTATCACTGTATACCCATCAGAGAGAATCACCCATCGATTTAATAGATGCCACTTTATCAGAGAACAAGTGAACCTGTTTCATAAAGAGAAAAACGAGTGCGAGCAGTGCAAGGAAAAATTTTCAAGCTATGAGGAGCTGATACACCATGCGCGCCACGTGCACCACCATGACATTGTAAAATGCACCCAATGCGGCAAGGAATTCATACACGAGACAGACAGGCTAGCACATTCCAGGGAGGAGCACAAGAAAAAGATAGCAAGACGTGCTCACAAGGACGAGTACGTGTCCAAAAGCATGTCTGCCCAAGACAACGTCGATGCCAGCATGAAGAAATTCAGTGATAATTTTTAATGATTGGTTCCACTGGTCAATAATTTTGACAAAAGAAAAACGAGAATTTCACAACTTGTCAGATGGTTTTTGTTTTCCCTGTTTTTTACAGACTAGAAGCATCTGAGACCCTAGCCTTGAATAGTGCACGGGGCTGGGATTGCCTCTAGAAAGTCTGGTGAGAACCCTTCGAGATTTTTCTTGTCGTAAACCAGAGCGCCATAAGCAAGTGGTGAGAGCTGTGCAATAGATGATGGGTTTACCCCATTGGCACGCAGGCAACCGGCAAGATCCACAGGCTGGTTGAGATATACAGTGACCATATAGCTTGCCAAGTCGCTTATGTTATAGTGTGGATGTGCGTCCACGTATAATACAGCTGCCTCGTTGAGTCCGTTTATGTCCTCTTTGTAAAGGAACTCGTTGTATTGCAGGTTTGCCTTATCACAGCCATCCGGAGTGGCAACATCGCATGCATAAATGTCCTGCACTGCCATCGGCATAGTTACAATTGCAGCCATTACAAAAACCAGTGCCTTTGTCTTTGTGTCAGAGACAACCCTAACAAAGATCTGCCTCATGTTATCTCATACGTGAAGATTCAATAAATTATGCAGGTACACAGTGTGTACAAGGTCTGTGTAAGACATACTAACCTTTTCAGCCAAACCTCTCAAAGAGAACATT
>JASHOW010000075.1 GCA_030038445.1 Nitrosopumilaceae archaeon
ATGTTCCACATCCTTGACATCGCCGACAATATGGTAAATAGACTTTTGTAATTCCAAACTAGCAAATAATGAAGAAGATGCAGGTGGTTCAAGCGCGTATCCAACAACTTTGGCACCTAAAGAATGCAACCATAATGACAGCCATGAGCCTATGAATCCCGTATGGCCTGTAACAAAAATGGTTTTGCCTCTAAATACATTTTCAAACAAATTTTGCATGGTTATTTTACCAAACTTTCCAGGGCGCCTTTCCACTATTCCATAGTTCTTCCAAATGATTTTTATCTCTCAAAGTATCCATCGGTTGCCAAAAACCCTTGTGCTTGAAAACATTTAGTTGACCATTTCTTGCTAAACGTTCCAAAGGATCACGTTCTAGAATTGTAGTATCATCTTTTATGTAATCAACAATGCTTGGCTCAAATACAAAATATCCCCCATTCACCCAACTCAAGTCGCCAGCGGGTTTCTCCTGAAACCTTCTTACCTTTTGTTTTTCGATTACTAGAATTCCGAATCTGCCTGGAGGTTGTACCCCCATCAAAGTGGCAAGTACCTTATTTTTCTTATGAAATTTGACGGAGGCAGAGATATCCACATTACTTACACCATCACCATACGTTAAACAGAAGGTTCCATCTATGAATTTTTTAATATGTTTTATTCTTCCTCCAGTCATAGTTTTTTCACCAGTATCCACAAGAGTTATTCTCCAAGGTTCTGCTTTATTTTGATGTATTTCGAGATTATTTTTTTTGATATCAATTGTAACGTCTGAGTTATGCAAGTAATAATTAGCAAAGTATTCCTTTATCATGTATCCTTTGTAACCCAAACAAATTACAAAATCATTTATGTTATGTGCACTGTAAATCTTCATAATATGCCAAAGTATAGGCATGCCGCCTATCTCTACCATAGGTTTTGGCTTTATTGTAGTCTCTTCAGATAGCCTACTACCAAGTCCACCTGCTAGTATTACCGCCTTCATTAGATTTAATTTTCTGAAATGGGTTAATAAATGATTTATACATTTAAAACAATTGAAAACAAAAAGACAAACCGAATTTCTTCATTTTAGTTAGGAGAAAGAATTCTTAACAAGAACCAATACAAATGTCGTTGGGAGAAACAATATTACCAGTAAGTTGTATATTTCCAGCAACATCAAGTTTTTCTGCTGGAGTTGATGTCCCTATGCCGACATTACCAGTATAGTCTATTCTCATTGCTTCAGTTGGTGCTCCAGAAGAATCACCTGATGGAACAGTTAAGAATCTCATAGCTGACAGAACATTCCCACCGCCTGCAACTATGTCAAGAGAACGAAAATAATTATTGTTAGCTGGAAAGTTTTGTGCGTCATAGAAATTTAGAGTTCCTTTATCCATATCGTTTGGATATGCTTGAAGGTTGACAAAATTTTGCCTTCCTAAGATAGCTTCTTGATCTATAGTTTCAATTCCATTGACCTCAAGTGTTGTTGCTGGAGTTGATGTCCCTATGCCGACATTACCAGAGCTTGTTATAACAAGTGGCTGATTATTTGAACTGTCTTGTAGTGTATATGGATAGGTAATAGTAACGGTTTGTGCCAGAACTGTCGTTATTGTAATGCTGCCCAGAACAACAATCAATATCACATATGATGAGCTTAATTTTTTCATCATTTCTAGAACCTATCTGAAAAGTATAAACTTTTGTTCAACGTCATATCATTTTTACTTTATCTTGTCATGTTCTTTTCAACTTTCAGACAAGAAATATCAAAAATTGTCTTTGTCAAATTACCAATGGTTAGAGTAGTTGTTTGGCAGTTTTCTGTTTGTTTGTATACTGCCACGGCAGCATCAGTCAATCCATTTTTGTAGCCGTCCTGATAGGCGTTTACCAATTCCTGTTGTCTTGATTCCATTATCTTTTCATAGATGATATACTGTGCCATTGTAAACAAAGCTATTGAAAGTGCAATTATAGTTACTTTTTGCTTGTTCATATCTATCTCGTATTAATTAAGAGCTAGTTAATTGCTCCGCCATACCTTCTCAAATTATAGTTTTACAAGTTATAATTGGCTAGTCTTTCTTTTACAAAGTCAATAGATTTTACCGGAGTAGGGTCAGTCCTACCTATAATTGCACGATAAATTGAGGCATAGTCCAGCAAATAGACAAGATTCATTATTTTGGAAAGTATGCTTCCCTCGATAGAATGTACTTCTCTGTAATCAATTTTATTTATCTTGAAATATTCCTTGACTACTTTCCATAGCTCTTTTGTTTTTATGTAATCATCTCTTCCTTGTATCAAGACTGGCCTTATCTTAGAAGGTCGCTCCCATGCAACTATTCCATTATGGCATGCCTCTATAACGTCTTCAGCAAATGCATGCATCTTGGAATTTTCCTGCAAAGAGTTTTTGAATCTAGTAGCTACTGCCTGCAGCCCTACGGGATAGTAAATCAACGGCGTTCCAGACAACCACATGGCAAGACCAATTGATGAGTTGGTTTTGTTCAGGTTGCATGACGAGATCTGCGCATGGGTTTTCTTTAAAGATGAAATTGATTCGATGATATCCGATCTCTTTGTTGGTATTACTTGACCTAGGACATTGAGGATTGAATACAAATAGGCAGGAAAGGAAGCTCGTGGCGAGTTTAGCATTGGAATATTTCTATGCTCGATTCTGTTTTTTTTGCAATATTCTTCTAGCTTTCCTCCAGAGGAAAATGCTGCAAGCTTGCAGCCAGCTTTTTTTGCCTTGTCTATTACTGCAAGTGTTTCCTGGGTATTTCCAGATACACTTGTTGCAACCACAAGAGTTCTAGAGTCCACAGTACTTGGAAGATGGTATCCCTTTACCACACAGATATGCGTCCTAGTTTTTGATAGAATGGATGAAAGCGTATCCCCAATTACCCCAGAGCCTCCCATTCCAACAAAAACAATGTGGTTAATTCCTTTGAAATCAACTATATCATAATTCGTGTCATAGAATTCTTTTGCAATTTCAGGCCATCTGTCATAAACTTTGTACATTCCGCTTTTGTCATATTTGTCCAGAATACCAATATCAAGCAATTATTGTTGTGAATAATGGTTGTAATATAATGATATCCAGATGTTTATCATAAGAAATAAATCAAAAAATAATCTCATGAATTTATCTTGTTTTTATCTCTGCAACAAACATACATTTTCATGATTTTACCATACATTAGATCTTGATTAAATGAATCGGCAAGTAATTTACTTCCCTGTTGTCCCATCTCCAAAGCCTGACTAGGATTTTCTATCAATTTTAGAAGATGTTCTGCCCATGCTTTTTCGTCGTATGGGTCCAACACGAATCCATTTTTTCTATCAGACACGATTTCTGACATTGGTTTGATATTTGAGACCAGTACCAATTTTTTCTGAGAAAATGCTTCTAGAATCACCAATCCAAAACCTTCGCACAAGCTTGGAAATACTAACGCATTAGAAGTGGCAATTATCTTCATCTTCTCATCAAGCGATGCATATCCTAGAAATTCTATGTTAGACCCAAGACCCGACTTGTTTGTCAATTCTTCCAAAGATTTTCTGTGTGGTCCATCCCCAATTATAACAAGCTTGACATTTGGCTGTGTTTTTTTTAAAATTCCTATTGCTTTTATGACAACTTCAAGATTCTTGTAAAACACCAGTCTTCCCACGTGAACAAATTGGAGAGGATTAACTGTTTCATTAAGAACGGGGTTTGCATCCACAGAGTTATGTATTACATGGATTGGTCTTTTTTCACCAAACTTTAACAGATCCTCTTTTGTCGCATCGCTTACTGTGTGAACACATTCATGTTTTAGCTTGACCATCAACTTTTCAAAGAATGGAGCAAGCATAACATTTGGCTTGGATACATTTGCTTGGTTCCCCCACTTTTTCCAGTAATCTTTTCCACACAGAGAAAAAATGTCATGCACTGTCAGAACATGTGGAATTGAAAAAAGACTTGATAGTATTGATCCTGTAAGAGCAGGTGAAAAGTTGTTAGAATGTATTATATCTATATTATTTTTCTTGATTATCTTTGAGCCAGCAATTACTGTATTTAGAACATAACGAATGTTATCGCTAAAAGTTGGAGGCAGTCCCCCTTGATACCTCAAGGTTGGCTTGACAAAAATTATGTTCAAGTCCTTGTCATAAATCTCGCCTTCTATCTTGTTTGTAATTATCCAGACTTTGTGGCCATTTTTTACAAGCATCTTGGCAAGCATGCTAAAAACATACTCTCCACCTCCTTTTGTAGTAGAAAAGAACTGGGACAGGAGAAGAATATTCATGACCTTAGTTTATCGACTTGATTTATGAATTGTATCTATGGATTTATGAATTGTATCTATGGATTTAGTATCAACAAGCTCCCAATTACAGGATTAATTTATACATACATGTAGGAAAAGATCCAATTCTACTCTTGCATTCCACGTTTCTTGAGAAACCTCATGATCTCCGTTATGGTTCTACCTATACCATGACGCTTTCTCACCTTGTTTGATACCTCGATGTATTTTCCTAGCCTTTTGGAAAACCCTCGCTCTGATTCCTCAAACAGATGAGTATCTGTCAATATCATCTTTTCATCTCCTGTCTTTGGCTCAAAGGGTCTAACTCTAGAAAGGTTTTGATCATAGTATGGATCCCCTTTCAAAATCATATCATGATACAGTTTCACAAAATATCTTATCTCTTCATTGTCTTCAGTATACGGCCGACTAGCTGTTC
>JASHOW010000076.1 GCA_030038445.1 Nitrosopumilaceae archaeon
AATACGAGAAAGGCAGAATTGAGGCAGACAAAGAGCTAAAAGAGTTCAAGGACAAAGAAGAGCTCAAGTAAAGAACATTTTTTACCCATACAAAAATAGATTTTGCATGATCAAAAGATCAGAGATTCAGAAAATAACAAGAGAGTATTCTGATCTTTCCATCGGTACGCTTGGGAGTCATTCTGCGCTTGAGATAATGGATGGTGCAAAGGATGAGAACTTTAAGACTTCAGTTGTATGCCAAAAAGGCAGGGAGATACCGTACCAGAGATTTTCAAGAATAGCTGACAAGATAATTATCGTAAACAAATTCAAAGACATGCTTTCTCCCAAGATTCAGGCAACTCTTAGGTCATCTAGCACCATCATAGTTCCGCACAGGGCTCTTACCGCATATCTAGGATACGATGCGGTTGAGAATAAATTCAAAGTTCCGCTCTTTGGAAACCGCGCACTGTTTCAGGCAGAAGAACGCTCACATAAGAAAAACCAATATTACTTACTTCAAAAGGCCAGGATAAGATTGCCAAAAATTTTTAGCAATCCAAAGGAGATAGACAGGCCGGTCATAGTAAAGGTGCAAGAAAAATCTCGCAAGCTAGAACGGGCTTTTTTTATTGCAACTTCATATGCAGACTACAGGGACAAGACCGAGAAGAAGATAAGACAGGGCCTAATCTCAAAGGAGTCGCTAAGAGTTGCAAGTATTGAAGAGTTTGTAGTTGGCACTTATTTTAATTTCAATTATTTCCATACCCCAATATCAGACGAGGTAGATTTTTTAGGAATTGAGAGGAGATTGCAGACAAATATTCATGACTTTGTCTCGTTGCCTGCAAAGCAGCAGCTTGAGACAAACATAGAGCTGCAAAATATCGAAGTCGGTCATACACCCGCAAGCATCCGCGAGTCATTACTTGAAAAAATCATTAATGCCGGAGACAAGTTTGTATTGGCAGTAAAAAAAGAATATCCACCTGGCATCATAGGGCCATTCTCTCTTCAGAGCATCATCACGCGAGACCTTGAGATAGTGGTATACGATGTCTCTCTTAGAGTTCCAGGCAATCCAATCCTTGCAACCACTAGCCCATATACCAAATACAAATATGGAGAAACTTTTGGGGTTGGCAGAAGAATAGCGATGGAGATCAAGAGAGCACAAAATGAAGGAAGACTCGAAGATATCGTAACCTAGGCTTCCATCTTTTCTTTCAACAGATTTTTTCTGACAAGTATTGGTATGTTATAAAACGATGCAAGCGCTATGGCATCAGATGCTCTATAGTTTCGCATTACAAGATCGTGTTTTCCCGTAAAGTAAAGATTTGCTCGCAGTACGCTTCCACTTTCGTACACCTTTATCCTTACAAGTACAAGTTCGTTTATCTCAGAAATTTCCTCAATCATGTTGTATATTGTTGGTATTGCGCCACGCTCTCCTTCGATAAAATTTGTAATGTGTCTTGCAACCTCGCCAGAAAAGGCGCGCATGTGAAATTCCTTGCCGTCATCAGATTGTAAGATAACCAATCCCTCCACACCATACGGATCAACAAAACCCACGTAGGTTATCTTAGTCTCGGCATAATCAGAGTCTTGAGGCTCGTCTATCTTCACGACTATTCTTTATCAGCCATCATAGCAGATAAATACTTTGTAAAAAAAACAGATAGAATTTAATGTCACCATGCATCGTTTTTTATTAGTTGGAAAAACAGAGTACTGTGCACCGCTCACATAGAGTTTTGGTAATTATCGGTTTTCTAGCCATCATTGTATCCTTTCTTGTCTATGCAAAAAATGATGAGATCACGGTAACTCCCGCAGCCATGCCAGCACTGAACAATCTAGCAATAGCAACCTACGCAATATTGTTCATTTCATTTGGCGCTATAGGCTGGGGAATCTACAAGTACTATAAAGCAAAGACAGAACTGCCTGATTCGTCCATAGGTTCGATAATTTCCAACTCCCTCAACACAAAGAGGGCAAAACAGATCTTTGTCATAAGCGCCATTGGATACGGGATATTTTTTGGACTAACATCTGGAATAATCCTATACAAGCCTGACATCAATGCAACCGACTATGGCTTTCCAACCCCGCCACATATTGAACTCTCGCCATGTTGCGATTTGCCGGGCTACATGCCTATGATATTTGCCTTTTTCACAGAACATGTTGGATTGCAGATTGTTCCGCTCAACTTGGTTCTTCTTGTGACTGTATCATTTCTAGTTGGATTGAACTTTGCCCTCTCTGCTACCACGTTTGCAATTGGAAAGAACGCTGGAAAGTTTGGCACATTTGGTGCAGTGACTGGACTCTTTGTAGGATGCCCAACGTGTGCAGGTACAGCATTTTCAATGCTTTTTGGCCTGGGAGCAAGTGCAACAGGTATAACATTGTTTTTGACAAGCTACGAGGCTCAGCTTCAGACAATATTCATAGCTATATCCATCCCAGTGTTGTTTGTGACTCCGTTTATCATGGCAAGAAAGATAAGAAAAGCACAAGACGGCAGTTGTGCATTAGAGCCTAAACAGTAGATTTTGTGACCTTGGGAGATTTCCAGTCTCCAATGTTGTATCCATCACGGCGTAGGTACTTTAGAGTCAGTTTGTATACAAGCTCGTCATGACCAGATACTTGCAAAATTTCTCTCCAGAGAACTTCTCCTGTCTGTTCTATTTTCTTTGCAAGCTCAGAAGAAAGAGATTCTGCTATTTGCCTACATTGATCAAATGTTTTTCCATTTTTGTATGCTCTTGTTCTAGAGTCGCATGTATCCATAGGTGACACAATATAACCTCAAATAAAAAGTTCAATTTATTCACTTTCTTTATGGAAGAGTTTTAAACTAAACCAAGTCATAGTTTGACAAATGGCAGTGCACCACAATCAGAGATCAGTAAGCATCAATCCTGTGGATGTACTCCTTTGGACATTTCGTAGAAATGAAATTGATGTCATAAATCTCTATGATACTCTTGCTGCCATGATGCAGGTTTCCACTGGCAGCAACATGCTCAACTTTGGATATTGGAAGGAGAATGTATCAGGACCCTACGAAGCCCAGATTGCCCTTTGCCAAAGAGTTGCAGAGATGGCTGAGCTTGCAACAGCAAAAAACGTTCTAGATGTTGGAAGCGGTTTTTCCGAGCCTGCAGCAATTTGGAAATCAGAATTTACACATATCAAGATCTCTTGCCTGAATGTGAATCAAACACAGCTCAGGTTTGCCTCAAAAATTCTAAAAGATCATTCTGTTATATCGGGCCAATTCCATTTTGATTCAGGATCAGTTGGCCTTGTAAACTCTACCGCCACAAGACTGCCTTTTGTTGACAAGTCGATGGATAGAGTAGTTGCGCTAGAATCCGCACAGCATTTCAAGCCATTTTTAGAATTTGTATCAGAAAGTAAAAGGATACTACAAGAAAAAGGCATCTTGGCGTTAGCAATACCGATAATGTCGCAGTCTGCAAAGGCTCTTCAGATGCTCAAGCTTGGAATACTATCCTTTACATGGTCATCTGAACATTACGATCTTGACAGTATCAAGGACATAATACACAAGGAAGGCTTTAGTACAATTTCTACTGAACTAGTAGGTGCAAACGTGTACAGGCCGCTTACCGACTATTACATAAAAAATAGAGAGTTGCTAAGATCAAAGATATTACAAATATACCCATCATATGTTGAGAAGATCCTTTTCAAGTCGTTACTAAAGATGAGAGCAGTCTCTGAGAATCAGACCATTGAATACGCCCTTTTAAAATGTGTCGCAGAATAATGAACAAAACCTTATCTTGTAGTATGACGTACCAGTGGTATAATACCAGTTACCATGGTATCCTCTGCGTAGAGTAATTCTGCGCAGTGCCATTTTATTATAACCTATCCAAGATTCCGTTTAATGATTTTGAAATTTTTTCTAAAAATAATAGGTTCAGCAATAATCTGAAACTGGAGAAAAGAATTATTAGCAGACTTTGATAATTCAAGATATGGGTCTGTTTCGAAAAAAAGAAGAACCAGAAACAAAGTGCAAAGAGTGTGGTCTAGAGTTCAATGACCCAGTTCGCTTGGACAGACATATGAAAAAAGCTCACCGCCATGCGCCACAGAGAAAGTTTGACGAACAGGGATTTACCACCGGCGGCATGTGGTAATATGCTTCGATAAGTATAATTCACTATCAATGTGGCCTATAGTACAAGTTGGTAGCTCTAGAGTTTCTTGGACATCTGACACACTTTATTGTTCAGACAATATCAAATTCCGGCTATGTTGGAATCTTTTTTCTCATGGTTGCAGAAAGTGCGCTTATTCCAATACCAAGTGAGGTCATCATGCCATTTTCCGGCTATCTGGTCTCATCTGGAAAGTTCGGTGTCATTCCTGTCATCATAGCAGGTTCGGCTGGAAATCTTGCCGGATCGTTAATTGCCTATTTTGTAGGGGCGTACCTTGGGAGAGGATTTGTGCTAAGGTATGGCAAATACGTCCTGCTCAAGAGATCGCATCTTGAGCTTGCAGAGTCATATTTTGAAAAATATGGCAGCAGATCAATTTTTGTCGGCAGGTTATTGCCTGCAATAAGGACGTACATTTCCCTTCCCGCAGGAGCTGCCAAGATGAGCCTGAAAAAATTTGTAATCTTTACCATCGTTGGATCGACAGTATGGAGTACAATATTGACGTACATTGGCATAAAATTGGGCCAAGAATGGGATCACATAAGAAAATATTCCAACTATTTTGATATAATAGTAATAATAGCTGTGATTATTGCCGTCATCGTATACTGGAAGAAGAGAAAGTCAGCGTCTCAATTGAGCTAACTCTTCTAAGATCATCTTAAACATGGCCTCGTTGTCAAGCAAGACGCATTGTATGTTGTTCTCTCTGCATGCCTTTCCAATCTCCACATCCTCAGTTACCACAACCATACCATTTTCCTCGGCATATTTTATCACAGAATAGTCACTGGCAAGTTTCTTGCCTTCCATGATCAGTTTTTTTACACTATATGCCTCGTAACCAAATTCCTTTAGCCGCATATCCATTCCATCATACATCTCATCTACTAGAACTTTCATTGTATCCACAATGAGACTGGATGTATATTTCTACTATATGATCTTTGTATCATATGAAAAACATATCGAGAATAATTTTAGTCTGTTATCCAAACACATCCATAAGATGAGTTTGATCAGATTTTTGCGCAAGATCATAAAGATGTGTAGCAAATCACAATGCGTATAAACCCATTCATTGTGCCCTAGGATTGAACATGGCATTAGACTTGTTTTCGTTGTATTTTCTTCCCAAGGATTTTGGTCATGTTCTGGTCTATTCTGGATATTCTTTGATTAGAATGATGATCGGCATAATAATATCATATGTCTTTGCCATCATATACGGAGTTGTAGCTGCAAGAAATAAAAAGGCAGAAAAAGTAATGATGCCAGTTCTGGACATACTCCAGTCGGTTCCAATTCTCGGATTCTTCCCGGCAGCGATCTTCTTCTTCATTGCACTTTTCAATCAGAGTTGGATTGGTGTAGAGATGGCTGCAATCTTTCTTATTTTTACAACGCAGGCTTGGAACCTGGCATTTTCAGTATATGAGTCAGTCTCTTCCATACCATCAGACCTAGAAGAAGTAGCAGGCTCATTTAGCATCAAGGGCTGGAAAAAATTTAGAACATTATACCTTCCTGCATCCATACCAAAACTCATCTACAATGGAATTCTTTCCTGGGCAAGTGGCTGGTATTACCTAGTTGCAGCGGAGCTAATCTCAATTGGATCAAAACAATACACACTACATGGTATTGGTAGCTATCTTGCACAATCAACTTCTGCTGGAGATTACCAAGGAACGGTTCTTGGTCTTACTGTACTTGTGTGTATGATAGTATTTATTGACCTTATCTTGTGGAAGCCCCTACGAAGATATGCAAACAGATTCAAATACGAATCTCTATCGTCTGAGGATGAACCTCATAGAAATATAGCAGATCCTAGATTTACATGGATACGCCGAAATCTTACAATACTACAGGTCAAGCCGCCTGACCTGGCGCATGTCATACCGACAAATAAGCTCAGGCCAATAGTTACCACGGTAAGGCATGTAGCAGAAGAACCAAAGATAATTCAGAGACATCGAAGGAATATCACCATAGCCGTCATAGTAATAATTGCCATTTCTTTTGTGGTAACAGGCTGGGTGGCTCTTGTTGGTATAGCCTCCTTTCCTACAACAGTTTCAAGTGATCTCAAAAAGCCAGATATCGCAGCCGTTGCAAGCCATATACCAGTAGATCTTGGATATTCACTGCTTCGCCTACTTGCAGCGTATCTGATAAGCGTCGCCTGGATCCTACCTCTTGCACTCAGACTTGCCGGCAAGCCTAGATCTTTTGGGAGGCTGATCTTCATAATGGAGATCATAGCGTCATTGCCTGCAACTGCTTTGTTTCCCTTGATTGTTCTTGGTACCATAAATCTTCCAGGTGGACTAGAGCTTACCTCAATCATTCTTACAATGACTGGCATGCAGTGGTATATCCTGTTTAATGTTCTTGGCGCAGTCAAGGCAATTCCTTCTGATCTTATGGAAGCTGCAAAGGCTTACAATATGAAAGGATGGGAAAAATTAAAGAAACTCATCTTTCCTGCAATCTTGCCATCTTTTATTACAGGTAGTATTACTGCATGGGGAGGAGGATGGAATGCTTTGGTATTATCAGAATATATCACATATAGCAACCAAACTATGTCTGTTCCTGGAATTGGGGCACTCATGGACAAGGCATCTTATGAGCTAGGAAGTGTTAGCCTTCTTACAGTTCTCATCATAATAATGGTGGCTGTAGTAGTCGGTCTAAACAGAACAGTGTGGAAACGCCTTTACAAGATAACATTTTCAAAGTATAGATTGGACAATTGATGAGATGATATCATGACAGAACAATTCGAGCCTTCAAAATTGGTAGAGCTTCACAATGTTACAAAAGCCTACGGTCCCCTAACGCAGAGGCCTCAGGTTGTTTTAGAACACATTAACTTGACAATTCGTCAACATGAATTCGTAAGTATCGTCGGTCCATCAGGGTGTGGCAAGTCTACCATGCTCAGAGTGATGACTGGTCTGACAAAGCCAGAAGATGGCGAGGTATACTATCATGGAAAAAAAATAGAACAGGTGTGCGAGGCTATGTCAATGGTCTTTCAGACATTTGCACTGTTTCCATGGTTAAATGTACAAGAAAATGTAGAGATTGGTCTTGAGGGAAAACCATTTTCAAAAGAAGAGAAAAAAAAGAGGGTGCTTGACATGGTCAGAGTAATCGGTCTTGAGGGATATGAGGAGGCATATCCAAGAGAGTTGTCAGGAGGGATGAAACAAAGAGTGGGCATTGCAAGAGCGTTGGTCTCAGAACCTGAGATACTTTTGATGGACGAGCCTTTTTCTGCACTTGACCCACTTACATCTACACATCTAAGGGAAGAGGTCCTTCACTTATGGGAAAATCCCGATCTTCCTCCGGAGGCTGTAGTCATGGTTACCCACAACGTGGAAGAAGCAGTATACATGTCAGATAGGATAATAGTCCTAACAGCGCGGCCAGGCACAATTGCAAAAGAGGTGAAGATAGATCTTCCAAGGCCTCGCGACCCAAGAAGCCCCGAGATATACAAGATTGTTGACGATATAACTGGATTGATAGCATGATGAACATTTATTTGCTACAAGCAGAACCAGAATTTGTTTTGTGGAGGAATGAAGATTGACCATTCCCCGTGCACAGATAGGTACGGTTATGGGTCTCTTGGAGGTATTACATGACTTTAAGGGAAAGGTAGACTTGGCAAAAATATCAGAGGAGTTGAGATTAGAGCTAGATGACATACTGCCCGCAGTGGAGGCTGCAAAGCTCTTAAAGTTAATTCAGGTAAGTTCCGGCGATCTTATCCTGACAAACGAGGGTACGGCATTGCTTTCCAAGAACATAAGCGGTAGAAAAAAGGAGCTAAACAAGATGGTGTCTAACCTAGGCGAGATAAAGGGAATCATAGACTTCATAAAAAAAGAACATGGTAATGAAGTAGCAAAAGAGGATCTGTTGTCCTTTATCAGGCAAGAGATGCCAGACGTTGATGCAGAACAGACGTTTTCATGGATAGTTGATTGGGGTCGGTACTCCCTCTTGCTAAGATATGACAGCAATAACCAGAAGATAAAGCTGGCCAAGAGTCCTACAACCAAATCTACATGATGTATTGATTAATTTTGATTTCTCTCCAGTTATTTGACCAAATGGGATCATTTACGTCAAAATTAATTCAATTTCCACACAAAATAAGAATATCTCTATTTTAGCTCAAAAATTAAAAGTTCATAAGACCAATTCGCCAACTCTCGGAGAATTACTAGCTATGAAAGAATTTGGAACCTTAGAATATGTTCTGGATACATATTCAAAAAACTGGACTTGGAAACTAACTGGCTCAAGAGCTGTTAGCATGGTCGCGCGAGTTATTCCTCATGCATGGTATGGAGAGGGACCAGAAGAGGCCATAGTGCCAGATACTGAACCAAATGTTCAGAAGATCAAGTGGATAATGGAGACTTATCCTCTTGAGATAAAGTCCAAAAACATTTGGCAGAGAAAGACACGACATATGGTAATACCAAAGAGAAAATGGACAAGGATAGAAAAGTTGCGAAAGGCAAATCCCGGAGAACAATTCAGGGGAACTTTACTTAATTTTCAAAGAGAAGGATTGGACTTTTTACTAAAATCTTCTGGAAATGCGCTGCTAGCTGATGAGATGGGATTGGGCAAATGTGTTACCGGCAATACAATGATTGAGACATCAGATGGGCCAACTTCAATAGAAAAAATATGGAGTCAGTCTTCAATAATAGAATCCCATGGTAATGAAGAGTGGGCAGAGATTTCAATTCCTATTACAGTAAAGACATGGAATGGAAAAAAGATCATAAGTAAAAAAATAAACAGGATTTTTAGACAGAATATAAGCGAATCAATAACAGAGGTGATCACGCCTGACGGTACATCCATAGAGTGTACAAGAAAACACAGATTCCTTACTCCACATGGATGGAAGGCGTCATTTGAACTGAATACAAGTGACAAAATCGCAACCGTTGCAAAGACATGGAATCATGGTAGAACTGGACAGATCCAACAGTTAGCCGTTGAAAACATACAGTGGCGTACAATAGAATCTACAATTACAAAAGAATTCACAGGATATGTTTATGATTTAACTGTGCCTGGAACGCACAACTATATTGCAAATGGCATAATCACTCACAATACAGTGCAAACCCTGTCATATCTTGCTACAGAAAAACAAACATTTCCTGTACTTATTGTGGCGCCTCTTGTGACACTAAGCAACTGGCAGAGAGAGATTCAGAAATTTCTAAAAAGAAGGAGCAAGAATGGAAGAATTGTTGAAAAAGAATATCCTTCATCTGTACTAATTCGCACAGGTAAATCTCACGACATAGGCAAATATGACATCTACATCATAAATTATGATCTGCTATACAAAAGACTTGACGACCTTTCAAAGCTAAATGTAAAAACGCTTGTGTGTGATGAGGTACAACATCTGCGTTCAAAATCAACCAAGAAATATTCCGCAGTAAAGAAACTTTCCGCACTAGAGTCTGTAAAGTACAGAATTGGCCTATCTGGAACTCCAATCTACAACCGTGGTTCCGAGATCTGGCCCATAGTGGACATACTAAGACCCGGGCTTCTTGGAAGCTTTGAGGAGTTTTGCGAGTATTTCTGTTATGTAAATGAAAAAGGTAAGGCAATAGTTCTTGAAAACAAACGTGCAAGTTTGGGAGAGGAGTTACGCAAGCATGTTATGCTCAGGCGCAAAAAATCCGACGTTCTAAAAGAACTAAAAGAGAAGGTAAGATACAAAGAATTTATTGATTCTGATATTAACTATTACCACGCAGAGCTTGACAAGATATGGAAGAGATTAGAAGAGGAACAAAAGACTGCAACTTCTGCCTTTGACAAGTTTTCGTCATATAAAAGAGCAATTCAGAGCGAGAGACAGGCTGCAGGAGCTGCAAAGCTACCACATGTAATAGAGTTTGTCAAAAACATCATGGAGATAGAAGAAAGTGTGGTAGTGTTCTGTCACCACAAGGCAATACACGCATTTCTGCACAAGAGTCTTCATGAATACCAGCCTTCCTTCATCATAGGAGGTCAGTCAGACAAGGAGCGTCAAGACAATATTGACAGATTCCAAAATGGCCAAACAAAGTTGATGATTGCTGGGCTTCGAGCTGGAAATGTCGGAATAAACCTCAGTAGGGCAAGGTATGTAATATTTGCAGAACTTGACTGGAGCCCTGCAATTCACAGACAGGCAGAAGACAGACTACATAGGATTGGTCAGAAAAACACCGTATTTGCATACTATCTGATAGGCAACGGGACACTTGATGATCATGTAGCAAATGTTCTAGTTGACAAGAGCTATGAGATTGACGCCATCATGGACGAGAAAGAAGAGGCTTTTGAAAATAAGGACAAGGCGGAATTAATCTTGGCTCAGATTCACGACCGACTTACAGCAAAACACTAGTTTACTGCTCTTCTTGTATTTCATACTTGTTAAAAAAATTCTGCCCCTCTTCATGGGTTTGCACAATAAATGATTCCAGTTTTTTTATTACCTGGGTCCTGGTCATTTTTCCTTCATTTGATGTATAGTATTGTGCTTGTGATTCTCGAAATTTTTTGTAGCTCATACCTCTTGCCATATATGTCATAATGTACTAGTCCAATAAGAGACTATTGTCGTAGTTTTCTTGCCTTCTCGATGCATTTAGTGCCCTCTTTTTTCTTTTCCATCTGTAGCAGAAGATTTCCTTTGTTGTACCACGCAGCAGCAAGACTGTTGTCCAACTTTATTGCCCTATCAAACGAATCCAACGCCTTGTCATATTTTTTGAGGTTGTAAAGACACATTCCTTTCAAGTTCCATACTATTGCATGCTTTGGGTTTAGGTCAAGTGCTCTGTCAAATGACTCTAAAGCCTCCCTATACAACCCCATGTCAGAAAGGCATATCCCTTTGAGGTTCAATGCCCTCATGGATTGGGGATTGAGTTCCAAGATTTTGTCATAGCACACAAGTGCCTCATCGTATCTTTTCAGGCTAGAAAAACAATCACCCTTTCTGAGCCACGCATTCTCGTATCTGGGCAATTGGCTCGTAACCTTGTCATAGTATACCACTGCCTTGTCATAGTTGCGATCTGCAAAGAGTGCCTCTGCCTTGTCATACCACGAGACAGCGTCTTCAGGATATAGATCAGCGAATTTTTTTTCAGGCTTGACATCATTCTTGTACTGGGTCTTGAGAATCCGGTAAGCCTCAGATATCAGCTTGAATTGAGCTCCATCCTTCTCGGAAGAATTTTTGTCAGGATGATATTCAAGTGCCAATTTTCTGTATGCCTGTCTTACTTCTTTTATCGATGTGCCAGGTGCCAGTCCAAGAATTTTATAACATTCCGAGATGTTCAGTGTATTTCACCGACCTCTGTACGATTTATGAAAACTTTCCAAGTTGTGCGTTTCCAATACAACATTTACTGATTTTATCATAGTATAAATGTAAAAATTCTGTCTTTGTATAATATTTAGCAATTTCCATCAAGGCATTTTAGTTGAATTTTGTTTAATCCAATGCGTACAAAAAATTATTCCCAAGAAATAAATTGAAAAATATTTCAACGAGATGAAATGGCAAAGCAAACAATAAGCGAACTCGTCAAGATGGCCGACAAGATAGTCATTGACGAAGTGAAAGGCAGAAAGGTTACTTTGAAGATAAGCTGGTTTGATCTCAAAGGAACACGAAGATCGAAAAAGTTTTTGTTGTCTGAAAAGGAAAAGATCGAGTTTTAGATCCTACCCAATCACTTTTTTGTTAAATCTAAGACAATATGATACCATTGGTTTTTAGCGAAATACACAAAACTTGCTACAACCCTATAGTCATTTGATGAGCTTTGTGCTCTATAGCAAGAGGCGTGGTATCTGCAGAAGATCATTTGTACTATATTCTAACAATTATGTAATCGACGAAGAAGAATGAGGTGTACCTCAACAGATACCATAAAAGAAACGTCATAAGTAGGAACAGCTTGTTTTATGCATGAACAAGCATGAGATGAGTAAAATGCTACTAGATAGGTTTACTTTAGACCAGCTTCATGACCTCTGTAAAACATACAAAAGAGAGATGAATCCAATAGATTACAGGGATAGAATAGCCTTGGGCGAATCAAACCCCGAGATAATAAAAAAGCGATTTATCCCATACATAGTTGGCTTCTTTGATCAGTCAGAGATTGTTGAATATGCCAAGAGATCTCACATAAAAACAGATTGATCAAGCCAGAAAAGTTTAAGGGTTTTGTATAGTCTGGTTGTTTTCAGTTGAGTTTGCGGATTTTGTGCCATTGTAAATTTCTATGTTATCCGAATAGAGAAGATCTGCTGTAGATAGTCTATCTTGGGCCAGTGCCAATTGTTGCCTTATGTTAGTATAGTTTTGCTCTGGTTGGCATGTCAAGTGACCATTTCCAAAGACAAGACTTGAAAATGTTGGAAGGTCATAACTCTTTTCATATGAATATGGAATAATTCCTAGAATTTTGGCCTTGACAAGAAATGTTGAGTTAAAGTCGGCATTAGTTTGATTGTTTAAAACCCAGTTGACAAATGTGGTCATTGAATTCAGATCAGTAAAATCTAGTGAACCTTGCAGTATGCCTTGGGAAAGTGGTGATACTGAACTTCCTTTGACATCTAGTGAGCCATATGTGCCATAGCTATCAGTAAGATTGGCATTTACAATTTCCACAGATATTGGTACAAGAGACGGATTGCAGATCCTCAGATAAATTCCTATGCCGGACGCCTCAATTTGTCCTATTCCCCCTCCAGCAAATTCCAAGTCTTTTACAGAATAATACGTCTCTGCAAAAAATGCTGCTACTGAGACTATCAAAACTACAAACACAACAAGAGATCTTCTCAAGACCACAATTAGTCATTTTACATATCCATAAATTCTTTAGCGAAGTTTTAGAAAACAAAGATCAAGATGTCCAAAATGGGCTCAGGCATGGCAGATATTTTCCATTCTGTTTATTAATCCATGTACCGTTTTGAACACATTGCAAAACAAGCAAAAGTTTAGCGTATCATTATCCAAGGAAGTGCTTGATAATTTAAAGGCCACTTCAAAAAGGGAGGGAATCTCAGTTAACAATTTGATAAACCATGTACTGGAAAGATATTCAGATTGGAACCTACACAATACAGAGTTCATCCCGATAAGAAAGGCACTGCTTACCAAATTGTTTGACAAGTTTACACATGAAGAGATAGATTCCATTGCAACAAGCATGGTACTGACCAGAAACAAGGACACAGTATTACGATTTACAAGCCAGTTTAATCCAGCAAATACGCTAAAGACGTTTGATGGCTGGCTGCGACTAACGGGTTTTCCATATTCATACGATGTTGAGAATTCAGTGCATAGGTTTGTGGTGTTGCACGATCTTGGAAGCAAGTGGTCGCTTTACATGGCAAAGATCGTAGCAGGAACGCTCAATCAGTTTGGCATTGTTCCCAAGTATGAGCATACTGATAAGATACTTTCAATTACGGTAGATCTTTCAGAATTAAAGGCTACAAAAAAGCGCACAGATAAGCAGATAGATATACTAAGTTCTGCACTAAAAGAACTCGAGACCAGATAACAGTCTTTTTTATGGTGCTATTGGTCTTGGAAAAGGACTAGAAAGTTTTCCAATCAGTCTTTGTGCTATCTGGTTGTCGATTTTACCTTCACTTATTGTCGAGAGCGGCAAGAAGGTGGAGGCATAATCAAGGATTGAGATTATTGCTTTTGCATCTTGCTCGTCTATACGAAAGCCTGTTTGTGTGGGTTTAGAAGCTGTCTTTCTGAGCAGAACCTGCTTGAGTCCACCATATGAATATTCTATTCCGTGTTCCTCATAAGAGTGCTGCATGAATCTCCCTACTACATCTGTCTCCTCGCCTTCAACTTCATATTTGCATTCAAATCCATAATCAGCACATGCAAATTTTGCCATACATTGCATAGCGTTGCCCGATCTCTTAAGAAGTAGCTTGATCGAAAATTGCAAATCTTGATGTGGCGCATACAAGAAGATTACAAGTCATAGTCCACCTGTACACATATAATTTGTAGATGATATTACATTTCATGGTAAAAATTGCAATGTCATAAAACGCATAATGGTATATTACATCCTTGCAGTAGATCATTTTATGCACATCAATCGTTTTTAAACATGGTATGTAATGGACAATTTTGTCGTGAAAAGTGTTTCTAAATACTTAAAATCAAGTTATAACGTATCCTAACCATGTCCGCAAAAACAGTCGGAATAATAATCGCTGGTTTTGTAGCTGGAGTAGTCGGCATATCATTTGCCATGTTAGGCGGCTCGGGATGGGAGACTCCTGGTACATATACCGGAATAAGCAACGCGGCACATGCTGTCAACAATTCATCTAATTGTTATGCATTCCAAACTGGATGTAATGTCACAAGTTATGGCGGTCCAAGCACTGCAGCAAACTATAACGGGGCAGCTCTAAGTGGCAGTTACAACCCAGGACCATAAGACTTTACACTCCATTATTTTTTAATTTTTTTCTGTAGGTAAACAATCTTCAGATACACATTTCTGTGTTTTACAGATTTTGTCTTGGAAAGTCCTTAGGGTCCAACCTTGTAGACACTCTGACTTTAAATGTAGGAATCATGATCTACATGCAGGTGCAAAGAATTGTCCAGTGGATACCCATCATTTAATTTTGCAGAAAAACTCATCAAACAAAAAGGATCCGGGTCGCATGTCATAGTTGGCGTGTTTATCTTGATTGTTGGCATAGGTATTGGTACGGCAGAAAGAAATGATCTGATTACATATAGTTCTCTATCTATAGGAATAGCGATAATCATATCTTCATTTCTTATGATAATCAAACAATTTGAGAGGGCCGTAATACTGCGGCTGGGAAGATACCAAAGGCAAGTAGGCCCCGGGGTTCAAACAAGGTTTCCCTTTGCAGACAACGTTCTGGTGGTGGACATCAGAGAAAAAGTAAGCGAGTTCAAGGCAGAAAGAATGCTGACCAAAGACAACGTTCCTGTAACCATAGATGCAATACTTCGATACAAGATAATCGAGGAACATGCCAAGGATGCCATTCTAAATGTTGAGAATTTTAACCAGATGATACAGCAGGTTTCTCAGACAACCCTTCGCAACAACATTGGTTCATCTATATTTCAGGATGTACTTTCAAAAAGAGAAGAGATCAATCAACACGTACGAACCATAATATCAAGTGAAGCAAGTAGCTGGGGAATAGAGGTCACAGGCGTAGAAATTCGCCAAGTCATCATACCGCAAGAATTAGAGTCGGCAATGTCAATGCAGGCACAGGCAGAGCGGGAAAAAAGCGCAAGGGTCACATATGGTGAATCAGAGGTTCTCGTAGCAAAGCAATTTGAAGAGGCTGCTAAAGTGTATGCTGATAATCCTGTGGCATATGCATTAAGGCAATCAAACATGTTATACGAATCAATAAAAGTTCAGGGCAATACCATAGTAATGATTCCCTCAGAATCACTTAATGCCATGGGATTTGGCAACCTTGGAACTACTATTGCGTATCTTGAAAGTACAAAAAAGGCGGCAGCACAACAAAAGCCAAGTGGAAACGAGTCGTCAACAAGCGGCGAAAAAATTCAATAAATCCTTTATTTTAATTCGTAAACCAGATACAATAAAATCAATTGCCACATCTTGTACACCATAGCAATATTTTGCAATAAAATAATATTTTTAAAAAAACAATTCAAACACAGTTATGATTTTCTGATATTCTTTAAGTAAGAGCTTGACCAAGTTATATTATGACGAAACTTGGTGGCATATTTGGTTCAAAGAAAACTGAGGGCGATGAAGTTAAGACAATAGTGAATAAAAAAGACAAGGCAGAAAAAAAAGATCTTGCCAGAGATAAAAAAACACCTGTGGAGGTTTTAGAAGAGCTGTCTGGTGATGATGATTGGGAGGTAAGAAAAGAGGTTGCTCTCAACAAGAATTCCCACGTAGGAATTCTGGAGAAACTGGCTAAAGATGATGACTGGCGAGTAAGAGAAGCAGTAGCCTGGAATGAAAAAACTCCTGTGAAGATTTTAGGACAGTTAGCTTCGGATCGCCGTGAGATAAGATATGTGATTTTAATGAACAAGAATGTGTCCATGGATCTTGTAAAACAAATAAGACTTGAGAATGAACGGGAAGATAATGAAAGGAAAAAGGCCGACAAAACTTTTCGAAGGATAGGCACTCAATACGAATAAGCATATCAAATCAATAGTCTTTGAGGAATTTGGCATTGTAATGATTCTTTTTATCTTTTAGAGTCATTTTTGAACCGTGAAAGATACGTAGAATCTACTTCGTCCCAATAAATCCTGATTTGTTCTGGAGGTGCAAGAACATTTGCAACACGACATCTTATCAAAGGCATCTTGATTTTCTTTAATGTGTCAATCTGATTTGTAGAAAGATCACTGTATCCGGTCTTAACTTCAACCCATCTAAAATCTTCAAAACTCATGTTGTCTAAATGTCTAGGATCTGTGTTCTCGTATGCCTTACAAGCTAAGAAATCATATACAAATGAAGGATTTTCTTCTTTGTCATTCGTAGGTTTTGCGACATCTGTTATTTCTTTTTGAATCTCAGGAGGAATCTTTACTAAGATCCTCTCAAAACCAAACTTGAATTCTAATCTGTCATCATGTATTGGATTTTTGTAAATCTGTGATACTGATGTGTATGCCCATCCATGTTGTGCGCAATATTCTTTGTAGTATGTTTCACCAAGTTCCCCTAACAATCTAGGAGTGATCTCAATTTTACCCATGCAGTGATGATCTGTTTCTAAACAATAACCTTTACGACAACTAGCAGATTTTCCCCTTCAAATAGGGGAGAATCATTTTACTCTTTATCTATAAACTCGTCTGCTGTCGGAGGTTCTGGACTTAAGCCCTTTCTCTTTCGCAGGTCCGCAATTATTGTTCCCAAGATGGAGTTTGGAACAGGTGTCCATGCCTTAAAGTGCGTGTTCCACATTGCCTTTCCAGCAGTCTGTCCTCGCATTACCTCTGAGAGGTCAAATGTCTCAGATGCTGGAATTTCTCCTGTTACGATATTTACAACTCCCTTTTGCTCCATGTTTAGTACCTTGCCACGCTTTCCTGATATCACACCAGCTACGTTTCCGATTAATTCCTGTGGTATTCTGACCTCAATTCCAAGTGTTGGCTCTAGTAACACAGGCTGGGCAAGAAGCATTGCACCCATGCATGCACGCCTTGATGCAGGGCCCAGTTGTGACAGCCCTCTGTGTGCAGGGTCCTCGTGAGGCACAAAGTGATGAAACGTAAACTTGCATCCCCTGACCTGTTCTCGTGTGAGTGGCCCTTCCTTCATAGTATCATCAAATCCCGAGAGTATCGAATCTGTAGATTCCTGAATAAATTGCACACCTTTTGTGCCATCAACCATTACGTTTCCTCTTGGGTCAAACTTCATGACACGTTTGGCATCATCACCATCCCAGCCTGCCTCCTTTAGTATCTTCTGGACCTCTTTTTTGTCCTTGTACTCGTTTAATGTTCCATTTCTTATCATCTCGGCAACTTTTTCGTCAAGCGGTTCAACTCTCATGAATATCTTGTTGTGTCTGTTAGGCGATTTTGCCATGATTGGTCCTGCACTACCACGAATTGTTTCCCTGTAGTTTATCAAAGGCTGCGAAGTAACGATCTCCACCTTGGCATCTGCAATCAACGCAGTTGCAATCTCAAGGTGAAGCACTCCCATGCCAGCAATCACGGTCTCGCCGCTTTCCTCATTAATCTTAACCTGCAAGTTTGGATCTTCGATAGTGATTCTGTTTAATGCCTCGACAAGTTTTGGCAAGTCCTTTGGATGTTTTGGTTCTACTGCAATTTGGACAACAGGCTCTGACACATATTGTATTCCCTCAAAGGTAGGAACGCTTGGTGTTGTGGATATAGTCTGGCCTGCTCTTGCATATTCAAGGCCCAAAAGGGCTGGAATGTTTCCTGCTGCCAGCTCACCCACCATCTCTCTTTGGTTTCCCATGAAAAAGTTGACAGATTGAATTCTACCCTCTCTCTTTGTATCAATTATGTTTATCCTGTCACCGTCTTTTATCTTTCCAGAGAATAATCTGCCAATTGCCACTGGGCCTGCAGCAGGATCAACAGTCATGTTTACAATCATCATCACTGCGGGGCCATTATCATCACAGTTAAGCAACGCCTTTCCTATATCAGACTCGAGATCACCCTTCCAGATCTTTGGAATTCTATACTTTTGTGCAACATCAGGCGGAGGGTGATGTTTTACCACCATACCAAGTACTGCGTCATACAGGGGTGCTTTTTCTGCAAGCGCCTTTACGTCCCCGCCTTCTGAATATGCGGCATAAATATCCTTAAACGATATTCCCTTTGCCTTCATCACATCGGCATTAAATCCCCACTTGTCCTTTGCAGAGCCAAATGAGACGCTACCATCCTGAATACTTACCTTCCACTTGTCCTTGTACTCAGGTTCTGCGTAGATATCTATCAGTCTGTTAAAGTTAGTTATAATCTCAAGTAGCCACTCTTGCATCTTGTCAGGAGTCAGCCTCAGTTCTTTTATGAGACGGTCAATCTTATTGATGTAAAGAACTGGTCTCACCCTCTCTTCTAATGCCTGTCTTGTTACGGTCTCTGTCTGCGTCATGATGCCTTCTACGGAATCTGATACCACTACTGCTCCGTCGATTGCCCTAAGGCTTCGCGTCACACGCCCTGTAAAATCAATGTGTCCTGGAGTATCAATCATGTTGATTACATATTCTTCTTTGTCTTTTTCGTAAAGTAAGGTAACGTTTGCCTGTACAATTGTCATCTGTCTGTCTTGCTCAAGTTTCATAGAATCAAGCGCAAGGGCTTGTCCTGCAACAGACGGGCTGATGATTCCACTTGATGCAAGAAGGCTATCACTCATAGTGGTCTTGCCGTGATCTACATGAGCTATCACGCCAAAGTTTCTGATATGCTTTTTATTTCCAATAATTTTGAGAATCTGTTCGGTCGCCTTGAATTTCATGTTTTAGCTAAATCCTTTTCTAGCCTCTATTAAGCGTTTAGAAGAATTATACAACAAATCAATAGATCATGGAAGAACTGGCATTTCGTAGTTTATTTTCTTCAATAAAGAAACAGTCTTTCTTCTTTTTCTTCTTTGCAGCATACAATGCCATAAATTCCGAAACAAAGATGAAGAACAATATCTGTTCCTGAAGATCTTTGGTCTTTGGCTCAAGCCTCCTTGCCACAAGCCCCAAGTTTTTGAGATTTTTCAAGAGTTTTTCGTTGTGCGAGTTTTTTGCCTCAAACAATATCACGGTATCTCCCTTTCTTGCAGAAAATATTCCCGCATGCAAGAATTGCTCTATCCTTTCATAGTGCGCATCCATCCCAAGCACCTCATATAGCTTGGCTGCACAAAACATGGCAACAGGCATGGTGTAAAGATTTCCAAGCACGTATACTTTTCTACCAAGTGGGATCTTTGCTGCCCTCTTGGCGGCCTTGTATGTACCAAGAACATTTCGTGGACAACACCCCAAAACAAGAGACATGCATGTCATCGCGCTAGCAAGAAAGCTGACACTTCCTGCAGTCTGTATCCCAGTAGAGTCAAATTTCAACAAGATGGCTTTATCGCATACCTTGGCTAGCTTGCTGTCTTTGTTTGCCGTGATAGATACAGCCCTTTTGTGTATTTTTGCAAGGTTTACGTTTGATGCAGTATTGCCTGAAACTGATATCAGGTACAGGTCCCTGTGCTGCAACAGCCTCTTGTTTTTTATCAAGTCCAGCGGATCGTATGCCTTGACACGAGATTGTGAGAACGCCTCTGCCAGCTGAGCCGCAGCAAAGGAATCGCCTGCACCGCAAAAGATTGCTTTTTTCTGTTTTCCTGCAGGCAGCATTTTCAGCGGTACAGAGTGCCTTAGAAAATCAAGCTGCATTTTTATCTCTTTTTCAAATGCGGCAATTGTGCGCATGGCTTGGTATTTATTCAAAAACTACTAAATGTTATAGTTTGTAAGATGATAAGGTAGCAAAACGTGTGTGGTAGCACCTTATTTATAATAGGGGTCAAAAAGCCTACGTATGGAAATAACAGTAGGCCATACGCCTGACTCTGATGACGCTTTCATGTTTTATGCAATGCTAACAGGCAAGGTCACATCACCGCACTTTACTGTCAAGCACGTAGTTGAGGATATTGAGACACTCAACAAACGAGCCCTAAACCATGAGCTTGATGTCACCGCAGTCTCTGCACATGCATGTGCGTACATCAAGGATTACACCATACTAAGAAGCGGAGGAAGCTTTGGCAAGGGTTATGGCCCAATAGTCATTGCAAAACAGGGCATGTCGCAGGACCAGTTGCGCAGCTCAAAGATAGCAGTTCCTGGAAAGATGACTTCGGCATTTCTCTTGCTCCAGTTGATGATTGGAAAGTTCGATTACATAGAGATGAAATTTAGCGACATCCCTGATGCCGTCCTAAAAGGCGAAGTCGATGCGGGACTTGTCATACACGAGACCCAGATAACATATGAGCAGAATGGCCTAGCCAAAGTGATGGATGCAGGAGAGTGGTGGCGCAACAGTACAGGTGGTCTTCCCGTGCCGCTTGGTGTAAACGTGATGAGCAGCCGTTTTGGGCCAGATATGATAAAAAAGTTTGATGCATTCTTCAAGGATTCAATAGTGTATGGAATGGCGCGTGTCTCTGATGCGCTTGATTATGCAATGCAGTATAGTCGAGGTCAACCAAGAGATCTTATTGAAAGGTTTGTACGCATGTACGTAAATGATGTCACCATAGAGATGGGCACACTTGGAGAGCATGCAGTTAGAAGCCTCTTTCAGATTGGGATAGAAAAAGGATTTGTCAGAGAGTTTGATCTAAGGTTTGCATAAGGCAAGAAAACCAAAATTGACACTCAACTATTAATTAGGAGATAGAGCAAAACACAACTGTATGGACAAGCGCATTTTTCTTGTTGGCGTTACCATGTTGATATCAGGTGGACTGTCATGGTTTTATTTCAATAGCAACATCCCTATGGCCACGTCAGGCATGACCCAAGATGAAACGGACGCGTTTAATCAAGCTCAAGCCATGAACATTGGCATGACAAACATCTCCCAGATGGTGGCAGGCATTGGTTTTTTCATAACGCTCATCAGTTTTGGGCTCAGGCGCAGAAAGAAGGGAGGAGTAGGAAAACCAGTTACACAAAAACCTACAGAGGCCTAGAATTTTTTCAATATGTTAAAGAAAGTATCTCTTTGTGCAGCTTCTCTTCCAATCTCTTTTATTGTATTTGCAAGCTCCAAGATGGAAGAGTTTGTTCCCTTGCCTGCAGCACGATAAATCTCCTCTGAGAAGGCGGTACCAACCATATCATTTCCTCCATAGGTCAGGGCAACCTGTGCCAGTTTCTTTCCCAGAGCGACCCAGTAAACTGAGATGTTGTTAATTTGTTGTGCCAAAATTAGCCTAGAGACCGCAATTACTCGCAAGTCATATGTAGATGGACTTTCTGCCTTGACAAGACCTGCCTTTTCAAGTTCAGTGTTCTCCAAGCTGAACTTGAGAGGGATAAGGGTTATGAAGTTCTTTGTTCTTTTTTGTACCTCACGTAGCTTTATCAGATGATCTATAATGTGCTCAGGTTTTTCAATATGTCCAAAGAGCATCGTTGCATTGCTCTTTATCCCAAGATTGTGCGCCTGCTCTATGGTGTCAAGCCATTCTTGACCAGAGCACTTGCCTCGTACTATCTTGCTGCGTATATCCGGATGAAACAGTTCTGCGCCTCCACCAGGCATTGTGTCAAGCCCTGCAGCCTTGAGCCTCAAGAGTACTTCTTTTACAGAATTTTTTGTCAGCTTTGACAAGAAGAATACCTCTGCAGCTGTGAGGGCCTTTATGTTCATCTCGGGATGATTCTTCTTTATGGTTCGGAACATCTCCTCGTAATATTCCAAGGGCAACTCGGGATGAAACCCTCCCACAATGTGTACCTCGGTAGCTCCCATCTCTTTTGCCTTGCCCACCCTTGCCTCGATATCTTGCGGTGTCAGGGTGTAGGCATCACTTTCGTTTCCCTTTCTATAAAATGCGCACATCTGACAGCTTGCAGCACATACATTTGTGTAATTTAGATAATAAGATGCAGCAAATGTCACTGTATTTCCTACAGTCTTTTGTCTTACCAAGTCTGCCGCTGCTCCAAGCATGTAGAGATTATCATAAGACATTAGCTCAAGGCCGTCATCGTACGAGAGTTCTTCTCCAGATATTGCCTTTTCAAGTGCCTTTGACTCTTTTACTAGATTTTCTAGCACGCCTCTTGTTGATTCTGATATCAATATAAAAGTAAATGGAGATCCTATCTGAACAGGGCTTTTTGGGTTATTTCTTTGGAGCATCTTTCGTGCGTATTACAATAGTCTTGACAGTCTTGCGCTACATGCAACGTGTCATACCCAAACCCGCATTTGTCGCAGAAATAATATTTTTTTCCTTTTCTGTATTGTTCATCTACCATAAAGAGAATTGGGCATTTTCCAGAATTTAGTGTTTTGGAGTATACATCGGTGAGGACATGTATTCGCTAGCTTATTTTATTGCCCCAACCTTTTGAGTACTAACATGAAGTTGCACCATATAGGAGTTGTTGTACCAAACATACAAGACTCACTTGGAGAGCTCAAAAGATTCATGAATTTTCAAAGCATCAGCCTGCCAACACCAGTAGGAAGTCGAAAGGTAAATGTCTGCTTCTTGAAAATAGGTGAGCCCTTTTTGGAACTGATTGAACCCTCATCGCCAGACTCCTCCATAGCAGAGTTTGCCATGGGTGGAGGAGGAATACATCACCTATGTTTTGAGGTAGACAACATACAAGAAAGATTGGACGAGATGGTAAGCAAGGGTGCAATCATATTGGTAGAACCCACAGAGGGCTTTGACAAGAGACGAATTGCTTTTGTTGATCTAAACATGAAAAAGACCCAATGCGGCCTGATAGAGCTTCTAGAGACTACCTAGGTTCTGATTCTTAATGATGATCTTGCAGACACTGCAATTATAGAAATTATAGAAACCACAAGAACTATTGATACTATTGGACCAAACTCTGGAACAAATGTCGTACTCTTTGAAAACACGATATCATTTCCTCCATTATCTCCTTGCTGCCACGCAAGATATACAGTATTTGACGATACGCTCATAGAGTTGTACCATGAGTTAGTTTGACTGTCGTTATTGACAT
>JASHOW010000077.1 GCA_030038445.1 Nitrosopumilaceae archaeon
AGATTCCTACTCTGATTAAAATCGGGCCGGTCGTCTAGCCTAGTAGGATACGCCCTTGGCATGGGTGAGATCGTGGGTTCAAATCCCACCCGGTCCATTCTATCATTCATATCGGACAGGTCACCGCCTGTTACAATTTTTCTCCACTATTGCTTCATCTTTTGGCAAAGTGCATCTTACTGAATTTCAGGCAGAACAGAAAAAGATTTTGATGATTTGATAGGCAAATTAAATAAAGCAAATTCATTTAATGATGCAAACAATATTTTTCATGAGCTATTCTAAGTTTTCAAATGTGCAGGTAAATTAAATAGTCAATGTCTTTCTAATGATCAAATCATAGGTTGAACATCTGGATCATGATGGATGCATGATAAATTTCATATGCAACTTGAAGCTTTGGTTGCAAATGATTGCAGAAAAAATGAGAACCAACGTGACGTAGATATAGGATCAATCGTAGCCAATGACGAAGGGTATAATGATTCTGCAAGATTGGTGGTTTACTACACTGATGGGGATTAAAGAGCCTATCAGACCTCCACTAAGAGGCGATATCAAGACTGATGTATTGATAGTGGGTGCAGGTGCAGCTGGACTGGCAGCAGCTTTGCGTCTTGTCGGTTCTGGAAAAAAAGTTGTTATGCTTGACAAAAATATTTGCGGTGGGAGCTCAACTGGAAAGAGCGCAGGTTTTCTAACACCTGATAGCGAACTTGAACTATCACAGTTATTGCGCAAGTATGGCAAAAACGGCGCCAAGGACTTGTGGGAAGTTGCAGCAAGAGGAGTAGATATTATGGTTGATAATATAAAAAAACACAAGATAGAATGTGATTTGCAAGTGCAAGACTGCCTCTTTCTTGGAAAAGGAGATAGTGGCCGGAAGGACGTGGAAGATGAGGTCAATGCACGAAAGAAGCTTGGCTATTCAAGTACCATGTACAAAGAATCCGAAGTGCCCTCTGTGATTGGTTCAAAGGCATACTCTGGAGCAATACGATATACAGGAACATACGGCGTAAATCCTCTATTGTATGCCCAAGGAATAAAGCAAGTTCTCTTAGAAAACGGTATAGAGATCTTCGAGTCATCTGAGGTGCTTTCTTGGAAGGACAAAACAGCTCGAACTCATCTTGGGTCTGTTACTGCAGATAAGATGATCTTCTGTATTGATAAACCAAAGCCGGAAGTTACAAAATTCAGTACAACAGTGTATCACGCTCAGACTTTTCTCTCTATTAGCGAACCTCTTGGAGACAAAGATGTTTCTGACCTTTTCCCACAAGGGCCCCTCCAATGCTGGGATTCAGATCTTATCTATACTTATTTTCGGCTGACAGGGGCAAAACGACTTTTGGTCGGGGGCGGGGATATGATGACTACATATGCAAAAAATGATACCACCGTACCGCGTGTCATAGACAAGGTCATAAGCGAGTTAAAAGAAAAAATTCCAATAATACGTCCACTTAGGTTTATTCAATACTGGCAGGGTCGCATAGATATGACAAGAGACCTTATTCCAACAGTACTTGTTGATCCAGATCATCCCTGGGCTCATTTTGTTCTTGGGTGCGTCGGGCTTCCGTGGGCTACCTTTTGCGGAGATTTTGCTGCTAGGAATGTACTTGACGACAAGGAGGTGGATAACGAAAAATATTACAGATATTTTTCGCCCTCAAGAAAGTTTTTCCTGCCACTTTGGCTAGAACAACTCCTTGGAAAAAGAATAGTCTTTACTGTAAACAATGCGTGGGCAAAGTATAGACAAAAGGATGCAGGAAAGGATGGGGCAGTTTTGGACGCTATGGTAGGCTGACCACCCATCAACTTTTTAAAAATATCAAGTCACAGTTATGGTTGACGTGTATGTGGGTGCCAGCGGATCAATATCACGTAAATTATCCCACACAAATATCTGAATTGTATAAGTTCCACTTGCATGTGGCGTCCATGAAAGAGCTGCAGTAAGAGTTTGATTGGATATCAGAGAGCCTGTAGCATAATTTAGATCTGATATTGCACCGTTTGAATCAATCACCTGAACGATATATGCCCAATTCGTATCGCTCTGGCTTATGTTTCTTAGAGATGTCTGTAGGTTTAGCTGCTGGTCTACTACTGGAGATGTGACGTTTTCATCAAGAGAATTGACTATCTTAAAATTGGATATGGAAACTTCGCCATATCCATATGCTGCATTAATTCCAATCACTACAAAAACAAAAACTAGTATAATGAAAAACTTCACTGCACGAATTCTTGCATTCTTAGATTTAAATTATCCCAAGAGGTAGAGTGCACATGTCCGAATCTAGAGAAACTATCTACATCGGAAAGAAGCCTCTGATGGCGTATGTTACTTCTGCGCTCATACAGTTGGCAAATCAACCAAAAGTATCTATCAAGGCAAGAGGACTGAGCATTGGTCGTGCAGTTGACGTAGCTCAAATAGTTGCACGAAAGACCGAAAATGCAGGTTACTCAATCGGAAACATCAAGATTGGATCAGAGCAACTTCAATCACAAGATGGACGCTCTAGGAATGTTTCTACAATAGAAATAGAAGTAAAGAGAAACAATTCTTAGGAAGGCCTTGCATACTCTCTTCCTTTTTTGTTGTTTTCTATAATTTTGTAGTGTATTTGTGTTCCATCTTCTTGAACTTGGATAATTCTACGATCTCGTTGAACTGATCAAAATTAACGAGATGATCTTTTAGCTTTGATGTGGTTCCATTCTTCTTTAGTTCTTTTAAAACCTGAAGTGTTGCAAATGTGTTGGCGTACAGAACAGAAAGCGGATAAAGAATCATGTTAAATCCCATTTTATGCAAACCACTGGAGGAAAGTAATGGCGTTGCCCCTCCCTCTATCATGTTTGCCACTAGCGGTGCCTTTATCGACTTGCCTATCTTTCTCATTTCATCAACTGATTTGGGGGCTTCGATAAATATTGCATCTGCTCCGATCTCTTCATACAAAAGGCCCCGTTTAATTGCAGCATCAAGTCCCTCGGTAGCACGAGAGTCAGTCCTTGCTACAACTATGAAATCCCTGTTTTTTCTAGCATCAAGTGCGGCACGTAGTTTCTCACTATACTCCTCTTTGGGTATCACTTCCTTTCCTGACATGTGACCACATCTTTTTGGCCACTTCTGGTCCTCTAGAAAAATACCAGAGGCTCCTACAGATTCTAATTCATTGACAAGTTTCCATACGCTCAAGGGATTTCCATAACCTGTATCTGCATCAACTATCACGGGAACCGAAACTGATTTGCAAATTCTCCTTGCATTTTCTATAGTTTCCGTAGACCCGATAAAACCATAATCAGGCATTCCAAGCAGGGCAGCAGATGTACCATATCCGGTCTGAAACATGGCCTCAAATCCTGCCTTTTGGGCTATTCGCGCCGTTATTGCATCATAAACACCAGGAAAAACAAGAGGTTTTGACTTGTCATGTATTAATTTTCTAATATTTGTCAACTGTCGCTATAACAGTTTTACAATTATTTATTGCTTAATTGATCCTGATCTCTTTGCCTTGAGGTCTCTTTTCGGCAGCCTCAACCTTACGCAGCTCTGACTCAAGGAATCTCCTGTATCTCTGGGTCTCGTCCTTAGTCATGTATGATATGTTGGCACTAAGGGAATTTCCCATACTGGTAATGCGCTCTATTAGGTCCATTGCCATAAATCTGCCTACATTACCCATTCTAAAAACCACATCAAGTTGGTTCTTGACTATCTTATCCAAGGTCTCAAGATCATCTGAAACTGCCCTGCCTTTCTTAGTTATCTGATATCTACCATCTTTGGTCTCTTCTATGAGACCTTCATATAACAATCTTCCAAGTAGCGGATATATCAGTCCTGGGGAAGGCTTCCACTTTCCACCGCTCTGGGTAATTGCAGCATCAATTATCTCCTTTCCAGTACTTGGCCTCTTCTTTAGTGTCTCTAAAATGAAATATCTTGAGAATCCTCTTGGTATTGAGCTTCCTACCCTTTGAAACCAGTCGGAAATCATCGCTAGTGATATCGCTAGCGATACATATTAATGATTCGGGCAACAGTTTTCTGATATCTCCAGCAAAAAATGACTGACAAACTTGACCTTGTTCTTCACAAGACATATTTATGAAGTCTGAAAAGGAAGATGTCGAATTATGGTCAATAGTATAGATAGTGATCTTCTAATTGTAGGTTCTGGCCTTGCCGGCTTGAGAGCTGCAATTCAAGCTGCAAAAGTTGCACCACACATCAAAATTGCAGTTATCTCAAAATTGCAGGTCATGCGTTCACATTCTGTTTCTGCCGAGGGTGGAACTGCGGCAGTTCTTTATCCTGAGGATGGAGATACTATCGAATCCCATGTCTATGATACTGTAAAAGGAAGTGATTTTCTAGGTGATCAAGATGTAATTGAGAAACTTGTCTCCGAGATGCCATCGGAGGTTTACCAACTTGAGCATTGGGGTATGCCATGGTCTAGAAGAGAAGATGGCAGAATTGGCCAGAGGAACTTTGGAGGCTACAGTTTTCCAAGAGCAACCTTTGCTCAGGACAAAGTAGGGTTCTATGAAATGCAAACTCTGTATGATACATGCCAAAAATTTGATAACATCGAGTTCTACAATGAATGGTTTGTTACATCTATAATTCATGACGGGCAAAGATTCTGCGGTATCACTGCTATCGAGATGTCTAGCGGTACTTTTTACACATTCAAAGCAAAAGCCCTGATTATTGCTACTGGTGGGGCAGGAAGAGTTTACAGCTTTTCAACATATGCGCTAGCTTCCACTCCAGATGGTCTGGATATGGCCTACAGAGCTGGAATGGCATTAAAGGACATGGAATTTGTCCAATTTCACCCTACTGGCATACTACCTTCAGGAATTCTGATTACCGAAGGTGCAAGAGGAGAAGGCGGTTATCTTCTCAATAACAAGGGCGAGCGTTTTATGAAAAAATATGCGCCAAGTAAACTGGAGCTTGCATCAAGAGATGTAGTTTCACGTGCCATGATAACTGAAATCAATGAAGGACATGGCTTCAAACATGATACTGGAGTTGATTGCATGAAATTAGATTTGAGGCATCTGGGAAAAGAGCTAATCATAAGAAAGCTTCCTGCCATACGTGAGATATCATTAAAGTTCTCAGGCATAGATCCTGCAGACGAACCAATAGATGTCAGACCAGTATGTCATTACATGATGGGAGGTCTTCACACTAATATTGACGGTGCCACAGAAATTCAAGGAATATGGGCTGCGGGTGAAGCTGCATGCAACAGTGTTCATGGCGCAAATAGGTTGGGCGCAAACTCTACCGCCGAGTGTCTTGTATGGGGAAAGATTACAGGCGAACTTGCGGCTAAATACATCTTGGATGGAAAACCATCCGTGCCATTTCCGCTACATCTTGTTGCAAACGAGGAAAAGAGAATCTATGACGGAATATTTCGGGGTACTGGCAGTGTAAATCCATATGAAGTAAGGCAGACATTAACTGAGATAATGAATAACAAGGCCTATGTCTTTAGAAATGAAAACGATCTTGTTGATGGCCTCAAGTTGATAAGGGAATTAAAACAAAAAACATGGAAACATGTAGACGATAGAGCCAAAGAATACAATACTAATTTTACAAACGTGATGGAACTTGATTCAATGTTTCGCGTAGCTGAAGTAATTTTAATGGGAGCAATATGGAGAAAAGAATCTAGGGGAGCTCATGCAAGAACCGATTACCCCGACAGAGATGACAAGAATTTTTTGACCCATACTCTAGTTTACTATGACACAAAAGAGCCAGTCATCAAGACACATCCTGTCACTATTACTAAATACAAGCCAGTGGAGAGAAAATACTGATGGCCGAACGAGTTGCTAACCGAGAAGGCATCAAGGGAATGGCAAACCCCACTCGCTATGGGCTAGAGAGAGTCGCATACTGGCTACAAAGGATAAGTGGCCTTGGATTGCTTGCCTATCTGATCGGCCATATTTACGAAACAAGCACAATTCTCAATGGCAAGATAGCATGGAACAACATGTTGTCGTTAACAGAAACTCCCGGAGGACACCTTGTACTTGTGCTTGTAATCGGCATGTGTGTTTTCCATACTGGAAATGGTATACGACTTATGATAAGTGAAGGTGGAAAAGGAGTAGGCAAGCCAGGTCAGCCTGAATATCCATATCGTGCCTCCTCGCTGAACTCTAAACAAAGGCTTTGCATCTGGGTATCAATAGCACTTGCTGCACTGGCAATGATGTATGGAGCAGGAGTACTGTTTGGTGATTAAGATGAGAGAAAGCATAATCATGAAGATACATTATGGGACTGCACTTGGAGCAGTAGCACTTGTAGCTGTACACATTCTTATGAGACTATCACAAAAGTTCTCTGACTCATTACAGTATCAAAATGTACTGGCAAACTATCACTTTCTACCGTATGCGCTCATGTTAGAGGTAATACTTGTGTTGTTATCGGTCCATGGATTTAATGGATTACGAGTCATCTTGCTAGAGCTAAAGCAGGGCGCTACATACGAAAGGGCAATAAACTATGGCTCTATTGCGGCAATGGCAATTCTGATAGCTTATGGCTCAAGGACCATATTGATGGCTGGAATGGGGATCTCATAACAATGGCAGCCATAACAGCATCAAGGGAGGAAAAACCAGAGCCGACAAAACAAACTCCACCACCAGCTCCCGCCGTGGAATCTGCGCCAAAGACAATAACACTTAGAATATCTAGGTCAAATCCATCCGAAAACTCTGCCGCAAAGTTTGACGAGTTCCAAATTCCTGTACAAAAGTGGACTACTGTACTTGAAGCAATTTTGCATGTCAAACAAAATCTTGACCACTCTGTTGCTGTCAGATATTCTTGCAGGCAAGCATCATGCGGTTCATGCGGGATGAAAATTAATGGCAGGCCCAGACTTGCGTGCTATACCAAGGTCTCTGAACTTGATTCAAACGTTATTACAGTAGAGCCAATGAGTAACTTTCCTATAATTAGAGATCTGGCAGTTGACTTTAAGCAACTCTTTTCTACTCACAAGAAGATGAAGCCATTTATAATAAATGAAGGATCTGAGGTGCAACCAGGTGCCAAGGAGTTTATCCAGACACCAAACGATCTCGAAAAATTCCTACAGTTTTCGTATTGTATCAAATGTGGACTGTGTAACTCTGCCTGTCCTACCATGGCAACAGACAAGTCATTTATTGGACCACAAGGACTTGCACAGGCATACCGATACACTGCAGATAACAGAGATGAGGGAAAGAAGGGCAGGCTCAAAATCGTGGACCAGTCACACGGGATATGGAGGTGCCATTTTGCCGGCTCATGCAGCAATGTATGTCCAAAAGGTGTAGATCCAGCGATGGCAATACAACTGCTCCGTGGCTATCTCTTGGGATTTAGAAAATAAGGCTCTCTCTTACTGGGGCTTTTTGGGATTTTTGCTAGAGTTTACTTGGTTGTTTATGGCCTCGGCCATAAAGTGATTTGATACGTTTACCTTGACATCGCTTATTCCGTCTATCCTCAGAAGGTTATCATGAACGTCTTGTGCAATCTTGAACCCAAATATTGCTGGACAAAAAGGACTCGTCAGGTGCAAATCTACCTTTACATCTGGACCTGTAATGTCTATGTTATCCACCAACTCCAGCTCCATTATTGAGACATTTATTTCTGGATCAACAATCTTGGTCAACTCGTCAAAAATTTGTCTTCTTAAATCGGTAGACGCTTGTGCCATGAACCAAAAAAGCGTCTATGCTATATATAACCATTTTATTTTCTAAGTTGATGTACAGGTCCAGATTAGACGGAAAATTAGACGATATCACACTAGAATTTCTCTCATCGATCTCTGACGACTCTGTGATTGCCACGTATGATATCTTGGGAAGCCAAGCTCATACGCTGATGCTTTTAGAAAATAAAATTCTCAGCAAACAAGAAGCTACAAAAATTCTAGACGCACTAGAAAAACTAAAAGAAAACATCCCGGAAAAATCGGAAGCTGAAGACATACATGAGCTCATAGAATCTCTGGTCATAAAAAAGGCGGGAAAAGAGGCAGGGGGAAAGATGCATACTGCAAGATCACGAAATGACCAAGTGTCACTTGACATTAGGATGAAGATTCGCGATGACATCAATATGGTCTGCTTCTGTCTTAATCAAACTATAGAGACACTTGTTAATCTGGCAGAGAAGAATCAGCACGTTATAATGCCATTGTATACGCACATGCAGCAAGCACAAGTAGGACTGTTTTCTCACTTTCTTCTTGCATACGCCGATGCTCTTTTTAGGGATCTTGACAGGTTTTATACGGCATATGGAAGGGTCAACGAATCCCCATTGGGCGCAGGCCCTGTAGGGGGAACAAGCATTCCAATAGACAGGCAATCTACCGCCAAGATGCTTGGATTTAAAGGCCTGATAGAAAATTCCATTGATGCAACTACCTCACGTGACTTTGTGGCTGAATATCTTGGAAACGCGTCTATCTTGATGACGAATCTGAGCAGAATGGCAGAGGATTTTATAATCTGGTCTACATCCGAGTTTTCCTTCATAGAGCTTGCTGATAGATTTACCTCAACTTCAAGTGTAATGCCACAAAAGAAAAATCCAGACGTGCTGGAGTTGATTCGTGGCAAGACATCACAGGTAATTGGATATCAGATGGCTGTGCTGTCAAATCTGAAGGGCCTGCCGTCTGGATATAACAGAGACTTGCAACAAGTCAAAGTTTCCATCTGGCCCACTTCCAAAATACTAATCTCATCACTCTTGGTTGTAAACTCACTTCTGAAAACTATGAAAGTAAATGAAAAAAAACTGCGCCAAGCAATAGATGGTGGATATTCTATATCGCTTGATATAGCAGAAGCTCTGGTAAGAAAAGGGATTCCCTTTAGAAACGCACACAAAATTGTAGGCAATCTGGTTCAGATTGCGTCAAACTCAAAGAAATCACTTCTTGCTCTATCTACAGATGAAATAAAAAATATTATTCACGATGGTGAAATCAATGAAAAAGATCTCTACAAGATAATCCAGTCTACAACCCCTGAATATTCACTTGAAACCAGAAAATCTCAAGGTTCTGCAGGAAAACATGAGCAACAACACATGATAGATAACAGAAAACGCAAAGTTCAGGCCTACATAACTGGAACCAACAAGCGAACCAACGAGGTAAGGGAATCTTTTGAAACATTGAAAAACAATGTGATGTCACTCACAAAAAATACAAGTTAATACTTTGAACCGCCGCTTGTATCTACCAAAAGATTTTCTATACTCTTTTAATTCCCCTGATAACCTTTGTGTGTTTTATTCTGGAAGATCTTGAATTCAACAGCTTTTTCTTCATCAAATTGAATTCTTGTTTATTTGGCGTATTGCTTACAGCCTTGCCTAAATCATTAATTGCCACAAGAGATAATTCAATCCATGATGATATCAATTCGGCGTTAACAAAGGATGCTGCAAGAGATTTGTAGAGAGTTTTTGTTAATGGATCGTTTTCTCTAGACAACTCTGATAAGAATGCATCTTTCATACACTTACAGTCTGCACGCCAATCTTTAAGATTGGATAATGTCTCTTTACTAATGATTTGACTATGTGTAGACGCCATTTTCTATCATCCTCTTCTCAAAATTCTTTGCCTTGTCGTATGCCTCTTTGATGGGTTCTAGTGTTTCCCTTACTTTTTCGCTTGTTTTACGCAATGCTTCCCTGATCTCATCAAATTCCTGACCTTTTGGCAATTTTTCTATCAAATCAAACAATGTAGCCAAATCCTCTATCTGGGAAAAGGTAATGCGACGTTCCATACCTTGAATACTACAAAGAAAACTCAGTAGCATCCATTGCAGCTTTTCTCGTGGATCTTTTGCAGTATCAACATACTTCTCCAAACGCTCAGACTCTTCAATTAAAAAATCTCCAGTTTCTATCACATGCGGTATGTGTTTTTTCAGCTGTCTTACGTATGGCAATTACGTCTTCTCCTTTAGTACATTTTTAATCTTCTTGGGATCTTCATCTTCAAGCCATGTCTTCAATGCAATCTCTACCAGCTGTGATAAATCAATGTCCCTATCTATGGCGTCTTTTTTTGCTTCCTTCCATACGAAAGGGTCTATCTTGATAGATGTTGTCTCTCTTTTTACAGTTGGATCAAGATTTATCCTCATACAGCAATTGTACTTTTAGTATTATATAAATTTTGTAGTATAAGTTTGAAAAATATGCTAAGCCAGATGATGTATGCTTGTGATTAAACAGAAAATGGATCATTGAAGACTATATCAACAGGTGGTTATGTTATAATCTGTAAATATCAAATATTTGCAGATCTAAAGTTTTACTATAACTTTGTATGACCTCACATGAGTTTGCAGAATAGAACACCAGCTCAGAAGATTGGGGTTATGAATAAAAAAGCAAAGTGGATGGATCTATTAGAATTTGCAATGAACAAGCAAACATAAGATCTCTATAAGGAATAATTTCACTTATTTAATTAGACATGAAAAGAAAAAGCGTAGACGGGGATTCGAACTAGAATCTTCCCTAGATCATGATAGGTGGCTTTCTGCCTCGTCTACTTTCTAATCTTATTTTACCTGGTTGGTTGTTCCCTTTCGGGCACCGTGTAGGCTTACCAACCGAACATTATTTGCAAGAATTTACTAAAAAGTATTACCAACTACACTGAAACAACCTAATGAAACAACCGGTAATGAGACAGAACCCAAAAAATTGAAAAATCACGAATTAACAAAAATTTTTTGTAATTCTAGGTACCTGAAAGTGAGATTTTAATGGAGTAATCTTGACTTTTTCATTGATTTTGCTTCACATGGCCATAGATAAAAAATTCCCGCAATGAGATGTAAGCATGTACCAATTCGTACAACCACAATCGGACAAACCTAACTACACTGCGGGTCAGACGTGGGGAGCTTTGAAAAAGGCATGGCGAGGATACAAAATTGCCAAAGTGCAAAGTGATCACGCCAGAATGTCAGAATATGCCAAAAAGATCAGAACCCTTCAGAATGACCTGGGAATAAAACAAGCAGAATTTCCAGAACTACACCTGCATTAGTTAGACTCTCTTTATTTTTAGAGGGTATTTATCAGTGAATACTATTCAATAGCCTAGTAATTTTGGGAAGAATATCGTTTTTCAATTAACATATCAGCGGGTTCGCGGGGATTCGGACCCCGGACAGCCGGATTAAAAGTCCGGTACTCTACCTGGCTGAGCTACGAACCCATAGCGAAGGGTCATAGTTGTGTATAATTTAGTCTTTTACAAAATTTTTAGACGAAAAGAAAGCTTTAAACTCAGATTTTTGTGCACAATATTTCAACGCCCTTGTAGTATAGAGAGGATTTGGATAAATCCAATCCTTGTATAACCCGGTCTAGAATGGGGCCCTGTCACGGCCTCGACGCGAGTTCAAATCCCGCCAAGGGCGCTTACATTTTTCTTTAACGATTCAGATGTAAACTAATTCAAAATCTTAACATTGTAGGTTCAATTTTCTGGTTGTTTCATCAAGAATTTCTCGGCTGGCTGCTGCAATGAAGGATATCTTCCTGTCATAACCAAATTCAGAGTCAAGCGGATTTGAATTTCTATCAATTATGATTCCTCCAGCCTCCAATGCTATGAGGTACCCGGCAGCAACATCGGTGATTCGCAATTTTTCTCTAAGGTCCACAAACAGGTCCACCAGCCCACGTGCAAACATTGCAAGCTCTAATGCAACTGCACCAAAATGTCTAACATGGTTTGATGCCGAAATGATTGGAGCCAGCCTCTGCAACGAATCTGGTGATATTCCTGACAAGTCAAGGCCAACTACAAAATAAAGCGGATTTTCCCTGTGAACTGTAATCTTTTTCCCATTCATAAAAGCGCCTTGACCTTTTGATGCGTAATACAGGTCCCCATTATACAAATCAATTATTGCCGCATCGGTAACAGAGCTGAGCTTATCTCCAGTTGCAAATGCAAGCGAGCAGCAAGAAAAGGGTATGCCTCTTACGGCGTTTGTAGACCCATCAACGGCATCCATTATTATAGTGCCTTCATGACCATCTGAAATCTCTACTCTGCCGCATTCTTCGCCTAGTACTATGCATGGAAATTTGATCTCTTTGAGATAATCTAAAACCGTTTGTTCTGCCAGTATGTCTATTCTTCTTGATATGTCTCCGCCAGCACCTCTGCCAAAGTCTCCAGCTGATTCTTCTGTACCTGGCAAGTGCTTGACATTGTCATAGACTCTCTTTGCAGCTTCCTTTAGGACGTCAATTTTTTTCACAGATTTTATTTTCGATCCTCTAATTTATTTCAAATAACACAAAAACAGCTCAATGCATAAATAGCAAAGAAAGTTGTGCCAATGTGTGAGTAGCAAGGACGAGTCAATTTTCAGCAAAGATGCACTAATGTCAACAAAACCTGGCAAGGACATAGTAAAGCAGGCTCTGTTCAAGAGCAAGGGCTACAGGCAGTTTGATAAATATAAAAAAGAGGCAGAAGAGGAGCTTCCAAAATTTACAAAGAGATTTGCAGACGATCTGTACAGGCAAATAAAGTCTGATAACACACCTTACGAAACTCAAGAAAAATTTGCATCCGAAGTAGGCTCAAATGAGATAATCTTGGAAAAATCCCAGGTAGAACCTGTTAAAAAAAGACTTGAGGATTACAATGTACTGCTTGATAGGGTTACAAGAATTCTTAATTCCAACTTTGTCAAAATGACGTTTCCTGTCTTTAGTGCCCTCTATGATGCATCATCACAGTATTTTGGAGATGGAGATGCCAAAAAGAAAACTGATCTGATAGATGGCCACATTATTGCAATAGATCTAAGCGAACCAATGGATAGAATAATGGATAGAGACGAAGATGTAGAATATCTTGATGACTACAAACTAATGAATCCGTACATTTTGCAGCTTGCCAGATCTAAGATTGAAAGCGGAGGACAACCGGTATTGGAAGAATTTGAGAAAGGCTTCAAGGATGCCAGAGTAGGCCAGTATGTTGATTTTAAACTCAAGACAAAACCAAAAAGCATAACCGAAGAAGCAATGATTGAATGCTACAAAAAATATCGAGCCGTTATGGGTACTGCAGGAAAAAATATGGCACTAACACGCCTTCCCTTGGGCGAGATCTTCTATCTGGGAATGGCAAAGGCGGCAGAATCAGTAGGATGCGGAAACGAGATTGAGGACTCGATTAAAAACAAGTTTGTCAAAGTGCCCTCCTGGCCACTATATTATACCACACTTACAGGTAGCGTACAAAAGGGATTTGAATTTACAATGAAAAAAAGTGATCTATACCTTAGCGAGGCAAGGCTTGCCTTGGAACTTTTACCAGAAAATTTCTCACATCGAGATTTTCTTGAATTTCTGTTTCTTACCGTGGAACATTACAACTCATTTTGGTTTAACCAGCTACAAAAACAAAAACTCTGGTCAGAATTTGATTCAAAGATACCAAAATGATGTAACATGATGTGGTCTGAAAAATATAGGCCAAAAAACCTTCTTGAAATGATTGGTAATGAAGAAGCAAAACAATCGTTTGTCAAGTGGATTGCCAAGTGGATCAAAGGTACAAAACCATTGTTACTGGTTGGGCCTCCTGGTATTGGAAAGACTACCATGGCATTACTTGGTGCAAAACAGTTCGGATATGATCTAATAAGCCTTAATGCAAGCGATGTTCGGAACAAACAGCGTATCCAAGAGATACTCAATCCAGTTTTGGGAAATGCTGGAATTCTTGGCAAGATCATGATCTTTGTAGACGAAGTGGATGGAATTCATGGAAGATCTGATTTTGGAGGAGTTGCTGCACTGGTAGATATTCTAAAGGAGCCGACAGTTCCAATAATCTTAGCCGCAAATTCTGATAGTTCTGATAAAATGAAAGACATCAAGAAAGCCACAACAACGATAAAAATGAATCCGATCCCTCCTAGGCTATTACGATTCTATCTGGACACAATTTTACAAAAGGAAGGGGCCTCACTTAAGATTGGGACCATGATAAAACTAGTCCTTGATTCGCGAGGCGATATAAGGTCAATTCTAAACTCTTCTCAGATACTTGTATCTGGATTTGAACCCCAAACAGAAAAGTCGTTTGAAACAACCGATGTGGAATCTACTATAAACGCATTTTTCAAAGCAAAATCAAAGGAAGAGGCAATGGCAATACTCTATTCTTTAAGAATAGATCCGCAAGAAAAGATAAACGCATTTTATTCAAGCGTAATCACAAGCTCGCTCTCAACAAAAGACATGAAAGAAATGCTTGGTATAATATCGGAAGCCGATATGCTGTATGGAAAAATAATGCAAGAGCAACAATGGAGACTTTTGCGATATCTGGATTCAATTCTTATTAGACTTTACAGAAAAGATGTTCCGATTAGATACTCGCAATATAATCTCCCATGGCCCCTGATAACTAGACTAAGGTGGGATGGTAAAGCAATAAAAGAACTGGAGGCAAGTCTTGCAAAGAAGATGCATGTTTCTAGAAGTACTTTTGCAACCTTCTATCTTCCTTATCTGTTGACATGCACCAAAAATAAGACACTATTAATGGATTTTAACGAGACTGAAAACGAAATCATCCAAAAGGAGATCGCCATTATAAAATGAGCTGGCGTTCCATACCTATGAAGTTCCCTGGAAACTGTATAGTTTGCAAGAAAAAAATTGAGGTAAATGAGATGGCTTTGTGGGCAAAAGGATTGGGGGTCAAGCATACTGCATGCACTGAGGTTCTGGAACTAAAATGTGCCATCTGTGGCGGATCTGCGGGATGCCTGCAATGCGAGTTTGCAGATGACTGTGACAGAAACAAAGTCTCGCAGCTATGCATATGCAAGAAATGTTATGAAGAAAAAGGGTCTTTTGCACTATATCAGAAGGCAATAGTAAAACAGTTTCCAATCATCAACATCAAAGATTGAATCAAGTAATCTCGGTGCGTGACTAAAGTAAAAAGTTAAAATTTACCCCTACGGGAGTGAGACCTATGACAGACAAGACCACAAAGATCACTCCTCTTGACCCGGCATTTCATGGGGAATCAAACTATGAGGTGGGACTTGAGGCTCTGCTTGCCGAGACGAGGGAAAAGGCTAAGAAATTACAGTCTGATCCAAGCACAAGTAGCGAGATACTACAGCAAACGACCGAACAACTTCAAGTTCTGGAAACTTTGTGGGAGAATTATCATATGGGGATGAACGTTTTCAGAAATGCAAAGGGTGGCCGGGACGGAATTAGAGAAGTCAAAACTGAGTAAATTAATATAGGTTGGTAATCGCTTCTAATTCGAATTATGCACTCTGAAAAACTGAAAAATTTTCTGCACAAGAGACGACAAGCAGAACAGAGTGGCGGAGAGGAAAGAATTCAATCTCAACACGAAAAGGGCAAGCTTACTGCAAGAGAAAGAGTTGATCTTTTACTTGATGAAGGCAGTTTTACCGAGATAGATGCTCTTGTAACTCATCATTATTATGAATTTGATATGCAAAATAAGAAATTCTTTGGAGATGGAGTAGTAAGTGGATACGGAACAATAAATGGTCGCAAGGTCTTCCTTTTTGCCTATGATTTTACTGTTCTTGGCGGAACACTAAGTGAGATGGGTGCAAAAAAAATAACCAAGGTCATGGAGCATGCAACACGTGTAGGTTGCCCCATAATTGGAATAATAGATTCTGGCGGAGCCAGAATTCAAGAGGGTATCCTAAGTCTTGATGGATTTGCCAGTATATTCTATCACAATCAATCTGCCTCCGGTGTAGTTCCTCAAATTACCTGCAGCATAGGTCCATCTGCAGGGGGAGCAGTGTATTCTCCGGCCATGACAGATTTTGTTATCATGGTAGACAAACTTGCAACCATGTTTGTTACAGGCCCAGAAGTAGTCAAAACGGTTCTAGGAGAAGAAGTCTCATTTGATGAACTTGGAGGTGCAATGTCTCATGGAAAGATTAGCGGCGTTTCCCAGTTTGTTGCCAAGAATGAGTACCAATGTATGGATATTGTCAAATCATTGTTGTCGTACATACCTCAAAACAATACTGAAGAGCCACCGATAGTGGATACTGGTGATGATCCAAACAGACTGGACAACAATCTGATAAACATAGTTCCAGAAAATCCACTGCAACCATATGATATGAAAGAAATCATACATTCCATTGTAGATAATCACCAGTTCTTTGAGATTCATGAACTGTTTGCGGCAAATGTTATTGTTGGGTTTGGAAGAATGCATGGAAAAACGGTAGGAATTGTTGCAAACCAGCCCATGGTGTTAGCAGGAGCACTTGACATCGATTCATCAAACAAAGCTGCAAGATTTGTTAGATTCTGTGATTGTTATAATATTCCAATTATTACCCTTGTTGATACACCAGGATACATGCCGGGAACACAGCAGGAACATGGAGGCATAATTCGTCACGGTAGCAAACTCTTGTACGCATATTGTGAAGCAACAGTGCCCAAAATTACCATAATAGTTGGGAAAGCCTACGGAGGTGCTTACATTGCAATGGGAAGTAAGAACTTGGGCACAGACATGAATTATGCTTGGCCTACTGCACAGATTGCGGTATTAGGCTCTGAGGCTGCAGTAAGGATTATGAATAGAAAGGAACTTGATGCAGCAAAAGATCCAGTCGCCCTAAAGAAGCAACTTGTTGATAATTTTACTGAAAAATTTGCAAATCCATACGTAGCCGCTTCATATGGTACTATTGATACAGTGATAGACCCAGCTGAGACCAGACCTGCTATCATCCGTGCTCTAGAAGGACTTGCAAACAAGAGAGAACGACGAATTCCACGCAAACATGGAAACATAAATCTCTGAGCTAGATATGATCAAAAAAATTCTCATAGCAAACAGAGGCGAAATCGCCATCCGTGTAATCAAGACGTGTAACGCTCTAGGGATAAAATCTGTAGCAATCTATTCAGACGAAGACGTAAACTCAAAACATGTCAAGATGGCCTCAGAATCATATCATATAGGCCCACCGTCTCCTGCGCAAAGCTATCTTAACATGGAAAAAATAGTTGAAGCAGCAGTAAATTCAGGATCTGATGCAATCCATCCAGGATATGGTTTCCTATCTGAAAATGCCGACTTTGCTGATCTTTGCGAGAAAAATAAACTCAACTTCATAGGTCCTTCTGGAAAATCTATGAGGCTTTGTGGTGACAAGATGTTATGCAAGGCAGCAATGGCAGCTGCAAAAGTACCGACTGTACCAGGCAGTCCTGGAATAGTTGAAGAAGTGGAAAAGGCCCTTGATATTGCACATACTATCGGATATCCTGTTTTGCTAAAATCAGTATTTGGTGGAGGCGGTAGAGGCATTAGACTTGTACATAACGAAAAGGAACTAAAGCAGGCCTTTGATCTTGCATCAGGAGAATCAAAGGCAGCCTTTGGCAAGTCAGCACTTTTTGTTGAAAAATTTCTACCAAAAATAAGGCATATCGAACTTCAATTGGCCAGGGACAAACATGGAAATACAGTACATATCTTTGAAAGAGAATGTTCTATTCAAAGACGTCACAAGAAATTAATCGAGATGTCTCCATCTCCAGTGGTTGACCAAAAAACTCGTGATGAGATAGGACAGCTAGCAGTAAATGCAGCAATTGCAGTAGACTATCTTAACGCAGGCACTGCGGAATTTCTAAGATTGGATGACGGTACATTCTACTTTATCGAAATTAATGCCAGGCTCCAAGTTGAACATCCTGTAACGGAGCTTGTTTCTGGATTGGATCTTGTTAAACTGCAAATTGATATAGCAAATGGAAAAGAGATACCATTTAAGCAAAAAGACCTTAAGGTAAATGGCTGTGCTATAGAGTGCAGAATAAATGCAGAGGATACATTTCTAGACTTTGCCCCGTCTACAGGACGAATTTATGACGTCAATATTCCTTCAGGACCAGGAGTAAGAGTTGACACTTATCTGTATCCTGGATGCTCCGTCTCTCCATATTATGACTCGTTGATGGCAAAACTCATCACATGGGGTCAAAACTTTGAAGAGGCAAGACAAAGAATGCAAATCTCGCTTTCCGACTTTTACATAGAAGGTGTGGAAACTGCTATTCCACTCTATAAGACTATACTTGATACAAAAGAATTCATTTCAGGAGATTTATCAACTGATTTTCTTGAAAGATTCAAGATTCTTGACAGGCTGCGCGATGATCTTAAGAAAGAGGCATCAACAAAATCAGAGGCTGCACTTGCTGCTACATTAATACACTCTGAATTTCTAAAAAATAAAGTAAGGACGCATAAGGAACACAATGTACGCTGGAAAGCCCAGCTGGATAAGAATTAGAAATGAAATTCAAACTAGAAAACACTGATGAAAATTTAGATGGCGCCATAGTCAAATCGCTTGGAAATAACGAGTTTGTTGTAAAAATAAACAACAACGAACGCAATCTAAGGATCTTAAACATGAGCCAGGAAAAAATTGAATTCATGCTGGACAATTCATTTCATACTGCAAAATACCTAGAAAATAGCACGTCAAAGATCACAGTAGTGGTAGACGGCACCAAATTGACCTTTAACAAACGTCCTGACATGGACAAGATTGTTTACAAAAACTCTGGCATGGAATCATCTGTAGACTCGCAAGTGAACTTGAAGAGCCAAATTCCTGGACGGGTTGTTTCAATAAATGTATCTCAAGGTGATAATGTAAAGAGGGGAGATATCGTATGTGTTTTGGAATCAATGAAGATGCAAGTCTCAATAAAGTCACACAAAGATGGTGTAGTAAAATCATTAAAAATAAAACAGGGCGGATCAGTCGCAAAAAATGATGTGCTTGCAGAAATAGAATAGAACAATATTTGTTAAAAATAAGAAAATAAAGTATAGAATAAAATTATTCTCTCTTCTTTAGGAAGTCAATTATCTCTTGGTAGTTTGGTTCTATCAGGGGGTTATCAGAGACCCACTTGTATATGACAATTCCTTTCTCATCTACAATAAAGATGGATCGTTTAGCTGCATCGTATCCCTTGACATGCAACAGGTCAGGCATTAATACTCCATAATCTCGGATAGTTTGGCTTTTGTAATCTCCAAGCACAGGAAAATTGAGGTGCTGACTTTCTGCAAATGCCTTGTTAGCAAATGGCCCGTCGTTGCTTATGCCTATTACCTGAGCACCAAGTTTTGATATTTCATCCCAACTATCTCTGAACGTACACATCTCTTTGGTGCATACTGGAGAACTTGCCGCAACAAAAAACGAAAGAACTGTCTTCTTTCCTTTAAAGTCATCCAAACTTCGCATCTTAAGGTCTGTGTCTACCAAGGTAAAAGATGGTGCTTTGTCTCCAACGTTTACCATGTGATGATTTGTCTATGGCTATATATCAATCATCTTCAAGAATGGATGTTATTTATTTTCAGAAAATTCTCTTTGATTAATCAAAGATTATTGATTAATCTAGAAAATCGATGAAAAATTACTTTCAAATCAAAATAATGATCGCATAATGTGCATAGATTTTTATACTCTCCGATTGGCTTGTTAGCTACTTTGGTAGGAGAAGCTGCAAGTAGTTTTAGTCCAGTTTTACTAATGTTTGGATTTGCAGTCGTAGCAACAGGCCCAGCTCTGATTCTTTCTCGAATGATCGCACCAAAGAGAACAAGCAGCCCTGTCAAGTTTCTCCCTATGGAGTCAGGTCAGGTTCCAAAAGAAGAGGGCCGCACACATTTCATGATGCAATATTATTCCTACGTATTGATGTTTGTCGTTTTTGATGTAATGTCAATCTTCCTATATGCTTGGGGCAGCAGCATCATAGGTCTACCAAAAGCGGCAACTCTTCCAATAATTGCCTTTCTTGGGGTAATGTTTGCAGCTTTTGCTTACGCTTTGTATCAAGCAGGGAGGAAAAACGTTTGGTAACTTTTAAATCAAATATTGAAAGAATTCGAGGTAGGAAAGAGAGATGCTAAAGGAATTCTTTAATCAAGAAACAGCACCACACGCTACTAATGTTCTAGTCGGAAAGTTAGGGGACATACTTGTAAGGGCTGTTGGCAAACCTTTGGATTATGCTATCAATTGGGGCAGAATCTGGTCGTTATGGCCAGTACACCTTGAAACTGCATGTTGTAGTGTGGAGTTTGGAGCTGCTTCAAGCCCAAGATATGATGTGGAGCGATTTGGAATTATAGAAGCCTTCGGTTCTCTTCGACAATGTGATCTTATTGTTGTAATGGGTACAATCACTAGAAAGATGGCGCCTAGACTGAGAATGGTCTATGATCAAATGCCTGATCCAAAGTATGTAATAGCCATGGGCGCATGCGCAATTACTGGTGGATTGTACTTTGATTCATATAATGTACTTCCAGGTATTGATGGGGTACTGCCAGTTGATATCTATGTTCCAGGTTGTCCTCCAAGACCTGAGACCCTAATTCAAGGATGCATGTTACTTCAGGAAAAAATCAAGCGGATGAAGGGTGCATAGCCATGAGTTCGGAAAACGAAAAGGATGGGCAACCCAGCGAGACTGCGGTGGCATCATCTGAAGATGACAAATCCATATCAAAAGATGAAACTAAATCACATGAAGAAAAAAGTACCGCTCTTTCTTCAGACACTCCTGTTAGCCAACGGCCCGTTCCTCAATTTGAAAAATCAATCTCTGATAAAATTGCTTCAAAATTTGGTTCTAAAGTAAGCGTAGACTATGTGCGGGCAAACAGAATTCGTGTCTCTACAAAAAAGGAAGATATCTCAGATGTTGCCTACTTTATTCGTGATGAACTAGGATATGATCACGCCGAGTCAGTTTCTGGCGTAGATTATCCTGATTCAAAGGAAATTGAAGTTGTCTATCATTTAGGCTCTTATACTGATGAAAAACTGGCTACTCAGGTTCTAACACTTGCCACTAGGGTACCGCGTGAAGAAATTCCAAATCCAGGAAAAGATAGCTCGAGAATGACATCTCTAAGAGAGGTTTTTTACAGTGTTGAATTTCATGAAAGAGAATGTTTTGAAATGTTTGGTGTATATTTTGAAGGTCATCCAGATAATAGGCGATTACTTCTCCCAGAAGATTGGGCAGACATTCCACCATTTAGAAAAGATTTCAAGATAAAGGGAAGATAAAATGACAACACAGCTACCTCCGGGAATTCAACTTGAAAAAGTGGACGACAGGATAATGACACTCAATGTAGGACCGCAACATCCAGGCTCTGGCCATATGAGACTTATAATCAAAGTAGACGGCGATTACATTGTTTCATGCGATCCTGATCCTGGATATGTACATCGTGGCGAAGAAAAAATGGCAGAGTACAGAAACTATATTCAAAATATTCCGCATCTGGAAAGGCCAGTTATCCATGACTCGTCAAACATACTTTATCCATATTGTCTTGCAACAGAAGAATTGCTAGGAATCGAAGTCCCGGAGAGAGCAAAATACATTCGAGTAATAGCAGCTGAACTCAATAGGTGTATCTATACACTTTACTGGCTTGCAATCTATGGAATTTTTCTTGGTCACTCTACTATGTTCATGTGGCCAGCTGGAGATCGTGAACTGTTCATTGATCTTTTAGAAGCAATGTCAGGTGCACGAGTAACTCATGCATATCTTGTACCAGGGGGAGTACGAAATGACTTACCTGCTAACTTTGAAGAAAGATGTCTCAGACAAGTGGATTATTTTGAGAAAAGAATCAAAGAATACCAAGCTATATTCTACAAAAATCCTCTTTTAATAAGTAGAACCGAAGGAACTGGAGTATTATCAAGAACAGATGCAATAAGACTTGGTACTACCGGTTCTGTTCTGAGGGCTTCGGGAGTGAACTTTGATATAAGAAAGAAGGAGCCCTACGATGTTTATGAGAATCTAGATTTTGAAACTGTAGTGATGAAGGAAGGCGATTCTTATGCAAGATCTTACGTTCCATATCTTGAGATGTTTGAAAGCTGTAGGATAATCAGAGATGCAATAAGAAAGATGCCAAAATCAGGTTCTGTACGTACAAAGCTAAAACCAAATCCCAAAGGTGGAAATGATGAGGTGTACAAAAGAGTCGAATCTGGCAGGGGGGCACTTGGATATTACATAGTATCAAACAATAGACCTGAACCATATCGAGTCAAGATAAGCGTTGGTTCCTTTAGAAATTTGATTTGTATGCCATATCTGTTAAAAGGAGAATTGTTAGGTAACATGCCGGCTGTTTATTGGAGTCTTAATTATTGGCCTGTGGAGGCAGATAGGTAAATGTCAACAATTGCGCCACAATTCAGACTAAGCAGATTCATCGCTTCGTTGACTGACATAATCTTCTGGGTTCTACTAATATTCTCACTTGTTGGGCTTCCAATTGTCTTTATCGTACTATTTTATATCAAAATGCCCCTTATCAATAATCAACTCTTAACGCCATATCTTGCCATGACATGGATGGCAGATCCATCGCGTACATTGCCTATAATAAAGACATTACTGCATACAACATTTTTCCACGTTCTTGCATTTCCAGGATTTGGATTTGCGGCACTTCTTGCAGCTGCTACCATCTTTGTGGAAAGAAAATTCCTAGCCAAAATGCAGCTTAGAGTTGGTCCGCTTTATTGCGGTAAGATAGAGGGTATACTTCAGCTCATGGGCGATGGACTGAAATTGATATCAAAGGAAATTATAATTCCAGCAAAGGCAGATAAACCAATCTTCTGGGTGGGACCATTGCTATTTGTTGGTACAGCGGGTGCCTTTGTCTCATTAATTCCAGTAGCTCCTGGCGGGTGGGTAGTTGCTAATCCATCTGTAGGATTGCTTGCAGTTTTTGCCACTATTGGGTTCTTTCCAATAATATCTGTCCTTACTGCTTGGGCTGCAAATAACAAGTGGACATTCATTGGAGGTCTAAGAGCGTTACATCAAATGATCGCATTTGAAATTCCGCTGATTCTGTCTCTGCTCAGCATTGTAATTCTGACAGGCACATTAAATCTTTCACAAATTGTTGAATCACAGCAACACTATTGGTGGATTGTCTTTACACCCATCAGCGCTATCGTATTTTTCATTTGTATAATTGCAGAACTTGAGAGAATACCATTTGATCTCCCAGAAGCAGAAAGTGAGATAGTAGCGGGATGGTTGACAGAGTTCTCAGGCATGATGTATGGTCTAATACAGCTTGGAACATATCTGAAACTATATGCATTTGCAGGTTTGTTTACAGTACTATTTCTTGGTGGATGGAATGGACCATCAGTCTGGCCACCCTTCCCAGCGGACATAGTGACTCAAGGAATTACTATAGGGCCGGTAACTGCAAAGATTGCAGGTCTCCCACTCTTTGATCAACAGATGCTTAATGGAACCTTGTGGTTTGTAATAAAAACTGTCGGGGTCATACTTTTGATTTTATTGCCACGTGGTGTATTTCCAAGAATTAGGATAGATATGTTGTTACATACAGGTTGGTACAAACTGATAGGCCTTGCCTTCATTAACATCTTTATAGCTCTTGGATTGCTATACGCAGGTGTCTTGGGACCAGGAGGATTGATTCAATGAGTACCGCTGGCGGAATTATAAGGGCACTAAACTCAGGTGTAAAACATCTTGCAATTAGAAGGTTTACACTACGATATCCTGAACAGAAGCTAAAATTTGTCGGTGACGGTTTTCAATTCAATCCAGATACGGGTGTGGGAATAGCCGGCCTGCGTGGCAGACACATACTATACCATGAACATTGTACAGGATGTCAGCTCTGTTCTGTAGCATGTGAAGGAATCGCAGAAGCCATTGGTATGGTCAAGGTTAACGAGACATGGAAACAAAACAAGAAGGCAATAATGCCACAGATAGATTATGGCAAATGTGTATTCTGTGGACTATGCGTAGACGCATGTCCATTCTATGCGTTATACATGACAAATGACTATGAGCTTTCCTCTTTTACAAAATCTGCTTTGATTTACACCCCTGCTCAGCTTGGCATCAAGCCAAAGATCTCACAGGATGTGGAAATAAAGATTGATGACAGGGGTGCAACACATGGTTGATGCTGTATTTTTAGCTCTCTCTGTTTTAACTATTGGTAGTGCTATAGTAGCGCTTGAAATTCGTTCATTGATTTATGGTTCAATAGCTCTCATGCTAACGTTATCTGGCATAGCTGGATTTTTCTTATTGCTAGACGCACCTTTTGTAGCAATGTTCCAACTTTCAGTTTACGTCGGATCCATTGCGGTATTAATTTTATTTACGGTTATGTTGGTAAGACGTGAACTGATATTCAACAAGATTGAGGATAAAAGAAGGAGATATGCAGGAATTGGACTCATGCTGGCATTGATGCTTGGTATTGGCATGATAATAATTGGCTCTGGTATGAAATCAATAGAAACAAACTCTCCATCAGTAGATTACAAGAAAATTGGTGAAGATTTCCTGACATATTATTCGCCAGCTCTTATAGTCATGGCATTGATTTTGGCTTCATCTGTAGTTGGTGCGTTGACTTTGGCAAGAAGGGAGGATATGACAAATGACCAACGAACTGATTGATTTTGTCCTAGTCTCGGTGGCCCTCTTGGCCATTGGCATTTATGGCATGTCTGTGAAGCGAAATGCAATCAGAATGCTATTTGGGATAGAGATGATAATCAATTCAGCAAATCTGAATCTAGTTGCATTTGCTAGATTTATTCCAAACAGTCAGGGACAAACGCTGGCTCTCTTTTCCATTGCAATTGCGGCTGCAGAAGTTGCAGTCGGACTTGCATTAGTTATTGTAGCATACAGAATGTACAAGAATATTGATATTGAAGACTTTAGGAGCCTGAAAGGATAATGCAGTTTATCCTACTTCAGGCAATCTTCCTGCCATTGTTGTTATCTCCGGTAGCATATTTCCTTGGAAGAAAATCAGGACCTAATGCTGCAACATGGTTTAGCTTTGGTATCTTGGCATACTGTACTGCATTAATTGTAGTGGGATCGCTGTCAGGTACGTATGGAGAACACTATACTTGGACTCAGCAATTTGGAGAATTTGGTCTAGTGTTAGACGGTCTTGCATCGCCATTTGCTATAATGATATATGTAATTTCAACAGTAGTGGCACTCTTTTCCAAACCCTACATGGTAGCAAAGATAACTGCACAATATGAAGAAAAAATGAAGGCTCAAAAACAAGTGATTGGCGATGGGCCTACTGCGATGGTAGAATCATCAGCAATGAAAGATCATGTGAATCACCAGATTGGAGTTTACTTTGCACTTTATCTTGTCATGGCCATGGGAATGCTTGGCGCTGTCCTTGCAACAAATCTCGTAGAATTCTATGTCTTCTTTGAGGTCATGCTGATTCCAGGCTTCTTTATCATAGCATTTTGGGGTTACGAGGCAAAGAGAAGGGTTGCTTTACTGTTCTTCTTCTGGACGCATGTAGGGGCGGTGATTCTTCTTCTTGGTTTTCTTACAATAGGGCTCTATGCAGGAAGCTTCAACTATGCTGATATTCAAGAACATACGATTCCGCATCACATTCTTGCGCTTGCTGCGGTGGCAATAATTGTGGGACTTGGCGTAAAGATGGCTGCATTTGTTGTACACATATGGTTACCACACACGTATAGAGCGGCCCCAACTCCGCTTAATGCACTCTCATCTGGAGCAATGTTAGGCGTAGGCGCTTATGGTTTCTTTAGATTGTTGGTTATGCTTTTGCCAAGCGAATATGCTCACTTTGCGTTATTTCTGAACCTGTGGGGAGTTGGAACTATGATCTACGGAGGAATAATGGCTCTAGTTCAAGATGATATTAAAAAATTCTTTGCTTATTCAAGTATTAGCCAAATGGGTTACATCCTTTTTGGAATAGGTTCTGCCTCAGCACTCGGACTTTCTGGTTCTGAGATGCTATTTGTATCACATAGTATCGGTAAGGTAATTCTCTTCATGATGGTTGGGGCAATCATCCTTCAAGTTGGTACTAGGAGTATCACAAAAATGGGAGGGCTTGCAGGAAAAATGCCAATCACTGCTACCTGTGCAATGATTGGAGTACTTACTATAGTAGGAGTTCCACCAACTAGTGGATTCATGGCAGAATGGACCATGTTTAATGGTGCATTGCAGACTGCAATTCAGGAAGGATCTACAGTCAGAATGGTCTCATTTGCTCTTGGACTTATTGCCACTGTTATTACTATGGCATACTCTTTGTGGATGATAAAACGAGTCTTCCTTGGAAAACTTCCAGAACATCTTGAAAACACCAAGGAAGCAAACTGGTATGTAACAGGTCCAATGATGATGTTAGCTGGATTTACGATTGTTATTGGAATAGATCCTGATATCTTCTTTAATCAAATAATTCCTTTCATGAAAGGATTGGTGGGAGTGTAGAACATGGATTTTAGTTCTCTAGGTTTTAGCATTGGTGCATTAAACGTATGGGCAATTTGGATATTGCCATTTGTTGGTGCATTGATAATACCTGCAGCAGCAAAAGTATCAAAAAGCTCCTCTGGATATGTTGCTGTAGCATTTGCGTTAGCTAGTGCTATTTCTGCTGCTACCCTCATTCCAGTTGCACTGCACAACCAGGAGATTCATAATCAAATTCCTTGGATATCTTCAATCGGGCTAAAGGCTGGCATCTTGGCTGATCCATTGTCCGCAATAATGACTAATGTTGTTGCGTGGATATCGTTTCTGATTTTTGTATACAGCTTGGGTTACATGAAGGGAGACAAGGATCTAATGAGATTCTTCTTCTGGATGTCCTTCTTTATTGGCTCAATGCAGTTAATTGTGTTATCAGACAATTTCCTACAACTTTTCTTTGGATGGGAAGGTGTAGGTCTTGCATCTTATGCATTAGTAGGATTTTGGTATAGAGACAAAAAGAAGGATCATGTGGGAACCGAAGGACGGACGGTGCTTGGATTGTTGGATTACTATTCGCCAACTCAAGCCGGAATGAAGGCTTTCATCATGACCAAGGTCGGTGATATCATGATGCTAGCTGGAATGTTTCTAATCTTTGCTTTTGCAGGTACATTTGGATTCAAAGAATTGGCCACAAACACAAGCTGGGCAACTGCAATGTCCTCCCAAAACCTGTTGATTCCTGCGGCCGTCTTGTTATTTGGAGGAGCCATAGGAAAGTCGGCACAATTTCCACTAAACGAATGGTTACTTGAGGCAATGACTGGCCCTACGTCCGTTTCTGCCTTGATTCATGCAGCTACGATGGTAAAGGCTGGTGTATTTTTGGTTGCAAGATTGGGTCCATTGTTCTTTGCCTTGGCAGCTGCTGGTATCAACATGGATCAGTTCTTCGAAGTAGTAGCTTGGGTCGGTGCAATTACAGCATTTCTGCTAGCTACTCAAGGAATGGTTCACACCGAAATAAAGAAAGTACTTGCATATTCAACAGGCTCACAAATTGGTTATATGATGATGGCACTTGGTATAGCTGGACTATCGCGGCAGTTTGTCGATGGTTACACTGCAGGTTTCTTCCATCTTATTTCACATGCAATGTTTAAAGCATCATTATTCATGGCGGCAGGATCGTTGTTGCATGTAGTTGGTTCTAGATTCATGACAGATATGGGTGGGCTCAGAAGACTCATGTCAAAGACGTATATCTTCATGTGGGC
>JASHOW010000078.1 GCA_030038445.1 Nitrosopumilaceae archaeon
GTACTGCATAAAACTTGTATATTATAAACATGTGTGAAGACGCATGTATGTCATATCTGGTAAATGACTCATGCGCATTTGTTGATTTCTGAACAAATCATTTCTTCATTACTCTGCTACGCGTTACTTGTCAAATTTAAATAAGATCTTGACGCATTAATGTCATGTCTCAACTAATTGAGGCAGAATACGACAAGTTCCTAAGAGATGTACAGAATAAACTACAAAAAATTGAACCGGAACTTGCAATGCAAGCGATGTACTATGAAAGAAAGTTCACAGATGTAGACCCACATGGAGAAATTGTTGTTCAGTACAATGAAGGAATTGACCTAGATAAGAAGAGGTTTACGCTGGGCCAAAAATATGGATATGAGATCGCAATGGAGGACCACAGTATGCTAAGGATCGTTGGACTGATGACCCTTGGCATCATCTACGATATATCAAAAGACGCAGACGTGAAAATGATAAGTGGAACCGTCTCGTGTGCCTCGTACTAGGGGGATCTGGATCTGATAAACGCATCCGATACCTGAAGGTATGCTTTCTGGATTTTTCTTGCTTGGAATATGTAGTTGGTATATATAGTATTAATTTATACCCTTACCAGTGCCCCAGACAAAACCGATTGTAGATATTGTAAACGTCGTTGCTTCTGCCTCGGTAGATCAAAAGATTGACTTGGTAGAGATAACAAAAACATTCCCAGACGTAGAATACCATCCAGAGCAATTTCCGGGCCTTGTCTTTAGATTAAAGTCTCCGAAGACCGCTACGTTGATCTTCAGCTCAGGCAAGATGGTCTGTACAGGCTCTAAATCTGAGGATGCTGCAATTAACGCGGTAAGAACGGTAGTTCAAAAACTTAGGAAGGGAAAGATAAAGATCAAAAATGATCCTGAGATAACCATACAAAACATAGTTGCCTCTGTAAGTCTTGGTGGAAAGGTGCACCTTGAGAGGGCAGCACGAAGTCTCCCAAGAAGCATGTATGAACCAGAACAATTCCCAGGTCTAATCCATAGGATGCTTGACCCAAGATCTGTTGTGCTAATCTTTGCTTCAGGCAAGCTTGTCTGTACCGGTACAAAGAAGGAGACTGAGGTATACAGGGCAGTTCACAACCTACATACTCTTCTAGAAGAGAAAAAACTGATGGAATACGAGTAGGAAACTAGCTTTACTATCTATCTCTAAAATAATCATGATTCGCTTTTCTTTTTCTGTATCGTGTTCATTACATAACTTCCGCTAAAAGATATTATCAGATTTATGGTAAGAGATATCACAGCTATATAGATTGCCCCAAATCCAGTATTGAAGAGTGAAACAGTAAGTGCCCCAAAATTGTTTGCTGCCTCTACCATGTAAATGCCGGAACCAATGCCTACTAACAGACCTATGATAAGCGGAGTTCTTTTCAACGACTTGACATACAGCCCAAAAAGAACTGCCGGCAATATCTGGGCAATCAATATTCCGCCAAGCAACTGCAAAGATATGGCATATGTAGCAGGAACTACAAACACAAAACCCAGCGCAATAAACTTGAAGACCGTTGATGAGATCTTGGTAATTCTTATCTCTAATTTATCTGAAATATTCGGCCTGAATTCTTTGATCACATTTCTTGTTAGTAGATTTGCTTGCGCCATTGCCATAATAGCTGCAGGAACAAGTCCGCCAACAAATATTCCAAGCAATGCAATTCCAGAAAACCATTGCGGCATAGTATAAAGTATGAGAGACGGAACAACAAGTATTCCGCGCGAGCTCTCTGGAAATCCTGACAGAAAATTCATTGCACTTGGCACTGCAAATACTAGTACGCCCATAAGTGCAAGTACTGCAAGTCCAACTCCGTAGAGAGGAAGGAGCGCTGTGCTCTTTCTGAGTTTCTGCGCGCTCTCAGAACTTAGTACGCCATTTATTGCATGAGGATAAAGGTAGAGCGCAAGTGCACTACCAAGAATCAATGTGGCATAAGCAGGTACCAAGGAAGATGGTAGTGTAACATAGTTTGGCTTTATGTGGGAAAATGCGTTATGAAATCCTCCGATGCTGATTGGAACTGCAATGATTACTACAAGTACCGTGATCCAGATCAAGATGTCTTTGAATACGGCGGTAAGTGTGGCACCGCGTAGGCCACTTGTATATGTAAATGCGGCCAAGATTATGAAAGCAATCAAGAGTGAGATCTCCTCTACAATTTGGGCGTTAGCATAGCCTGCAAGCATTACAGTAAGGACAGACTGCATGCCAACAATCTGCAGCGCTATGTACGGTAACTCGGCAACAATTCCAGTAATGGCTACCATTATTGAAAGCGTGGAACTTCCAAACCTGTCCTTAACAAAATCTGATGCTGTGATGTACCCTTTTTCTCTTGCCAGAGTCCATAACCTTGGCATGGTTACAAGGGCCACACCAAAAGTTAGCATGACATACGGGATTGCAAAAAAGTAGAGCGAACCCTTGGCAAAAATTCCTGAAGGAATTGCCACAAAGCTGTATGCCGTATAAAGATCGGCCCCTATGAGAAAGAAGACCAATGTAGTGCCAAGTTTTCTTCCCGCAAGGGACCATTCATGCACATGATCAAGGTCCCCTCTTCTCCAATACTTGCCATAAAACCCAAGAACGATAAACAAGACAAAAAGAGAGACAAATGAAATTATTGCATCCGTACCAATCATGTTTGCTTACCTTTTAGATGGGCAAAAACGAGATAGAATCCTGCTGTTGCAAACAGCCAAAGAGTCTGGAACCAGTAAAAAAATGGTATTCCAACAAGTTCTGGCACGTCTCTGTTATAGATTGGAACTCCGAGATTGACAAATGATGGAATTAGGATGAGCAATACCAGCACGACATGTCTTGCTTTAATCTGCATAACCCCATGTTGGATTTGGCGGTGTGGATATAAGGATTGATAATGAACCCACGCAAAACCAACTAAGGTACAACTCTTTTTACCTTCTTGCCTACTGCAAGCATGAACATGGTATTTTTGTTGCTAGCATGTGGAGAAAAAAACTCCGTCACTTCGTCGTCATAAAATGTAAGGCCAGTAGCTCCAATTTGTAAGGCATATGCTACGAGATACATCTTGCCTGCAGCTATAGCTGCATCCATCTGTGCAACCCTGTATCCTCTATTGCCAAAACACTTCAGAATTTTTTGAAGATCTGACATGAAAAATATTGTAACAGCTGCATCATATGGCAGATTCTGGTCAAGTCCAAGGTGTCCTGACATATCTCGCAAGTCTCCATTTTGCAGCAATTCTAGCGAATCATATTTCTTGTTGTAAAAATAGGAGCCTTTCTCCAATCCATCTACTGCGTTTGCAATAATATAGATATCATTTATGATGTTGTTCTCTTCAAAATCTGCGATATATCCACCTGCAGATCTATTCAGTATGGTTGACATCTGTCCAAACGATATGGCTTCATGAGAAAATTTTCGTGTAGAACCTCGTCTGAGAATTACTTGCTCTAGCTTATCATCCGAGTTGATATTATTCTCAAGTTTGATATGGTTGGAGCTGGGCTGAGAAATATCATGGACTATATTTTTTCTCCATATGAGAACTTCTTGGTTGCTTGTAAGAGATGACGACTCGTGCATCTTGTCTATGGCTTCAAAATAGATGTCGTTTTCTGTCTGCTCTAACTCAAAAGCGTTATGAAGAGAAGGCGAGTCTAAAAGCGTCTGATTGATATGATCAAGTGACAATATTGCTAACGCTGCCTCTTTTTTTGTATCTAGACCAAGAAGCAAGTTTATTTTAAAATCAACAAAACCCAGAATCAACCGGTATGGAATTTTTTGTGCATTTGCCATGGCAAGCGAGTTTGCAAGGATTGTACCACAATCCCAAAACGCATGTCTGTATTCTCTTGCTTGGTATTTGACAGAATTTCTTGAAAACATATCTGTGAAGATAAGAGAGACTGGTGCACTGGCTACAAAGGACTCGTTTGCAGTTGCGTCTACAAGAACCTTGCGATAGTCGCCTTTTCTTAATGTGGTCAGAGAAAGGCTCTTTGGGTCAAAGTGGTATACTCCTGCCTCAATTCCAGAAATGTTGCCGCATACTAGGTATGTCTCTATGTGATAAAGGGCGCCTGTACATGACGCTGCACGGAACTCTACCTCATTTAGGGGAGGGGGAAATTTTAAGATCTTTGTGATTCCACAGGAGAAATAAAGCACCCTTGCAAGAATATTGATATCAACAAGGCCCAAACCTGCGTATCTTGTACTGTCAGAGATTGCATCAAGGGCAGAAACGCTACCTATCTGCTTGTCTAGCGCAATTTTGATCTGGTCAGCATTTTTGTAGTTCTTGTATGGTATAGGCCTGTTTGCAGAATTATACGTATGAAATCTGTTTAGAAGAACACCGTTTGGATGTTTTGTTCCATTGTGGTAATTCCACGCAGCATCTATCTCATGATTTTTCAAATCTGATGACCTAAGGGGATAGAAATTCTAAAACTATCTTAACATTATGCCAAAAAGACAAGATTATTACATATTGGAAGAAACGTACGCTTTATGGAAATTGACCAAGACGTAATCTTAAAAATAATCCAAGCTACTGGACTGCGATATTCAATGCATGTTGATGGCAAGGTTTTTTCTCTTGATGATGTTTCCATAGAAAAATCAAAGATTCCTGTCAGAAAGCCAACCACCAGAGGTGGCGTGTATTTTACCGATACAACAGCCTACAAGATAAAGGCATCAACAGGTGATATGTCAATACTTTTGCTCTTGCCAAAGATAATGCTTGGACCAAATACTGAGTTCAGGCCAGTAGAGGTAAGAACTAATCTGATACTTGGAAATGAAAACAAAGACATTACACTTGTATCACACATATCAAACACTGTAAACACAAAGACTAGAGTGGATCTAAATATGATAGTGGACAGAATTTCTCTGTAATTATTTTTTTCAAAACAAACTATCTTATAATGCCCAATAAAGCCTTGGTTATGAGAAAATTTGTGCCACTGTTTCTGATCGTGGTTTTTGGTATATCTGTATCAAGCGCTTATGCAGATTCTAATTCGACCGGGTTTACAAACATGATAACGGTCAGCTCTCCAGGGGGGAACTCTACGATACCACAATTAATAGTCTCAGGAGATAATGTGTATCTTGGATGGATAGATAGCGCATCTGGTAGCTTTGGTGCATTGTTTGCAAAGAGCACTGATGGTGGCTCTACCTTTGGAAAAGGGGTTAACCTAGGAAACATAAACTCGGGAGCTCCAGATAACCTAAGAATTGAAGAATCTCAGGGAAAAGTATACGCGGTTTGGCAATCTTTCTTATCAAACAAATCTAGCATAGCCTTTGAGAAGAGTGATGATGATGGCGCTACCTTTGACCAGCCGATTCAAATCAGTAACGATTCGAAAGATTCTGCATTCCCGCAAGTCACGATATATGGAACCCATGTTTATGCCACATGGATAGAAAGAACGGAAGGTAATGTCACCAACATTGTCTTTGTAAAAAGCGATGACGGAGGAGCCACCTTTGGTCAACCCATTGCCATAACAAACCATGATGGCAACTCTGGAATACCAAAGATCTACGCGAACGGAAATGATGTTTATCTTATGTGGGAGGACAATAGTGAAAAAAATTTTGATGTATTTTTGAGCACCAGCAACGACTCTGGAAATAATTTTAGCTCTCCTCTTGATATCAGCAACAATGTCGGAGATTCTGGAGCTCCGCAGATGATAGTAAATGGAACTAATGTCTATGCAGTATGGATGGATGATACATCTGGAAACTTTGACATCTTGTTCTCAAAGAGTACTGATGGGGGGCTGACGTTCACAAAACCTGTAAATGTCAGTGGTGATCAGCAAGACTCTGGATACCCGCAGTTTGCAGTTGTAGGCAACAACGTATACATAACATGGACTAATGCCGTAACATCAAATAATTATGATATCTTCTTTGCAAAAAGTAGCGACATGGGACAGACATTTAGCAAGCCTCTGAACATAAGCAACAGCCCTGGCGCCTCTGGGTGGTCTCAGCTTGCCGTTGATGGCGACATATACGTCAACTGGGTAGACAATACGCCTGGTCACTTTGATAACTAT
>JASHOW010000079.1 GCA_030038445.1 Nitrosopumilaceae archaeon
GGCCATCAAGTGCAGCCTTTTTGATTTCTTTGCATGCTCGATGGTGTTCTTTACCCATCTTTGCGGAAAATTAATTTCCTTTGGAATGAAAAGATCTACTGATTGTATTTCATCAATCTCATGAACCTTCTGGCTTAGCTCGTCAATCTTGTATATGTCATCACTATAAAGAAAAATCACTATTTTGTTTAGGTGCACGATTGGTTTTTGCAAAAATGAACTTGCAAATTTTTTCTCTAGCTTGGATAATGTTGTCTTGACATTGCCCTCTACTGAAACAAGAATTGTAAATGGAATGTATTTGCCCATTTTTTTTGGATTGTAAATCAAGGTAAACTGGATGGCCTCGTCATTTTGTAGCTTGTCAAGGGACCTTGCCACGGTCTTTGTAGAAAAACCAGATGTTTTGGCAATCTCCTCTATCTTCAGTCTTGGATCATTTAACAAAATATCGATTATTCCAATGTCTGTCTTTGTCAGATCTGACCTTATCTCTGGATTCTTTGCCTCAAATATGCTTAGCACCCTTACATCCCTTAGAATATTTTTTGCAATCTCTACTGCATGTTCAGGGTTTTCTTTTACCACAATACTGCATACTGTAATTCCGCCAATGCAGGGAACAACAAAAAATTGTTCTCCCACGAGTTGTATCTTGTCTAAAATATCTTTAAGCTCTTTTCCTATCACAACAAAATAAAGGACGCTATATCCCAAGACCGGAGGCTCAATTTTTAATGTAAATCTCTCTATAGTCTTCTGTTCAATCATTTTTTGAATTCTGGACTTGACGGCTACTCCTGAAATTCCAATCTCCTTGCCTATCTGGCTATCTGGCATTCTGCAGTTATTTAACAAACGAGAAATAATCTCAATATCTAATTTGTCCATTCTATGTGCCATTATGTCCCCATTCTTTGGATTCAGAACAATTGTATATATAATTGTCGTGTTCTCTAATAAAAACACTACAAAATATTAAATATACGACTATTTCCTGATCCTTCGTGGATTATAGGGCTAAGATAGGTATTAGATTTATTACAAAAAAGAAAGGTAGTCTAATTGCAGCTTGTCTTGCAATAGCAATTGCCATACTGGTAGTTTCAGTAAATTCGGTAATCTTTCAGGGTTTGTATGATGCAATTGTTAGGGACTTGGTTAACTACCATTATGGAAACGTCTACATTACAAAAAAAGGAGATTTTATTACAAGATCAGACTTTGAGCTGGTAAACTGGCTTGATAGAATTCCATGGGTACAAGCAGCTACGCCAAGACTATTTACAAACGTATATTCCATAAATGCAACTGTAAATGGTCAATTGATTCAGGATTATAATGTTCCATTTACTTTGGTTGGGGTCAATCCATTCTGGGACGAACAAGCATCCACCCTGTACAAAGCAGTAAAAGGCCAGTATGTCTCAACAAGAGACTCAATAGTTTTAGGAATACTTGTTGACCGGGACCTTGGATATCCAAAGATTGGTGACACTGTAAAGTTAAAAGTTCACGATCAATATGGTAACGATGTGCTAAAGAGATTTGTAATTGTTGGAACATCTGAGACGGCTGGCAATAATGGCTATGATAACGGTGCAATGATCAATATTTACACGCTACGAGAAATGATACAACGACCGGGACAAACCTCTGAAATTCTTGTCAAGCTAAATGACCCAACAAAGGCAAATGAGACAAAGCAACTGTTCCTTGACGCATTTCCATCGACCGCAGATGATTTTAAAGCTCAGACAATACAGGAAGCAGCCGAGGTACAACTTAGCGGTTTCAGATCAGGCATTGCATTAATCAATCTAGTTGGGCTCTTTGGAATGGTTTCATCTGCATTTGGGGTTGTAACCATTCAAATGATGCAAGTATCAAGCAAGACACGTGACATTGGAGTACTCAGAGCAATAGGTGCAAAGAGAAAAGATATTTTGTTGGTATTTATCTTTCAGGGAATAGTGATAGGTAGTCTTGGTACAATCTTGGGAACTGCCATGGCAATAGCTTATACAACATATGCCAAGGATACTCATATGACATTTAATGGAAGCCTAGCCTTGGAGGTATCATACAACTGGACGGGCCTGATTCAAACTGATATCATGGCATTTTCCCTTGCTATTGTAGCATCTGTCTATCCAGCATTCAAGGCTACCAAACTGGAACCAGTAGAGGCGATACGAACTGCCTGATAATGTATTAGAAGTGCATAATTTGGAAAAGGTATATGGTTCAGGGGAAACTAGAGTAAATGCACTAAAAAACATCAATTTCACAGTTAAGAGAGGGGACTTCATGCTCATAGTTGGCAGCTCAGGTTCTGGCAAATCCACGCTACTTAACATGATAGGACTTCTTGATAAGCCAACAAGTGGCAAGATCATAATTGATGGAGTAGATACCACAACTCTTGACGATAACCATCTTTCGTCGTTCAGAAATTCAAAGCTTGGGTTCATATTCCAATTCTCAAACCTATTGGTAGACTTGACTGTTTTAGAAAATGTAACTCTGCCAAGAAATATTCAAAACACACTGGAAGGTGCAGAGATAGAGGCAAAGGTGCTTCTCAAAACAGTCGGCCTAGAGTCTCAATTTAACAAATTTGCAAATAAGGTATCAGGAGGGCAGGCCCAAAGGGTTGCCATCACACGAGCCCTAATAAACAAGCCAGCCATTGTTCTAGCTGACGAACCAACCGGAAGCCTTGACTCAATATCGGCTGAGACCACGGTACAACTCTTAAAATCGTTGAACAGAAAGCTAAACCAGACTTTTATCATAGTTACGCACGAAAGACCACAATTTGGGGAGGTTGATAAAATAGTAACAATAAAAGATGGTAAACTAATTGAAGGAGAATTAGTTGGAGATACACACATAGCATGATCTACAAAACAATTTTACTTATTGTAATATTTCTGGCAGGACAGCTAGTGATACCAAGCTATGCACAAAGTGCGCCAGAACAACCTCCACCAGGTGCTAACATGTTTGAGCACGGCTATACTGACGTCAAGTTCCTTGACGCCTATTTCGGATATCCAAATCAAAGGATCGAAGTACAGCCCGGAGATCAAAATGTCCCATTCACCATATTATTCTCAAACGTAGGTACTGATGATATTGCAGGCATTCGTGGATTAATGTCACTTCCATCAGGATTCACATCGGCTACTCCACTAGTTGAAGGATTGATTGAGGCAGACAACTCGCAGACAGCAACAACCGGCAGCTCCTTTGCCCTCACATTCTATGTAAACTTGAACAAGTTGGTAATGACTCGCGATTATTCTGGAACTGTAGAGCTGACCTATTCTAGAGTACTAGAAAATGGTGTGCACCAATCTTTCTTTGACTTTAGTTTTAAGGTAACAGGGAAGAGTGTTCTTAACATGAAAGCAGAAAATCCATTTGTACAACCAGAGTCAAACAATGAGGTTACAGTTCAAGTCTTGAATAATGGTACAGCTCCCCTCAATAATGTAGACATTACAATAAGTCCTCTATCAACTAATACTACTGTTGACAGCATGTCTAATCTGCAAAATATAGTAATTGACCAACATCACTGGAACATAGGTAATGTCGCATCTGATTCATCACAGCAGTTTTCGTTTAACATCTTTGTGCCACCAAACCTTTCTGGACAGACCTTGCATATACCGCTGAGCGTAGTATACTTTGATGGTCAGGGAAATCAGATAACTGACCAGAAGACAGTAGATCTCATCATAGGAGCTGCCAGCTTAAATTTTAACGTCAAACTTTCAACCCCGTCTTATGTCTTGATGGGAGTAATGCAAAATCTTACACTAGGCCTGCAGAATCTTTCTCCTTCGGAGATATCAAACATAGCAATTACGCTTACGCCAAGCTCTTCTGACTTTAGAATACTAGATGACCCAAGATGGTACGTGCAAGAAATAGCTCCATTGGACAGCACGACCCTGAACATACCTGTATTTGCAGACCAAAACATTGCAAGTGAAGCGGTAAACTTTGACGTCAATATACAATATACAAAGGACGGTTCCACGGTAATGGAACAACAGGACTTCGCCACATACATCAGGCCGGTCATAGACATATCGGTCTATGGAGTGCAATCACAAGTAATTGCAGGACAGACAAACATTATTGGAAATATTCTCAATGAGGGTAACCTTTTGGGCCAGTTTGCCATAGTAACAATTGATCCAATCGACAATTCTACAATCAAGGAGGCAACAGAGTATGTAGGCGATCTAGATACTGATGCCCCAACTCCCTTCAATGTGCCAATTCAATCAACTACAGGACAATTATCAGGTGACCAAAAGGTTTTGGTGACTTTGACCTACAAGGATACATTGCTACAACTTCATACCATAACTCAAGTGGATACAATATCATTTGGAGCGGCAGTACCTCAATCTGATAGTTTCTCGCAACTACAGCCGGTGATTCTTGTTGCCATTGCAGCAGGAATTGGAGGCATAGTCTTTAAGATAAAGAAAAAACCAAGGCAGCAACTTGTAGAGAAGCAAGTGCAAGAAACAAGCTAAAGTTATTATTTAGAGACGGCAGTTTTTTTGTCTATGGCTTCGGATGAGATCGAAGTTCCAAAAGAGGTTCGCCCCTTTATGCTAGATGGTGCTGAGGAGACAAATTTGGGACAAAAAAATGGAGCCATAAGACAGCTTAGATATGGCAATCTACACATTAGAGAATACAATGACAAGTATCTAGTTCATATGGACAAGGTAGATCCTCGAAACGATCCGCTGGGCCATCTCATACATGACGCTCCAGAATTTCTAATTGGTATAGCAAGCGCTTATTGGGGCGGGACAAAGGTAGCTTCTGAAATATACAAACTACACAAGAACAAACCCTTTGCCGCAATTGGATCTGGAATTGCTGGCCTGTTGGCATCAGCTGTTACTGGATACATGGGATATTCGCTAGTAAAGAAATTAAAGGACTTTTAGGAGGAATCTGTCATTTCAAGATCTCGAACAATTGGCACCTTCATCAAACTTTTGCCTCTTGTCCTAGCTTTGAGAAAAGATAGAAGAGAATGGGTAAAAAGGGAAGGAAAAAATGTAAACTTGGCAAGATATCAAAAAAATGCTCAAAAGGCACTCAAAACTTTTGTTTCTCTTGGGCCAGTCTACATCAAACTAGGACAATGGCTTTCATCAAGAGCTGACATACTTCCACAGCCATATTTGGAAGAGCTTGCGAAACTTCAGGATGAAGTACCTGCGGCTCCATTTGAACAAGTAAAACCAATTATAGAAAATGATCTGGGTCCAATTGAGAGAAACTTTGACTATGTTGATAAAAATGCAATCTCCGGAGCCTCCCTTGGTCAAGTATATCGTGCAAAAATAAAGGAACAGGATGTTATCATAAAGGTAAAGCGACCGGGAATAGAAGAAGTGGTAGAAAAAGACATCAAGGTCCTAAAGAAAATTATTCCTTTTGCAATGAAATTCATCGATCCAAATCTACGGTATTCTGCAGAAGCAATGCTTTCACAATTCATAGAAACAATACATGAAGAAATGGATTATCGCATTGAACTGCAAAATCTAAAGACAATCAGAAGAAACCTTCATGGTTATCCCAAGGTTGTAATTCCTTCAATTCTGGAGGATTATTCAAGCAAAAATATACTTACCATGCAATATGTTCCAGGAATAAAGATAACAAACGTAAAGGCACTTGACGAGGCAGGAATAGACAGAGAACAGCTTGTCGTGCGTGCGCATAAGGTCTTTTTTACCATGCTTCTTCGCCATGAGATGTTTCATGCAGATCCGCATCCGGGAAATATTTCTGTTACAAATGATGGCTCCCTTATACTGTATGACTTTGGAATGGTGGGAAGACTTGACACAAAAACCCGCCTAAAACTGATACGCCTATATCTTGCGCTTGTTGAAAAAGATCCTTCAAGAACAGTAAATGCCATGGATGATCTTGGCATGCTGATGCCGGGATACGACCGGGGAATAATCGAACAAGGAATAGGAATGTCCATTCAAGCAATGTATGGAACCAAGGTGGATAGGATGGAGGTCAAGGCACTAATGGAGCTTGCAAATAAAACAATGAGCAGGTTCCCATTCAAGCTTCCAAAACACTTGGCACTCTACATGAGGATGACATCAATTCTTGAGGGAATCTATCTTACCCACAAGGTCAACTTCAAATTCATTGGAGTCTTACAAAATATTTTGGAAGAGGAAAATGCCGTAAAGGATGCCTACATTGAAGAAATCAAGCTTGGATTTAGCAGACTTGTAAAATCTATAGATTCTGCAATAGCAGTTGTTCCAGAGATTCGAAAATTTCTTGACGATACAAAAAGAATGCGGGAAAATGCACCAAAACCAAAAAATGTATTGCTTGCAGGCAGCATCTTGTCAGCTGCAGTCTTTGTTGGATCTACGATACTCTATACAACAAATCATTTGATAGGAGAGATAGGAATGATAGGTGCTGTAGCTATTATGGGAATCTCTGTTGTAATGAAAGAACACTAGTTATTCTATCGAGATATTTTTTCCAGTCTTTATTGGAATTGAAAGTGTAAGCACCCCATCGTGATACTTTGCAGATGCACCAAGGTCTTCATCATCTTTTACCCTCATTGGTAGCCTGATCTTTTTGTCTATAATATTGGGTCTCTGGCGCCAGATGACAGTACCCTCTCCAATCGTTTCTCTTTTTGCATTTATCGATAGTATATGGCCATGGATTCTAAGCTTGATATCCTTTTTATCAAATCCCGGCATGTCTATTGACACGACAAGGCTGTCATTTTGTATTACTACATCTACTGGTGGAAGCACAAACTCAAAGAACTCTCTTGATTTGTTTCCAATCTCTTTCATGACTTCTTTTACCATGTAGTAACCCAAGCCCATTTGTTATTTTTAGCACTTTTTTGATTATTAAACGTTAGTTAGATTTACAATTTATCTACTTCCATATTCAATAGGATTTGATGATTATAGTCGTAGAGGGTTTTGATCAGGCAGGAAAGAAGACACAGTCAGGACTTTTGGCTAAGTTTTTGAAGACCAAAAACATGAAACCAAAAATATTCAGCTTTCCAGATTACAACACACCAATTGGTAAAGAGATTAGGCGTTATCTTAGTGGAAGTCGATCATTTCCTCCCCAAGTGATTCATTGTCTACTTGCAGCAAATAGATGGGAAAAGGCAAAAGAGATCAGCCATGCACTTTCAGAAAATAATATTGTAATTATGAACCGATACTATCAATCAAACTTAGTTTATGGAGTAGTAAACGGTCTTGATATGAAATGGCTTGAAAATCTGGATGATGGGCTTCCAAAAGAAGACTTGGTGATTCTTCTTGACGTACACTCTACCGATTCATTTTCCCGTAAAAAAGAAAAGCGTGACAAGTTTGAAGAAAACATCGAGTTTGCCCAAAAGATTACTCATACATACAGAAAACTAGCAAAGCAATTTGGATGGTATATTGTAAATGCATCGCGCCATAAACAAGCAGTACATCAGGACATAAGGCAAATTGTTTTGAAACATATCAGCAAATGACATGGCAAAAAAATATCTCCAAATAGTTGATCCAATTCATGGGTTCATCAATGTTCATGACCATGAGATTGACCTTATTGACAGCCCCGTCTTTCAGAGACTTCGCAGAATAAGGCAACTTGCAGGAGCCCATCTGGTATATCCGGGAGCACAACATTCAAGATTTGAGCACTCACTTGGAACAATGCATGTTGCAAGTTGGGCAGCATCAATACTAAAAGAAAAAGGATATCTTAGATCTGATGATGTGGAAAACCTCCGATTGGCAGCCCTTTTACATGACATTGGTCACGGGCCGTTCTCACATCTATTTGAAGAAGTGCTTCAAAAAAAGAAAAAAATTTCTCACGAGAAAATTGGCCATAGTCTCATATTAAAATCAGAAATTGGAGATCTTATGTTAAAGAGTGGCTTTGATAAGACCTTCATTAGCAATCTAGCATTTGGAAGTTCAAAATACCAATTTATGAATGAAATTATTTCAGGCGGTCTGAGTGCAGATATGATGGATTATCTGCTTCGTGATGGCTACTTTACTGGGGCAGAACATGCGCGAATTGACTTTAAGAGAATCATAAACTCACTTGACGTTCATCAAAAAAAACTTTCCCTTAACAAATCTGCACTCCATTCATTTGAATCGATGATGATCTCTAGATATCAAATGTTCAGAGCAGTTTACTTTCACAAGACTGTTAGGGCAGCGGAGGTAATGCTGCTTGAATCTATGTTACTTGCAGACAGCTATCTTGGACTTGCTACGAGCAATCTGCAAAAATATGTGCAACTCACTGACGAACTTGTCATATCAAAACTAATCTCATTGCCAAAAGAAAATTCTGATCTTAAAAGAGCAAGTCAGCTGGCATTGGACTATCAAGAACGCAGGCTGCTAAAATGTGTATATGAAAAAATTTTCATGAAACCACGAATGGGTAAGATAAGCCCTTTGGAACTGCAACATGACATAGCAAGGAAAGCCAGTGTCAACGAAGCTGAGATATTTGTTGACATATCAAAGACGCCGTCAATTCCTCTTGCACCATCAAAAAAAGAATCACAATCAATAATTCTTACCTCGACCAGAGGTATAGAACCCAAGGAGGCCTATGAACTCCCAATATCTGAGATTCCTTTGGTATCGGCCATCTCAGGATTCATGGATATACTTCGAATCTATACAAGGCAACAGTTTAGAAAAAAGGTTGAAATGGCAGCACAAGTCATCCTTGGTGAAAACAGGTAAATACAAAGAAATGAGAACTAACCAACTAATACCAAAATCAAAATCAAGAATTGTCATAAAGCTGTCAGGAAGTCTATTTGGCTTGGAAGATACAAAGACATTGAAACAATTTGCAGAATTTTTCGTTAGGTCAAGTAAGGTTTATCAACCAATCATAATTGCAGGTGGAGGCAAGATAGCAAGACATTACATTTCACATGCGCGGTCATCAGGTGTTGATGAATCTACACTTGATGAGCTTGGCATTGAGGTATCAAGGCTAAATGCAAGATTGCTGATCTTTGCACTACAAGACAAGGCATATCCTCACCCCCCTACTAATTTGAAGGAAGTGGCTAACGCTGCAGATAGCGGTTTGATAGTAGTCACTGGAGGCTTGCATCCGGGACAGAGCACAAATGCTACTGCTGCACTAATTGCAGAAAAAATAAGGGCAAATATGTTTCTTAACGCTACTGACGTCGATGGTGTCTATGACTCTGATCCGCGTAAAAACAAACATGCAAAAAAGTTCAAAAAAATTCCATTAAAAAAACTTCGTGGCATGCTTGTACAACAAGATTCAATTGCGGGTGGATATGATCTGATGGATATAGTAGCTCTGAAGGTCATTGAACGCTCAAAGATCAAAACAAGAATTCTCAAGGCTGATATCAAGTCATTAGAAAAGGCCATCAAGGGAAGCCCTGAGGGCACAGAAATTACACTAATTTAACAGAACCAGTATATTCTGCAATGCCAGCAGCTATCGCTTTTTGTAAAATTTCCCTTGCCTGTTCCTGAGGTAAAACCTTTGATTGTGCCTTGGCATATCCCTCTTCATCTACTATGACAGCAACCCAGCCTTCTGGCTTTTGGGCTATGCATACAAACTCTTTGTCTCCTACTGGAACAAAGGTACCTTGAGATCTTTTCACTGTAAGGGTAAGCATGGCAAAACCTGCATGTTCAAACAAAGTCATTTGTGATTTTCTTGCTCTATCTTGGCCAATTCTTACTGCCTGATGATACTGCACAAATTTAGATCTGAAAACTTTTACTATAAGGGTTTTCAGCTCAAGGTTTAATTGAAGACCAGATTCACTGTGTATTGTACTTGGATACAAGAATCATACTTGGAGCAGCTACTGTAGCAATCATAGCAGTTGTTTTTGTAATTGCTACTATGCCAAGTTCTGGCCTGATAAAAAGTCTAGTACCACAGGGACCAAACGTACCTACATCGCTAACAGCGGTTTCAACTGACATCAAGCCGCTTTCTATAACATATAACGGAACCTCGGTTGTTTCATCTAGTGAAAGAAACGCTACACTACAAACTAATTTCTACATAACAAATCCAAATACCACTACAGTAATTCTTGAAGCCATAAACTATGATATCTCTGCTGACGGAACAGTGATTGGATATGGCCAGATAGGATCAAGATATGAAGGAAGCTGGGAAAGCTCCTACTATTACCCACTAATAGAAGGTACATCATCAAATATAGGCAACAGTACAACTATTGAAAATACTGGAAATTATCCAGCCATCTGGTCTGCGCTGGAAAAGGGAACAGCAAAAATTACTATATCAGGTACTGCTTACTATGCAACAAAGACAGCGTTTAACGGCAATGACTTTACGCAAGACTTTAACTTTACACAATAACCCACTAATGTAATACCGGGTTATACCTAGATCGCATGAATTTTACCAAGTAGACAAAGCCAAGAATTATCCATGTAAGTATCATTGCACTCCAAACAAACACAATGATCTGCTCTAAACTTATACCCAGTTGTGCCATAATCGTGGTAACCTGTGATGGCAACACTGCGTTTAATTGGTAGAGAGGAAAAAGATAGGGATTGATATCTTGATTATAGTGTAGATTGTAGCCAAGTAGGGGCACTATTGCATGCCAGCCAAAGAAAAATGTGACAAAAAAGAAGATGGATTTTCTGCCAATTGCCTTTTTGTATCCGCGTTTTTCGTATCTCTCAAGCCTTTGCTTTACTTGTGCAAGCTCGGTTTTTAGCTCCTCAACAGACTGTTGACGTTTTATTTTTCTTTTAGATGGTTCTACGTACATGGCAATTAGTGACTCTAGGTATTTTTTGTCAGAGGTATACAACGGTCTGTCCTCTTGAAGCATGTTCAGAATGTAAGTTAACCTACCATTGTCTCCCTTCCTTATATCGATCAAGTACAGCACATGCTCAATTAGATCCTCGTCCACTGTAATCACCTATGCCTCAATACGGGTGAATCACTGGGTCGGGCTTTAGATAACCTTATCAATATTATCAAGCTCCTTTGGAAAAGGATTTTGATTATTTGTCAAGCTAGCTTACTTTCTTGAGGAAACTCATGATGGGTTCTTTGTCCATATTTGATAGCGATGAAAATCCCTCTAGTAGCTCACGTTGAATCATCAATGCCTCGTCGAGTGCCTTCTTTACTCTATCGCTATCAAACGGAACTAGCTGGCTTATTTTTCCTTCGCTGTATGATTCAACATATCTTCTTAGTAGAGAAGAGACAAAATTTGGAGCAACATCAAGCAATGTAAGAATTGAGTTTTTTAGGTCTTTATCTTTTGAGTTGGAATTTTTTTCAAAGAATTCATGCATGATTCTTACCCGTTCTTTTCCCATCTCTGATAAGGAGGCAGCAACCAACAAACCTTCTTCTGTTAGCTGGTAGTATGGTACCCCTTGTTCCTGAAGTGCCTTGGGCCCCCGCTTTATTGGAAGCCTACCCGATTCTTCAACTATGCCTAACGGCAAAAGAATCTCGTCCAGATCCCTAAATATGCCAGAATAAATATTCTGCCAAGTAGTTCCATTTTTTTCTGCAAGCCTGTGTGCTATTGCTGTTCTGGTCTTTTTTGTTGGAAGAGTCTCCATGGCAAGATGCATGATTATTCCACGTTGACGCATAGCTTCACCCGTAAATTCTTTATTTTTTGTCTTGAAGGTCTGAAAAACAGATAACTTTGGAATGGTCTTGTTCGACTTTGTCATCTTGTTACTCATTTTTGATTTTCAAGAGTGGTGTAAATTTAGGATTATTGTTATAATTTGAAATTATCATTTTGTGATAGTATCATACTTTACATGAATATAAGAATTTACGATTTTGAAAGAATTATAACAAATTATAACTTTTTCACTTACAATACATAATTTGGCTGCATAGAAATTTCAAGAAATATGACAAATCTTCTACAATGCTTTGGTGGTACTGTCATTGATACAACATGTGAAATGAATTTACATTGGATGCTGCAGAGAATCTTCATGCTCAAATCTCCGGAAGAACTTGTGAGATTAATGGAAAGACCCAACTTGGTTCTAGTTGATTGCAGGTCTTACAAAGAATATTCACAAGGACATATTCCAGGAGCAGTTAATGTTGATCTATTTTACTATCACTGGCTTGATACAACAAAGGATGGCGTAAAAGCATTTGAGAAGCAGATGAATGTTCTTTTTTCATTTATGGGTATTACAAAACAAACGATCGTGATATTTTACGATGATGTTGCGGGCATGAGCGCAGCACGAGGTGTATGGCTCTTGACATATTTTTCACATCCACAGGCATTCATGCTAAATGGTGGATTTAGAAAATGGCAGAGCCTTGGATTGCCTATAGAGATCCAAACAAATGGATTCAAACCAGCTAAATTTTCTGGCAAAATTAACAAGAACATACTGGTTGGTTTTGAATATGTCAGGAAAAATCTTGACAAGACAAAGATAATTGATGCACGAACGAAGGAAGAATATGAAGGCAAAGTCATGCGTGCAGCAAGGAAGGGACGCATACCAAATGCCGTTAGCATTGATTGGATGCTTAACATTAACGAAGATGGTACCATGAAATCATTAGAAGAACTTGCAAATCTATATCGATTCTCAAAAAATGATGAAATCATAACCTATTGTCAGGGAGGGTATCGCGCCGCAAACTCGTTTATTGCACTAAAGATGCTCGGCTTCAAAAATGTAAAGGTCTATCTTGGTTCATGGGGTGAATGGGGTAACAGATTAGATCTTCCAATTGAAAAATAACGAAATTCTAGATATTGCAATGGTATATCATAACGTACGATGATCGCACAATGAAATTTCTTATTTTTTTGAAAAAATGGGCTGTGGCTTTATAAGAATTAGATTAATATATCCTCAGCTAATGAGCCATACCTAATGATGCTGACCAAGCGTTCTAAATTATCGCTTATCATCATAACGGCAGGATTGACTATGGGATTATCGACCTTCTTTACAACTCATTCTGCGTTTGCTGCAGACACCAGCTCAACAAGCAGCGGTTTGACAAAACCATTACTTGCTATTGCGGCAGCTATTGCAATTGCTGGTGGTTTGATAGGTACCGGCAATGCACAACAAGGTATTGGTGCTGCTGGAATGGGTATCATTGCAGAAAAACCGGAGAAGTTTGGTCAGGTACTATTCTTCTTCGTCATTCCCGAAACGTTATGGATCATAGGATTCGTATTGGGAATAATCTTACTGCTAGGTATCCTGTAGTGGTTTCAGTAATGAGCATAGAGACTTTCCTCATTGAGATAGAGAATAGAAAGAAAAGGGAAATTGAGAGCCTCGATAAGGATCTAGCAGAAAAAAAATCTAGGCTTCAGACAGAGATGAATGTTATCGTAAAAGAGATTCAAGAGAAGTTTGCAATAGAGGCAAAGATCAAGTCGGAAAGAGAATACGCAAGAATAATTGAAGCGGCAAAACTTCAAGCAAAAAAGATCATGTTTGATGCTATCAACGAAAATATGCAGTCCGCATTTGATGTTATCAAAAAAGAAATTGAAAATTATAGTACGAGTCCTCAATACAAAAAGGCTCTCGAAACTATGGTAAATAGTTCAAAGGCAAAACTTGGGCAAAACATTGTTGTTCACTGTCGTGATGAAGACAAGGTTACATTGAAGGACATGGGAATAACAATTGGTAGATCTATTAAAACTCTAGGTGGCATAGTTGCAGAAAACGAGGAAGGAACAAAAGAACTTGATCTTACTTTTGAAGAATTACTTCGAACTCACGAAGACCAGATCAAAAGTTTCCTTTCGGAGAGAATGTAGTTGCCAACATCACAATATGCATCATCCTTTGGTCGCCTACAAGCAATCTCATTAAACCTCATCTCAAAAGAAACACTCCAGAACCTAATGAAAGCAAAAGATGAGGGAGAGATGGTAAAAATCCTAGAGCCAACTTGGTATGGTCCTGAAATTGAAAAAGCCGCAACTTTGTTCAAAGACACAGATCTTTTGGAAGTTGCACTGAACAGACATCTGGTTCAAGTAAACAAGATTGCACTGGAGGCAACACCATTTAATGGCAAGTCTGCAGTACGAGGATACCTCTCAAAGTGGGATATTTACAATATAGAGCTGATACTATCATCAAAAGTCATGAATAGACCAATCACGGAGGTAGAATCATTTTTGATATCAAGCAGAAATGTCCCTGCAGGAATCTCAGCAGGAAATATACCACATGATGATATGAAGGTCATACTTTCACAAAACAACGTAGAAGGCGTCGTAAACCAACTAGTCAAGTACAATTATGGCACCATCTTAATGCAACACCTAGAATCCTTCCAAAAAACGGGAGACATGGGTCCTATGATGTCTGCACTTCAATCTCACTATTATCAAAATCTGTTGGAGTCACTCAAGTTTTTCCAAGGTGATGAAGGCATGATCCGTGGTCTCTTTAAAACAGAAATAGACAAGAAAAATATTCTAAGCCTTCTAAAGGCAAAAGAATCTGACCTTGACAAAGACTTACTGAGCAAACACATTGTAGATGGCGGAAAGATCTCAAAAAACGAACTGCTGGAGATCTATGGTGCAAAAGATGTGCCAGAAATCGTAGGAAGAATCGAGAGTCGCTTTATGCTAATTAATGCACTGGCCCAATACAAGAAATCAAAAAGCCTAATTGATTTTGAAGTAGCGTTGGATAAATTCATAAATTCCGAATATGTGAACAAATTGAAAAATATTGCATTATCGATTGGAACAATATTCTACTTTATTCTCAAGATGGAACAAGAACGTGAGAACATCAAAAGAATTGCATATGGCAAGCGCTACAATCTATCTGCAGAATACGTCAATTCATTGCTATTAATAGAGTGATACAATGTCTACACAAAAAACTCAATCAAGTGGTAGAATCGCAGTGGCAGGAGAACGTGAACTTGTGATAGGGTATAGGTTACTTGGAATCGAGGATACCTTTGTAGTAAGTGGTGAAGAAGCCAGCAAAATCATCCAAGACTTGTATTCATCAGGAAAGTTTAGTCTTATTATTGCAAGCGATGCTGTACGAAATTCACTTCCGGCAGTATTTAGGAAAAAGATCGAAGCGTCAATAGAACCGCTAGTTTTGTTCATGCCTGCTATGGAAGGAAACATTCAAGAAGAGTCAATTGCGGCACTGGCAAAGAGGGTGTTAGGAATAAGTATCCCTACAAGTTGATGATAATAAATGGCTGATGGAATAATCTCAAGAATCACAGGTCCGGTAGTTGTTGCCAGTGGACTTGAAGGAGCACAAATGTTTGACGTGGTCCGCATTGGTGATATGGGACTAGTCGGAGAAATAATTAGACTAGAAGGAAGCAAAGCAACAATACAGGTTTATGAGGATACCACAGGTCTTCGTCCAGGGGAGAAAGTAACCAACACAAAAAGACCGCTATCAATGCAGCTTGGTCCTGGTCTGCTTACTTCAATTTATGACGGAATTCAAAGACCACTTGACGTATTAAGAGAACAAAGTGGTGACTTTATCAGTAGAGGAAAGGTGATCCCTGCTCTTGATCAAACCAAAAAATGGGACTTTGTTCCATTAAAGAAAAAGGGAGATACCGTATCGCCAGGCGAGATAATTGGCGAGGTTCAGGAAACTCCGCTTATCATGCACAAAATAATGGTGCCTCACAACGTTGAGGGACAACTATCTGAAATTTCTGAGGGCAAGTTTACAGTTAACGAGATTGTTGCAACTGTGCAAAACAGTGTCAAGACAGACATAGGGCTTTCAAGCTGGTGGACTGTAAGAACTCCACGACCAGTACTTAGAAAACTTCCACCAGAGGAACCGCTTCTTACAGGTCAAAGAGTACTTGACACATTCTTTCCTGTTGCAAAAGGTGGAACAGCGGCAATTCCAGGTCCATTTGGAAGTGGAAAGACAGTAACACAACAACAACTTGCCAAGTGGGCAGACAGCAATGTCATTGTGTATGTGGGTTGTGGCGAACGAGGAAATGAGATGACCGAAGTTCTTTCGACTTTTCCAAAACTTGAAGACCCTAAATCAAAGCGACCTTTGATGGAGCGTACAATTCTCGTAGCTAATACTTCTAATATGCCTGTAGCAGCGAGAGAAGCAAGCATCTACACTGGAATCACAATGGGAGAATACTATCGTGATATGGGTTATGGTGTTGCCTTGATGGCAGACAGTACCTCTAGATGGGCAGAGGCATTAAGAGAAATTTCAGGTAGACTAGAAGAGATGCCAGGCGAAGAGGGATATCCAGCTTATCTTGGTAGAAGACTGGCAGAATTTTATGAAAGGGGAGGCAAAGCAATTGTCATCTCTCCAGAAGAGCGTGTTGGTTCTCTTACTCTTGTTGGTGCAGTATCTCCTCCGGGAGGAGACTTTTCAGAACCAGTATCCCAAAACACACTTAGAGTAACTAGAGTTTTCTGGGCACTTGATGCAAGCTTGGCCTCAAGAAGGCACTTTCCATCAATTAACTGGCTTACAAGTTATTCTCTATATGCAGATGGCATGGGTGATTGGTACAAGAAAAACGTTGCAGCGGAATGGATAGCGTTAAGAAAGGAAGCACTTGAAATATTACAGAGAGAATCCGAGTTGCAAGAAATTGTTCAACTTGTAGGTTACGATGCATTACCTGAACCAGAAAAGGGAGTTCTTGATACTGCTCGTGCAATCAGAGAAGATTATCTGCAACAAAGTGCATACGACGATGTGGATACATACACATCAATTAGAAAACAATTCCTAATGTTAGAAGCAATCATTGAATTTGGCAAGATGGAGACTGAAGCAATCAAAAAAGGAATTCCATCTACAAAGATAGGCTCACTAGAATCAAGAAAGATGATATCAAAGATAAAATGGACAAAAGAGGACCAAGTTGAACAACTAGTCAAGGACTTTAAGAGCAAAATGCAGCAAGAATTTAACAGTCTATTAGTGGAGGTTACACACTAAATGTCTACTATATCATACAAGACAATCGACAAGATTGCAGGTCCACTTATGTTTGTGCAAGGCATTGATAATGCGGCTTATGGTGAGATTGTAGAGATAAAGCTTGTAAATGGAGATAGAAGACAAGGCCAAGTTCTTGATACAAGACAAGGGCTTGCAGTAGTTCAGGTCTTTGGCCCAACACTTGGATTGAATACAAGTGGAACTTCAGTCAAGTTTCTTGGAGAGACAGCACAGATCTCAGTATCTGATGACATGCTTGGCAGAGTCTTTGATGGCCTTGGAAATCCACGAGATAACGGTCCAAAGATAGTATCAAAGCATAAGGTTGACCTTGTCGGTTCTGGTATTAACCCCTACTCAAGAGAGGAGCCATCTGAATTCATTCAGACTGGCATGTCTAACATAGACGCAATGAATACTCTTGTAAGAGGCCAGAAGCTTCCCGTCTTCTCGGGCGCTGGTCTTCCTCACAACCTACTTGCATCGCAAATTGCAAGGCAAGCCAAAGTTCTCAGCGCATCCGAGAGCTTCTCGGTAGTCTTTGCTGCGATGGGAATCACAAGTGAAGAGGCAAACTTTTTTGTAAAGCAATTCGAGGAAAGTGGCGCACTTGGTAGGACCTCGCTTTTCCTGAATCTATCATCAGATCCATCAATGGAACGTCTGCTTACTCCAAGACTTGCATTAACTACTGCAGAATATCTAGCATATGAAAGAGACATGCATGTGTTGGTAATAATGACTGACATGACAAACTATTGCGAGGCATTAAGAGAGATCTCAGCTGCAAGAGAGGAAGTTCCCGGTAGAAGAGGATATCCTGGTTACATGTACACTGACTTGGCCTCTCTCTATGAAAGGGCAGGCAAGATAAAAGGCAGGCATGGTTCTGTTACACAGATTCCAATTTTGACAATGCCGGCAGATGATATAACACATCCCATCCCAGACCTTACTGGATACATCACTGAAGGTCAGATAGTCATGAGTCGAGACCTTCACAGAGGAGATATACACCCCCCGGTAGATGTACTGACAAGCCTTTCACGTCTTATGAATCAGGGTATAGGAAAAGGAAGGACAAGAGAGGACCACAGAAATCTTGCAGACCAACTCTATTCCACTTATGCACAAGGTAAAGATGCAAGGGCACTTGCAGCCATTGTAGGCGAAGAGGCTCTAAGCGATCTTGACAGAAAGTTTCTAAAGGTGGCTAACAACTTTGAGAGAAAGTTTGTCAACCAAGGCATGGATGAAAACCGTTCCATAGAACAGACCTTGGATATTGGCTGGGAACTGCTCAGCGAACTCACAGATTCTGAGTTGAACCGTATCAAGCCTGAATTTATCGAAAAATACAGAAAGAGGACCAGCACAGGTGGAAAGTAGGATTGCCATCAGTAATCAACATCAGACCTACTCGTCTTGAATACATTCGTACAAAAAGGAGAATAAAGATAGCACAAAAGGGACTAAAGTTACTAAAGCTAAAAAGGCAGGCTCTAATTCTAGAGTTTTTCAATACCAGCAAGACTGCCGCATCGTTAAGAAGCGCACTGCAGACAGAACTCATCAAGGGATATCAGAGCATAAAGATGGCAGAGATGTTAGCAGGCTCAATGAGACTAGAAAACGAGGCAATGAAGATTCCTCAGCTCAGCAAACTGCAAATTACTTCAAAAAATGTAATGGGTGTTAAAATTCCAAAAATTGGTGGTGGCCAGAGTGATCATGTTCTTACAGAGCACTTGTTAGAACTTCCACCATCAATTAACGAGGCGATCAAGGCCTACCAAAATGTACACAAAATGGTACTGGAGGTGGCAGAAAAAGAAACTGCACTGCGCAAACTTTTGTTGGAAATAGAAAAGACAAAGCGCAAGTCAAACGCAATAGAGAACGTGTTCATACCAAGATTACAATCTGCCGTCAAGTTCATTACTTTTAGGCTAGACGAAATGGAACGGGATACTTTCATCATGTTAAAGACTGTCAAGCGAAAGATGGGTGAAAGGGAATTAGAAGCTCAACTCAAAAAGGAGAAGGAGATAGTTGCCTAACTTTAAAAACGCACAACAGAGGAAGTTCTATTTGATAATGAGAGCCTTTAAGTTTGGAAATATTTTCGGTACTGTTGCCTTGGCACTATATGCTGGCAGGCACTTTCTAGGAGTTTAAAATGTCAACTGCAGAAAAATATGTTCAATCACTAAAGCAGATAAAGGCAGCTGAGGAAAGAACTCAAACACAAATAGATGAACACAAGAAAAAAGTTTCAGAAGAAGCTAGAAATTTTGAAAGCTATGTATTCAAAACAATTACTACTACAAGAAGTGATGCTGAAAAGCTGGTGGAGTCAAGCACAGAACAATCGCGAAAAAAGGCAACTGCAGAAACAGCAAAAATAATTGATGATGCCACTGTCAAGTCAAAAACAATCTCAACCAGAATTGATGCACAGACTGTGCGAGAAATAATTGATATCTTGTTAAAAGAGGTGTAGACTTGGTTCTAAAACCCATACCAATGGCACGCATTGCCGTGCTAGGACTAAGAAAAGACAGACAAACTATAGTCTCTATTCTCCATGATCTTAATGCAATACAACTTGAACCGCTCTCAAAGGATGTTGCGGCACTGCTACGAAATGAAAGAGACGATGATACGTATAGACAAGTCTCGGATCAGCTTCTAAGGATCAAGTCCTTGAGGACACTCTTACCCCCAATCCAGGTAGTACAATGTCAGAAGTTTGGTACTATAGAACAGCTATTGGAAAAATCTAGGTCTATTAATATAGATTCTAATGTTGCGTCATTAGAAAGAGAAAAGGAAAGTCTACTGACAGAGCTAAAAGAGACTGAAAACAACATCAAACTAGTTGAAGAGTTCTCATTTTTCCCAGAAGATTTTAATGTACTGCAACTTTCATTTGCACACTCTTATTTTGGTAGGGTGGCGCCAAAGAACTTTGCAGGCTTTAAGCAGGCATTAGAAGTAAACAGCCAAGACGTATTGCTGTATTCAAAGGAAGGAACACCTCTTACACATATTATTCTGGTTACATTTCCAAACTTTCCTCCACATGCATTAGCTACTCTAGTTCAAGGATATGATGTCAAACTCGAAGCTGTTCCTAAACTAAAAGGCAAGCCGACAGAACTGAACCAGAGTCTACAGAACAAGAAAAACCAAATTACCCAGAAAATAAATGAGATCGATAAACGGCTCGCAGAGATCTCACGGGATCATTACATAGACATTGTATGCCTTGAAGAACAACTAGAAATTGAGAACAAGAAGCTTGAGGTAGCAGATAACCTTGGTGTTACTTCAGATTCTTTTGCATTGGAGGGATGGGTTCCCAAGTCAAAAGTAGACCAGCTAAGGGACGGCTTTAATGAGCATGCAAAGGGAACGCTGTTCTTTGAGCTGGAAACTGACGAGAATCCTCCTACACAATTTGATAACCCAAAGAGGTTTAAGCTCTTTGAAGCCTTTATCAGATTTTATTCGCTGCCGTCAGGAAAGGAATTTGATCCCACACTAATCTTTGGAACTCTCTTTCCAATATTCTATGGGTTGATGATAGGTGACTTTGGTTATGGCCTTGTTATACTGCTAGTATCAAGATGGGTAATTCGAAGAGTAGAGGGAGGAAAGAAGAACTTTAACATCATGCCTACTCCATTGCGTAAGTTTGCGTTAACTATACTCAAGCCACGACAAATGGTAAAGCTGGCAAAAGCCATGACGCCTGGCGCAATCATAGCAATGGGACTGGGATTTACGTTTGATCTATACTTTGGATTTCATCCTAACGTATATCTGTTCAGCTATCTTAACACTGCATTTGGAATGCACTTGCCTGCCAGTGGAGCATTCTTTGATCCTATTACTGGACTGCGAAAACTATTGCTTGTAGCCGGATACATCGGGCTTGGCATGGTAACATTCGGATTGATTCTTGGCATACTCAATACCATAAGGGAAGGGGAGAAGAAGCATGCAATAGGAAAGATGGGCTGGCTGCTCTTTGGATGGGGTGTTGTCCTTACTGGACTAGCACTATTGCATCACCAACACGTCAACCCGGTTCATCACGTGGAGGGAATTGGCTATGTGGGCCTAATGCTTGCTGGAATTGGCCTAATGTTCTACGGCGAAGGGGTACGGGCAATCATGGAGCTTCCATCCATAGTAAGCCACATTCTGTCATATACTAGACTTGTTGGAATCTTGCTTGCGTCAGTAATTCTTGCAGATGTGATTGACTTTATCTTTACCAAGACCCTGCATCACTCTATACCCTTCATTATTCTTGGAACGATCATAATTTTCATTGGGCATATATTCAATATAGTGATTGGAGTCTTTGAGCCAGGAATACAGGGAGCAAGACTGGTTTACGTGGAATTTTTCTCCAAATTCTACCATGGAAATGGAAGGCCATTCCGACCATTTGGAACAACAAGGAAATATACCTACGACCAGTACGAGCTTGCGGCCAAAGAAAAATAACCCGCAGTTATCTGTAGTACTTTAATTCGTTAACATCCAATGTTCTAGTACAAAACCTGCATCTTAGAACAAGTCCTGTCTTATCTACAACATCCATTACAGGCTCGATATCTTCATCGCTATTTGATATGCAATCGGGATTTGAGCACTTGAAGATGCGTTCTATCTCATTTGGCAGTGTTACGCGCCTCTTCTCAACTAATTTGTATTCCTTGATTATGTTGACAGTTGCCTTTGGGGCAATCAGGGCAAGCTTGTTGGTGTCCGAGTCCTGAAGGAATCTGTTTTCTACCTTTATGATGTCTTTTTTTGCAACCTTTGAGCTTGGGACATTAAGAGCTATTGTAATTACATTTCCGTCCTTGCCATCTATACCAAGTGCATTGAGTACCTTGAGGCCCTTTCCAGATTCAATATGATCAATTACAGTGCCATTTTTGATCTTTCGAACTATAAGGTCTGACTCTGACATTGGAATAGTTTTTGTACAACTACTATATTAGTGAACTGCGATGAGCAATACTTTTTTCCAAAAAGATATTGTCTCGGTACGTGATTTTGACAAGCAAAAGTTTGAGGAAGTTTTTCAGGCTACTGATAAGATAATTGAGATGAATCCAAATGAGAGAAGAGAGATTGCACGAGGAAAAACACTAGGATATCTCTTCTTTGAGCCAAGTACCAGAACCAGACTAAGCTTCGAGGCAGCAATGGCCTCAATTGGAGGAACATCACTTGGCATAGCTGACGCTTCTTCTTCTTCTGCAAAAAAGGGAGAAAGTCTTGCTGATACGGTTAGAATAATGTCTCTATATTCCGATGTGGTTGTACTGCGACACCAACTTGATGGTTCAAGCAGATTTGCAGCCGAGGTATCGGAAAAACCGCTAATCAATGCAGGCAGTGGAACAGAAGAACATCCAACGCAGGCCATACTTGATCTCTATACAATTAGAAAGGAAAAGAAAAAGATCGACGGCCTCAAGATTGGAATTGTTGGAGATCTAAAATATGGGAGAACAGTCTACTCGCTTTTGTATGCATTAAGCAACTATAAGGTAGATGTCAGGTTGATATCTCCCCCTGCCTTGAAAATACGCTCAGACTCTACGTATGAGATAAGAAAGCGACTTGCATACACCGAAGCAACAGATCTGGAGGAAAACCTAGACGACTTGGATGTCCTATACGTAACAAGGATTCAAAAAGAGAGATTTGCAGACATGGAGGAATATCTGAAGGTAAAGGGCAGCTACAAGATTGGGCCAGAGCTTCTAACAAAAATGAATGATGATGTCATAGTGATGCATCCGCTGCCTCGACTAGATGAGATCTCGCACAAGATTGATTCTACAGACAATGCAAAATATTTCAAGCAAGCACAATACGGAAAGGACACACGGGCTGCATTGCTTGCACTGATTCTTAACGAAAAAGGAATCTAGCTCTTCACTACATTATTTTACTATACCATCTTGCTTTAGGTATTTTATTTCGTTGACAACATCATCTACCGGGACATTATTGTATATCATGAAATTGACGGTATTTTTCACCCAAGGCGGAATGAACTGGCCATGAATTCCAAGAATATCTAGAAGCTTAGAATCTGATATGGTAAACGTTGAAAAACCTGCCCATGCAGTTAGCGCAGACTCATCATCAAGGTAAAAGTACTCATCTGTGTTTGGTACGTAACTTGGATCAAAACCAGAGATAACCACTTTATGCTGTCCGTAATTGACATTAAATGCAACATGCCAATTCTTGGTGTCTTGGTCAGTGCTAATCAAAGGATTGATCTGGTTGCCATCTATTGATACCTTAAAGTCTCCATTACTGGATCCATTGGGAAACATGAAATTTGCATAATATGGTATCTGCCAGGGATTAGAAGCATCAAAAGATATTGAATCTGTGCTCTCATTGAACTGTTGATTTGCAAAATAGACAATTGAAAGGACACTGAAATAGAACGGCTTGCCCTTCCACTGTGTTGACAATTCTATGGAGCCATCTGTGCCTGGAATGAAACAGCTGTAATAGTATACTTGTTTTGCAACATTTGGATCAGGATACATTACAAATTCTGCCTTGTCTCCAGGACTAATCTTTGGTATGGTCCAAGTGTTTTTTACTTCGTCTAGATACTGGTTATCTTTGCTGTGCACTAGTGCATACACATCAACGTTGTATACTGTATCGTTGCCAGTATTGGTAACAAATCCAGTAAGATGGCCATCAGAATATTTTACAAGAGTTTTGTCATAGTTTACCTCTATGTTTAGGGGATCGCTATTTGTAAGTATGAAAGAAACATTGGGTTTTTGTAGAACGGGGTTTCCGTTAGTTATTTGCGGAAATTTGAATTTGAAAGGCATATCCTTTGATGGATATATGGCAGGAAGAATTCCAGATTCAGAAAATGTGGAATTTCCATTATCTACTACAACCTGAACCTTTGCAATGGCAGTTTGATTCTCGGTATTTTTTACAGCTCCATACACAACATAGATTCCATCATGATCGAAATATCCTGCATATTCCTTGTCAGATATGTAGACATCTGCATTTGCAGTATGAAATAAAATCCCAATCAACACAAAGAAAGGAATTAGGTAAAAAATTCTCATGGTAACGTCCTGTATCTCACTTGTTTTGTACTACGCTACATTGCCACAAGCTTGACATTTTCCATTTTTTTATTTGTCTTAAAATCTCTAGTCATGGTGTTAATTTTTCCGGCATCTCCATGTAGCAAAAAGAGTTCCATGCACTTGTTTCCGTCTACCTTGCTGTGAAGGTGAGTACCAATAAGATCCTCGTGATTGTGTTTAATTCCAGTAACTACCTGCTCTGATTCTTCATCATGCACTACCATTAAAATGGCGTGAATCTGACCAGATAGGTTTGCTATTTGTTTTTCTTCAGATATGAGGCCTCTAACTCCGGCACGAATAATCTCAGATCTTCCTGAAAAACCCATTTTCTTTTGCAGCCGGTCTATTTCTGATAATATCTCATCATTAAGAGAGATTGATACAATTGGCATAGGCTATGTATTATTAACTAACTTAAAAATATAACAATAATTGTTATTAATTTTTTCAAGATTTATTAATAACATTAGGCATGAATTGGTGTTGGAGTCTGGACAAAAGATTGCCGTAGGCGGAGGTATTGCAATTGCCATTATTGTAGCTGTAGTTGTACTAAGCACAAATGTATTTGTTCATAGCACAAATCCAAATCAAAATAACACATCAATCTCTGCAGCTCAGAGCGGTATTACATCTACCAGCCCAATCTCTACATCCAAGATACAAATAGTTGCTGCTGAAAATTTCTGGGGCAGTTTGATATCTCAACTTGGCGGAACACATGTTCAAGTATTGAGTATAGTCTCAGATCCAAATGCTGATCCGCATGAATATGAAACCAACACTGCAGATGCACAAGCTATTGCAAACGCAAATTATGTAATTGTTAACGGCGCAGGATATGACGATTGGGCCCTAAAACTCATTAATGCAAGCAATTCCCCAGATCAAAAAGTTTTCAATGTAGCAGAATTTCTTGGTAAAAAAGATGGTGATAATCCTCATTTCTGGTATAGCCCTGTTTATGTGAATCAAACAGTGGCACATATGTATTCAGATCTTGTTTCAATCGATCCTACCAACACGGCATACTATAAACAACAATATGCCAGTCTGAATGCATCACTTGAACAATATAATACTAGAATAGATGAAATAAAACAAAAATTTGCAGGCACGCGAGTGGCAGCTACTGAAGATATCTTTGTTTATCTAGCAAACGCTACTGGTCTTAATCTTGTCTCTCCGTCTGAATTTATGGAAGCGGTTGCAGAAGGAAATGATCCTCCCGCGCAAAGCGTAGTAGAATTTCAACAACAGCTTCAGGGTCAAGGCGGAAATGTAACTGTCCTAGTATACAATGAACAAACTGTAACACCGCTTACGCAAAACATAAAGGCGCTGGCCTCTCAGAGAGGAATTCCTGTTGTTGGCGTAACAGAGACCATACAGCCACCGGATGTTTCATTCCAAGACTGGATGAATGCAGAATTATTACAACTTCAGAATGCGCTCAATTCGCAAGCACTTGGACAGTGATAGACAAAACATGGCAGACAATAAAATGGTCACAGATTCAATGCGGAAGGAGGTTGTCCTTGCCGAAAATCTAGCAGCTGGTTATCCAGGCAAAACTGTGTGGAAGGATGCAAATTTCAGTTTTGAACGTGGCGAGTTTGTGGCAATAATAGGTCCTAACGGAGCAGGTAAAACACTGCTTATGCGCATGCTCCTTGGATTGCAGCAGCCTATTCATGGCACAATTAAAATATTTAATACTCAACCAAAACGTGGCAATCCACGAATTGGCTATGTACCACAGCGCCATCCTATTGACAGAGATACAAACATTGAATGTTTTGAACTTGTAAAGTTAGCATTTTCAGGCAAGAGATGGGGATTGGGTTTGCCCTCCAAGGCCGAACAAAAATCTGCTTTGGAAGCACTTGAGGCTGTAGGGGCAGCAGAGCTTGCAAATCAACCACTCAACGCATTGTCAGGTGGAGAACTGCAACGCATATTTTTAGCAGAAGCATTGGTAAGCAATCCCGAAATATTACTGCTTGATGAACCACTATCTAATCTTGACATAAGACGCGCAAAAGAATTGGTTCAACTTATCAACAAAGTGGTTCGCTCACGCAACGTGACAGCATTACTTGTTGCTCATGATATCAATCCTCTTTTGCCATTTCTTGATAAAGTAGTTTACATCGCTAACGGTAAGGCAGCAACAGGAAAACCAGAAGAGGTTTTGACATCAGAGTCACTCACTGCATTGTACGGTGTTCACATCGAAGTAATTCGTGATTCTAGAGGTAATGTTGCCATTATAGGAATTGAAGATCATCATGGTGACGAATAGTAATATCTTCAGTGTCAACCTAGTGGTTGACCTACAACAGATATTTCATTATCAATTCATGCAACATGCTTTCGAAGCAGGTACTGCAGTTGCAATCATAGCAGGAATTGTAGGCTATTTTGTAGTCTTGCGTCGCTCCTCTTTTGCAGCTCATGCACTTTCACACATTGGTTTTGCTGGAGCAGCGGGGGCGGTATTGCTTGGAGTCAGTCCAGTCTTCGGACTTCTTACATTTACAAGTGGAGGAGGTATTGGGATGGCCATACTTGGACCACGATCTGCTAATCGAGATGTGCAGATAGGCACAGTTCTTGCATTTATGCTTGGCTTGGGAGTGTTATTCATTAGTCTCTATACGGGCTATGCCACAGAAGCATATTCCATTTTGTTTGGAGAGATACTTGGTATAAGCAGCAGCGATGTTTTTGTAACAGTTGTTGCTAGCTTGGTAATTTTGATTGCGGTGGGAATTGTATATAGGCCACTTTTGTTTGCATCACTTGATGAAGATGTAGCAGAGGCAAAGGGATTGCCCATATCTCTGCTAGGTATAATCTTCATGCTCTTGGTTGCCCTTGCTACATCAATGGCGGTACAAGTTGTTGGAGTCCTTCTAATCTTTTCATTGATGGTCACGCCATCTGCAATAGCACAACGATTAGCAAAAAGACCTAGGAGCATCATAATAATTTCCGTACTTATCGCTCTAGCGGCAACATGGTCTAGCCTCTTTATTGCTTTTTACGAACCATATCCTGTAAGCTTTTTCATAACAAGTATAGTTTTTGTTTCTTACGTATTTGTCAGATTCGTTTATCCAAGTAAAATATGCTTGATGTGTCGTAAAAAATTCAACAGCATGTCTCTTACAAAACATGTAGAGAAAAAACACCCCAATGTATTTACGGAAGATAAATCATAAAATCAAAATTATTGATGACTATATAGCTATTGGCGTCTTGATTTTTGTTTTAGCAATGTAGATTTCTAATTATGCTAATTCTGATCCATTCTATCAGTTGTTCAAAATTTTCTGATTACAAATTAAAAAGGAAAAATAGTATATGTCATGAAACTAGCTGTGGTCTTACTGTACTGAGCGATATTGCATGATCATCAATTAAAGTTCCTACCCCTACGTTGACATCCTTTATTCTTACTACCACCTTTGACAAATCATCACTGGTAAGATTATATTGGTTAGCAAGAATCTCCTTGACTCTATCTTCTGTATTAGATAGTTCATTTAGAGCAGAAGGGATGGAAATATCTAGTGTTTGCCTCATCATGTTTTGTGGAATCTTGCCGCTTCCATCTTGAATTATATAAAATGAGATCTTATCTACAACTACCTCATGTGGTAGCGTATCTAATGCATTTGCAGTATAGAATACTTGTACCTCTAAAGGATCAACATCATAGCTTGTTGATATTATAGCACCCTTTGAGGGCTGTAAGACTGAATCAAATGGTACATTGATTATAATGAATCCCTCCAGAAAATTTTCATTATAATCTCCAAGAGCTTTTCTTATGTCTTGGCATGTGATGCCAGTAGAATTTTCTGTTCCTAGATTCATTAGTACTGTATTGGAACTAGGCCCATCATTTTCTACAACATTCCAAAGTATGGTTAACTCAGATCTATCCTTGTTGAACATGCTTACATCTGTATCATAATGGCCTGGCCTGAGAGGTCCTTCGCCTGCAAAAATTGAACCACATTCAAACTTTGCAGTATACATTACTTCACTTGGGTTTGCAGTTGAGTTGGTTTCTTCTGTATCTGAAGACATGGGTAAAGTAGAATTATTTGTTGAAAGGGTTTCTGATAATTTGCTTGCATCTGACCCCGTAGGTAAGCTTTGAGCTGACACTGAATTGTGGTCTTGCAACAGAATAGTTCCAACAATAGATATGATTCCTGCAACAACTAAAATCATGTACGATTTTCGCTGATTTTTCACTAGGTCAATTAATTCTCATAATAATATAATGTTAATGAGAATTAAGCTAACATTAAATATGAAGCGAGACGCACGGGGAATCGGGTACTGTTGAAAAAGCTTTTTACGTTATCATTGTTTTCGATTTTAATTCTTTGCCTGACATTTTCCTCATTACCACATAATGCCTTTGGTGATGGTTTTGCCATGGAAAACCTTCCTCCTGCATCAGTAGGAAACAGACAGGTGCAACTTTTCATCCAGCTTACTCCAACAATACTCTATTCTGGCTCTAGTCAGCAACCATCTGTATTTTTCAGATGGTTTGATGCAAACACTAACGAAACATTACAGCACATATCATTTTTCCTTACTATTACAAAACATGATCAATTACTGTTCCGAGAACTTCTTCATACCCATGATGGTTTGCTCTACTTGGATATTACTCCAACTAACAGTACTAATTGGACAGTTTATGCAGACAAAGAACCAATCTTAGGTGGCTGGGTGCCTGACAATGGCGATGATCCGATTGACGTGACCGGACCGATTTTTAATGAGGGTGGATTGTATCACTTTAACATGCAAATGTTTTCTATAGATTATGACAGTAACATATTTGATACAACTGACAATCCCCAAAGTGTACCTAACTTTGATGCGTATCTTAGTGTAGGAGACGTTTCAAGTCATGATCTTACCTATAACGGAAATACCTACAACTCTACCATCATTTCATATTATGATAAAATTAACAATGACTTTAGTTTCGATCCATCAAAATTGCAGATCTCGTATTCTATGCCCTTTGACTGGAACATGACAAGAATAGCTGGCCAGCCAATCTTTGTGCACGAAGAGATTCATATTCCAAAGGCTTTCAAGGAATTTACAGGTACTCCAACATATTCTGCAACAATGAATGGATATCAGATAACGGGTAGAAGACTCATTGTTGATCCATATACATCCGGAACTGCAGTCATAGCCCACATATTGCTAAACAAGATAGACATACAGGATATGTCAAAGAGCATGCCAAATGGAACTGACTCGATGAACTTTACTCTTTCACCTGCAAAACCTAATGTGCAGACATCAAATAGTGCTCTTACCGACTTTGGTGGCTGGGGAGTAAAGCTGGGATGGAATCCAACTCAGATCACCCCAAACTCACAAAACAACCTACAGCTTTCTTTCTTTGATGCATTTACCGAACTACCTGTAAGTGGAGACGTAAATTACAATCTAAAATTACTGGACAGTAGTGGCAATACCATTCTTTCCAAAATAGATCAGACTGCAAAGGGAGGAATAGACACACAAACTCTAAACTTACCAGGCAACGGCATATACAACCTACAACTGAACATCACGTCGATAGTGGGCCCAACTGGACTGCCTGATACCTCCAGAATTGGTATGGCAAGAGCTAGTTTGGTTATTCCATCCACAGTAACTGCAGATACTGGAGTTGTTGCCATACAAGGAAATCAATCCGCAGGTCAGAGTCTACTTAATGTAAACAACACCCAAACTATGTCCTCTTCTCCTACAACCAATAATGCCTCTAACACTCAAATTGTAATTCCGGCATGGGTAAAGAACAACGCCAAATGGTGGTCAGAAAATTCTATAGATGATTCTACTTTTGCTTCCGGAATTCAATATCTGATAAAACAGGGCATAATTCAGATACCTCCAACAGCCTCTGGCCAATCTTCTCCTGGAGTTCAGATACCACAGTGGGTCAAGACAAATGCTGGTTGGTGGTCCAACGGTCAGATAGACGATCAAACATTTGTTGCTGGTATCCAGTATCTCATCAAGAATGGCATAATCACGGTTAGTTAGGCTCCATTCACAAACTAACTGATCTTAATTTCATCTTGGTAAATTGAGATTGAGATCCACAACCAGGCAAAAACGCTTCAACCTCAAGTACGCAACAACGATACCAAGAAATAAATTTCATGAACCTAACAAAGCAACATGCCACTGATAACTATCTCTATGTATCCTGGCAGAACTGAAAAACAAAAAGAGGAATTCGCAAAAGCAATTACAAAGGCTGCAGTAGAAATTCTCAAAACAAAAGAGAATCATGTAATAGTAGTTTTTGAAGAAAATCCAAAAGAGAATTGGTATATGGCAGGTAATCCTCTTTAAACACATTTTTATTTTATAAAAATTTACAAAATCTGTGTCAAAAATTGCAGTCATACAGATGAAAGCCCATGTTGAAAAGGAAAAAAATCTTGAAAAAATTCTTAATTATATAGGACAGGCGGCAAAAAGAGATGCTGTATTATGTGCTTTTCCGGAATTTATGATGTTTTATACGCCACCACATCAATCTGTACTAGAGCTCACAAGATTGGCAGAACAAATAACTGGAAAATTTATAACTACAATATCTGAAGCAGCAAAAAAAAATTCGATCCAAGTTGTGGGAACATTTTATGAAAAAAAATCACAGGCAAATAGAGTCTATGATACTTCATTTCTAATTGATAGAAACGGTAAGTTGATCTTAAAATATAGAAAAATTCATCTCTATGATGCGCTTGGTTTCAAAGAATCAAAAAAATTTTCTCCAGGATCTTCAGTTGCACAACCAGTTAACACCACTGTTGGTAAGATTGGCATGATGATCTGTTATGATCTACGATTTCCAGAGATGTCACGTATGCTTGCATCTTCTGGTTCCGAAATTCTAATTGCCCCTTCTGCATGGGTAAAAGGAAAAATGAAGGAAGAACACTGGATAACAATTAACAAGGCGCGAGCAATAGAGAATGGGTGTTATGTTGTTGCGCCAGATCAGGTGGGAAATATCTATTGTGGACGAAGCCTGGTAGTAGATCCATTTGGTAAAGTTCTTCTAGATATGAAAAAGAGAGAGGGTATTGGCATAGTTGATATCTCACTAGATCAGGTAAAACAGATTCGTAAAAAATTACCACTTTTGAAAAATAGGAGAACCGACATCTATGCAGACTTTAAGGTCTGATGGTTCTACTTGGGCATCTTATGTTACAACAGTATCGTGCCCATTTTTGCTTCATGGAATATCTAAATAAAATCATGGGCCAAAAACAGGTCTTACATGGAACCTTTGTTGCGTACATCATTCCTCTTTGAATCAGGGGGGTTGATGCCTTGCAGCCATTGTGGTAATTAGAGCATCCCATGAAGCGCTTTCTGGTTTGTCTTGAGCGTATGACAAGAATCCTCCCAATTTTGCAATCTGGACATTCAACCAATCCATTTGTGGGTAGATTTGTTCCAAGAATGATGTATTTTCCCTTTTTTTCTGACCATGAAAGATAGCCATTTCTGTCATAGTACTGGCGTATCTCCTCTTTCATTCTTACAACTTTTTTATCTGTAATACTGACAAAATTTCTCGAATTTGATCTTTTTTTTAGCGTAACTAATTGCGTAATGTTTTTCATGATATTATCACTTGGTTGACTGATTAAAGAATGGTAGTGAAGAATTTTTATATGGAAACTAGTCAGCGAGATTTGTGGAAAAAGTTTGCGTTATTGGCGCTGGCAGTACAAAATACGGTAAGCTGGAAGATAGCATTACTGACATAGCACTAAAAGCATCCGTTGATGCAATAGAAAGTGCTGGTATAGAACCTAAGCAAATTCAGGCTGGTTACATATCAAATGTATTTGGTATAGCGGATAAACAAGTTCACTTAGGTCCAGTAATAATGAGCAATCTTGGAATACCAGAAGTACCATCATTATCAATTGAATCTGCATGTGGAAGTGGTTCTGTTTCATTTAGAGAAGCATACGCAAATGTAGCTGCAGGATTTTATGATGTGGTCTTAGCAACTGGTGTTGAAAAAGTAACTCATACTGGCACAGAATGGACTACTACATACTTTTCTTACTGCTCTGATTTCTTTTATGAAGGTGGAGCAGGTGCATCATTTCCGGGATTATTTGCGTCAATGGCAAGAGCATATCTTGCTGAGTTTAAGGCAACCGAGGAAGATCTTGCAATGGTTGCAGTGAAAAATCATGACAATGGATTTCTTAATCCAAAAGCTCATCTTCGTAAAAAAATTACTGTTGATGATGTGTTAAAATCTGCAGTAGTTGCAAGCCCATTGAAGCTATATGACTGCTGTCCATTTTCAGATGGTGCAAGCGCTGTAATTCTATGTAGTGAAAAGTTTGCAAAAGCCCATTCCAAAAACTACATTGAAGTAATTGGATCTGGAAGGGGTGGATCACCTGCCGCACTGCAAGGAAGAGAACACATTACTACAATTCCAAGCACAAAGATTGCGGCCCAAGCTGCATACAAGATGGCTGGAATTACTCCAAAAGATGTTGATTTTGCTGAGGTACATGACTGTTTTACAATTGCCGAACTGGTTGACTCGGAAGATCTAGGGTTCTTTGAAAAAGGAACATCTGTGCAAGCAGTTCGAGAGGGAAGAACAAAGCTTAACGGTGATATTTCTATAAATCCATCAGGAGGGCTCAAATCAAAAGGACACCCCATAGGTGCAACCGGAATAGGACAGGTAGCAGAAGTCTTTGATCAATTAACAGGAAAGGCGGGAGAACGAACTGTCAAAGGTGCACAAATTGGTCTTACACACAACTTTGGTGCCACTGGAGCCAGCTGCGCAGTTCATATTTTCAAAAGTGTATAAGATTTGCTCTCAAAAGAGGAATTTATCAATAACACAAAGCTAGGAAAGATACTAGCAAGAAAATGCACTAAATGTGGACATCCACATCTAGTTACTACGTATTTTTGCCAAAATTGTGGAAATAAGGGATTTGAGGATATACTAATTGAAGGCAAGGGCGTGATAGTTACTTATACAATAATAACTGTCCCGCCAGATGGATATGAGAAATATGTACCATATGCTTGGGTTGTCATGAAAATAGACAATTCTGAGTTACGAATATCGGGCTTTATGGGGGGCATAAGATCACCAGCAGATCTTCCATTAGGAACAAAAGTAAAGGTGACAGGTCATGACGAACGTGGAATAATAATCGAGAAGCAGTAAATCAAATTTAGTAAATTAATTAAAAAAAACTCAAAATATTTCTTTTATAATATGACCCAAAATCTCTTTTAATGTCAGTAGATGTTGTATGTGATCGATGCGGATCTAAAATAGCTAATATGCGTATGTTAAAATCGATCAAGGACGTGATGAGGCCATATAATAATAAATGTCCATCTTGCGGTCATACCTTATCGTCGTCAGAATTTAGTGTCGATGTGCAGAAGAACTGATCTAAAAAGCTTACGACATATCCAGTCATAAATCTTATTTACCGATGATAAGTAGACTCCATATGGAACTGAGTGAAGACTTTGGCGAGCAAAAGCGCGGAGGAATTTTACAATCTGCATCCAAACGTGTAAGAATGATCTTTTCTGTCATGGCAAGTCCTAACAGAATCGATATTCTGAGAATTTTAAACTCAAAAGGCCCACTTACATATTCAGAGCTAAAATCCCTCGCTGGATTCAAATCAAAGAAAGAAAGTGGTAAGTTTGCATACCACCTCCGAAAATTATTGCGTCAGTCTCTTGTGGCCCTAAATAAATCTGAGAGGAGATACACCATTACAAATCTAGGTAAACTAGTTCTAAGTCTTGCTCGACAGATCGAGGAGCGATCAATCATTGAAAGTGGCAAGATGTACGTACGTACATCCCACGAATCTATAGAGGAATTCAACTCTCATAAGATAATCCAATCTCTTGTTAGAGAAGGATGCCTGCCTCTTGAACTTGCGCAAAAGATAACAGAAGAAGTTGAAAACCGCATATATAAATTCCAAACATCATATCTGACTTCCTCATTAATACGCGAAATGGTCAATTCTGTACTTCTTGAGCAAGGCCATGAGGATTATAGACACAGACTAGCACGATTTGGCCTTCCTGGATATGATGTGCACGAAATGCTGACCAACGTAGATGGTATTCACAACGGCGTAGAAGGCTTACTATTTAAGACAGGTCAAACCGTTTTTGGGGAATATTTGGTATTAAATACACTTCCCAAGGATGTAGCCGATTCCCACCTGTCAGGTGATATTCATATTACAAACGCTGGCCTCTGGCCACTTCTTCCTGACACCATATTTGTGAATATAAAGGAGCTAATGGAGGATGGGATAGACTTGAGAGGAAAGTTCTTGGGAGTAACAAGAACTTCCACCGCAAACTCTCTTGACGACTTGGCCACATCTCTTTCTATTGCAACATCACTTCTCATAAAAGAGGCATCACAGGAGATCATCATGGACGGTCTAGTAGGATTATTACAAAAACACTCAAAAAATATTTCAGAAATTGAAGAAAAACTTGCAAATTCCTTTGCTAAAATATCAACCGTGCCTAAATATGGAAGAAATGGAACATTTGCCTCGTTTAGAATCTCAATAGGTACAGATCCAAAAATTATTGGCGTTATTCTTGCTGCATATAAAAAATATGTCAAGTCTACACCTTTGCCGTCCATAGGCATCATAATAGACTATGAAAAAGGAAAGATCGGCGAGTTCTCTGATGTCTTGGCAGATGTTATTTCCCTAGGAGGACACTTGATGTTCTCAAAAGGGCTGACATCAAGCAAAGGTCTTTCGAAGGTAGACGGAAAGAACTCTTCTGCTACCTCAATTAACCTACAGTCCTTGTCCATTAACATGCCGCGGCTTGCATTTGAATCCAACAAAGATGAAACCTACTTCAGAGCAAGACTAGCGCTGTTGATGAAGCCAGCTCTAGCAGCAATGTCAATACGAAAGAAGGAAATATCAGATCTTACTCGTAGAGGACTTAATCCAATTCTTGCAAACAATACACAGTATATGCAAAAAGGATCTGTTACATTAGTTGTTAATCTGATAGGTCTCAAGGAAGCAGTTTATGGTATACTTGGCTATGAGAACAACAAGGCTGGACAGGAAATTCTGGCAAAAGTTATAGCTACTGCTACAGAGGTAGCGATCAAGAAGGGAAAAGAGATGGGCGATAACGTTACGATCTCTATTACTGAAAGTGATGCCTCTGCTCGCTTTTCTTCGTTAGATGGTGAAAAATACGGTAAGATGTCAATTCACCCACACGTAGAAGGAGAATCTTATTCTGAAGGAGTTACCATTGATGCTTCAAAAATAGACGAAATGAATTCAAAGAGCGAGAAGATAGCGGAATCAAATCACCTATCAAAAATGCTTAACGGAGGATTGTTGGTTCAACTCAAAATTCCAGATACAATGGGTTCTCCAGAAATCAAGAAGGCAATAGAGAAGGCAGGAGAATTACTAGGTTCATTTAGGCCGATCAAGAAGGTGCCTATCTGTAGCAACTGTGGACTCAAAGAAGAAAAGATTGCAGAAAAATGCCCTGTCTGCAAGTCGCCCTACATACTAGCATAAATCTATTCTACGATCAGAGAATGTCATTAGCGGCAAATCCAGAAATATTGTCAAATTTGTTTAGGAATTTTTGAGGAATTCTTTTAAGATTATATTGGTATTTGACGATCTGTTATTATGAAAATTGTAACGGTGTCAACAAAATTGATGCAAAGCTCAGTAATGGAAAAAAAAATTTTGCCGCAGGCTTTATTTAACTCCCGTTTGATACTGATGCGGGGAGTGTAAAATGGCAGATTTTTCACAAATAGAAAATTCGATCATGGAAGTTAAGAAGCGCGATGGTCGCGTATCATCTTTCCAGAAGGATAAAATTTCAAACGCAATCTATAAAGCATTAATAGCTTGTGGTAGACCAGATTACGGATTAGCCGATAAACTAGCAAATCGTGTTACCGAAAAACTTGTTAACCATGGGTATTCTTCTTCAGAGTCTCCAAGTGTAGAAGATATTCAAGATGTGGTAGAATCAACCCTAATTGATGAAGGACAGGGAGAGATTGCTAAAGCATACATACTATACAGACATGAACGAAGAAAGGTAAGAGAGGAGAAGACAAAGGTACTAGAGTCCACATCTTTGGATTCCGTTGCCAAGAAGTTTGATCTCAACTGTCTTAGAGTTTTGGCCTCTAGGTATCTACTGAGAAACAACAAAGGACAGATAGTTGAAAGTCCAAGTGCGATGTTTGAAAGGGTCGCGATACTTGTTGGAATCTCTGATGTACTCAAAGATCCACTTGTCTTTAGCGTAGAAGGAGGATATACGCAAAATACAGAAGATGCAGTAAGATACTTGGACAAGTTAGATGATTTTGACTACAAATTCAAAATAGGGAAATATTATCTCAACAAATACCACTTTAGGTCGCTGATACAGCACTACATTGACCTTGCCAAGCGGGGTCAGATGAAGGTTGGCATCAAAGAATTTCTAACCATATTGGCCGCAAACAAACTTGAACAGCATGCGGAAAGGATCACAGAATACTATGACATGATGGCTTCTCAGGACTATCTACCGAATTCTCCTACCATGATGAATGCAGGAGCAAGACTTGGACAGCTTTCTGCCTGTTTTGTGCTTGCAATGCCTGACGATATGGAAAAAATAATGAAGTCGTCTTCTGACGCTGCCTTGATATTCAAATCAGGCGGTGGAGTAGGAATCAATTATTCTGATTTAAGACCAGAAGGAGACATGGTTGCATCAACATCCGGTGTTGCATCAGGCCCAGTATCTTTCATGAATATAATTAACACTGTCACAGAAGTAGTCAAGCAGGGAGGCAAGAGAAGGGGAGCAAACATGGGAATCATTGAATCATGGCATCCAGATATTGAAAAGTTCATTACTGCAAAAACAAAGCCAGGCGTACTAGAGAACTTTAATGTAAGTGTAGGAGTCTGGGAGGACTTTTGGCAAGCACTAGTAGACTCAACAGACGGAAAATATACACTGCGAAGTCCTCTGGACAAGTCACCAGTCAGAGATGTAAATGCCCATCACATAATTGATCTGATAGCACTCTCTGCATGGAAGAGTGCAGAACCTGGATTAATCTTCTTTGATGTTATTAACAAGTATAATGTATTTGCAAAGGCTCGCGGCTCACCACTACGTGCAACAAACCCATGTGGAGAGCAAAGCCTGTATCCGTATGAATCATGTAATCTGGGATCTATTAATCTAGCTAACTTTGTAAAGAGAAAGGCAGACGGGCAATACGAGTTTGACTGGCAGAGATATGAAGAAGCAATTAGAAAAACAACCAGATTCCTAGACAATATAATTGATGTTAACAATTATCCTATTTCAGAAATAGACAAGGCATCTAAAGACTCTAGAAGAATAGGTCTCGGAGTTATGGGAGTAGCTGATCTGTTATTCAAGCTAAGAATACCATACAACTCTCAAGAGGGATATGAGTTCCAGGAAAAATTAGCCGAGGCATTAACCTACTATTCCATGGAAGAAAGTATTGCACTTGCAAAAACACGAGGACCATTCCCTCTATGCTCAAAAACAGAATATCCAGAAGGTAAGATTCCAGTGGCAGGATATTATGAAAAACCAAAGAACTCTCGTACCTATGACTGGGATGCCCTTATCGCAAAGATCCAAAAGCATGGAATCAGGAACGTCCTTACTACTACAGTAGCACCAACTGGAACTCTGTCCATGATTGGTGACTGTTCTAACGGAATGGAGCCAATGTTCGCACTTGTCTTTGAGAAACGAGTGACAGTTGGGAGGTTCTTCTATACAAATAAAATATTTGAAGCAGTCCTCAAGGAGCATGGGCTGTACAATGACCAGATATTAGAAAAGATTGCAAACAACTATGGTTCGATAAAGGGAATTCCAGAGATTCCGGAATGGATGCAAAAGATCTTCGTTACAGCAATGGATATTCATTGGGCCGATCACCTCATGGCACAGGCTGTATGGCAGAGATGGATTGGAAATGCCATTGCAAAGACAATCAACATGCCAAATGATGTCTCATCTGATGATGTAAAAGCTGCATATCTTTTGGCACATGAGCTTGGTCTAAAGGGAATTACTGTATACAGAGATGGATCACGACATGAACAGGTGCTACACATGACAGGAGACAACGTAGAGAAGACATTCCAAGTTACTCCAAGTGTATATGTGACTGATCACATATCAAAGAACATCACAAACGCTTATCTAAGAAGCCAAGTGGAAAGAGCTCTTCAGATAAAGATTCCAGAAGCTGGAACTGTGCAATCACAACCAAAGCTTACGGCAGAACAAATTGAAGAGAGATTGTGTCCTACGTGCAAAAATACACTTGTATTTGCAGAAGGTTGCAATATATGCATTGAATGTGGATATAGCGGATGCACTTCTGGATAGATACAACTTTTTTTAAATCAAAACTCTTTTAGTATCAACCATTACTGAAAATAGCGTTGAAGAAAAAAACTAACATTGCCGCAAGTACACCAGATAAGGAGAACAGACAAACCACTAGCACCAAATCGAAGAAAAAAATACTTGGTATTGCCATAGGTGCGGCGGCCGCAGCCATCATAATTATATTCTTTCTTGCTTTACAACCGCAGTCACAACTGCAACCAACATCTCACGTAACGCCAAATCCAAAGCTTGGTCTTGTCATAATGCCTCCAACAGAGAGACCAACCTTTGAACAAATACACAACGCATACATTCAAGCCGCATCTACGGGAATAGGTAGAAGCAATGTCTACATGCTATGGCCAGTCATAGAACCACAACAAGGTACCTTCAACTGGCAGATCTACGATATTCTTATGGGACTAAACAGGGAACAACATCTTAACGTAACTTTGTACTTTTCTATAATAAACAATGATCAACTCGGACCATTTCCAAATTGGTTAGGGCAACCAAATTTAGATGAAAACTTGGCAAATCAGACTGCAAGTGCGCTTGATACAATTCTATCAAGATACTATATTGTGGACTATGTAATCATGGGTGGAGATTTGAACGTCTACTTTAGAGATCATCCAGATGACATCCCAAAATACGTGGACTTTTTCAACTCTGTTTATTCTAAACTCAAGGCAAAACATCCTGATGTCAAGTTTGGAAATTGGTTCTCATTAAACGATTTGATAAATAACTACGACGGTAGCATGGTGGCAAAGCTCAACCAAGGTGATTTTGTTGCATATTCCTACTCGCCAGTTGACTTGACATTTTATCAAGCCAAGAGCCCTGATAGGGAAGTACAGGATCTTCAGAATATGCTGAATTTCTCAGGTGACAAAAACATTGCATTGATGGAAATTGGATGGAGTACAGACAAGACAGTTAACGGAACAGAAGACAACCAAGTAAAGTTTATGCAAGATGTATTTGACTTTTACAGGAAAAACGAGTCTAAATTTGAGTTCATGACATGGTACAGGCAATATGACAGACCGGCTGACACATGTTATAACAGTCTGAACACAAACATAAAAAGTGGATTTAACGACCAAATTCTCCTAAATAACACGGCAGCATATCTTTGTGGAACTGGGCTAATCGATGTAAATAACAACACAAAACCTGCTTGGAACGAGTTTAAGAATCAGATACAAATGAGTCCTAATTCTTAACTGTAAAAAAGTGAATTGCTAGTTTGAGAAATTTATGTCTGGCAATTGTTGCACTACTTTTTACAAATTTTGTTTCAGCATATGCAACGTACGAACCTCCAACCCAACAAGAGCGGAATCTTTTTACTCAATTATTTTCTCAATTTGAGAAGACCGATGTCGCTAAAAAAGATGTAACAGATGTAATCCAGACATTTGCAAAACCGTTAATCATAAGTTTTCCATGCAATTCCAACGACACAAATAATTTCATAATAGCTGTAATTACCACCAGGCTAGCCAAATTTGATGATACTGCAGTTCATGAAGATCAAGTTATCGGTGGTACTTATACATGGAATTGTCTAGTTACGACAGAGGCAGGAAAAGTTACACTTCAATGCAACAATGAGCTACGACTCAACTCAAATCTTCTGTTAAATGGAACAGGTGTGAGCCCACAAGTTCATCAAGTGGAAAACGACGTTGTTTTATACCATGAATTTCTTCATGGTCAGCTAATGATTGATGCAATAAAGTCGTCCGATAAATGGAGGCATGAAATTTGTAATCAAACTCCTCAAGAAACAATAGATTATTCATATGCTGACCCTGATCATAAAATAATCAATCCACTCCAAACCCAATTTGCATCTGAATTGATGAAGGAACAAGGAGGGGAGTTAATTACCAAGAACATAATGCCTAATCAGACTCAAAATGGTATGTTTGCAATCAAGGCATTTCATATCTCGGATTATCCACAATTTCGAAATGGGGGACAAGTTACACTTAGGGCAGTTAACATAGATGGTACTAAATTTGGTTCCTATAACGGCACAGTCTTTTTAGAAGGAAATCTGATCAACCAGACACAGCCCGGAATTGCATGGCTTTATGTAATTGACAATCAAACAAATCAAACCACTCAGGCCTTCAATTCGGCGCTGGCAAAAAGGATAGCAGGACTTTGGGTAAATGATCAAGCAAGTGATACTGATTTTTACAATGCGATACAGCCCTTGACTTTGCAACAAACTATAGCAAATAACGAAAACTCTACTGTAATTCCCTATTGGGTAAGAAACACCGCAAGCTGGTGGTTTGAAGGAAAGATAGATGATACAACTTTTGAGAGTTTCATACAATATCTTGTTTCCAACAAAATAATTCAATAAAGATATAACAATGCGGTCGCCGGGATTTGAACCCGGGTAACGGGCTTGGAAGGCCAGTGTACTAACCAAACTATACTACGACCGCACCACTCTGCCAATCTTATGACTACATAATAATTCTTTTTTCATACTCGTACAGCACACGAGAAATAATTATGTGAGCTTCAAGGGGATTCTTGTCAACTGACATTGTCTTATCAAAATATTTCTTGACATTCTCGGAAAACTGTCCCTTTGCAAAACCTCCAACCACGATACACGTGTCTCTGTTTATTTCTGATGCAAGCTGTTGATATGAAGACGGCACTCCTTTGCTTGAAAGTCCAATCACCTGTTTGGGCTTGATTTCTTTGATAAGATCTCTAAAATTCATATTTTTTATTTTGAGCAAATTTTTTCCATCCTCCTCAATTTTGTTCTCAGAATAAAGCTTCTCAATGAGGCCTGCAAATCTATGATAGGATTTTGGTAGTCTAACTGACTTGTCAAGTAATATGATCTTGTCGTCAATGGTATGTACAAAAACCTCAAGCTCGTTTGCAAAATAGAGGGGTATACTACAGGCCTCAAGAAGACAGAAGTGTATCAAATCCGGCCTGCCTCTTTTTATCTCATTTTCTATTCCCTTCATTGCGGCAAAATGCCACGATACATCAAGCAAAATCTCGGATGGCTTTTTGTTTAATCTTTTGGCAGACGCAAGAACAGAGTTATGACTTTGAAGATCTTTAGGTATTGTCTCTAAAGCCGATTCTGCTATTATCAATGACAGCAAGATTGTATTTTAAGGGTGGGCATTATTTAATTAACATGAAAGCCAGCCTGCGGGATCTCATACTTGAAAGAATGCAAATCTTGATTCAAAACGCAATATCAAATGCAAGGCTTGAGCCAGCACTAGCTGAAAGGCAAGCAAGTCTGGCAAAGAGGCTGAGCACAAAATACCGTGTCAGAATGCCTTATGAGCTTAGGATGAACTTTTGCAAGAAATGCAAGAAATTCATTGTTCCGGGATTCACATCCAGAATTAGAATAGGCAGATCTGATGTAAAATCAATACGTATAACCTGTAAATTTTGTAACCATACATACAGAAAAATAATAAAAAAACAAACTTTCAAAGTTTAATGAGATGATCTCTATCAAGATTATGGGCTGTTCATATTTCAAAGTAACAAACCCGTAGGACTATGGTTTATAAGACGAACTTTGAATTTTGGATTTTATGGCAAAGGCATATGATGTTCCAGCAGATTTGTTGATTACTAGATTATCGGAGATTCTAAAAAGTGAAGATATCACTCCACCTAGTTGGATTCCATTTGTTAAGACAGGTTCGCATGCCGTTAGACCGCCACATCAAAGTGACTGGTACTATACAAGATGCGCTTCACTTTTGAGAAAAATCTACTTGCACGGTCCTATTGGCGTACAAGACCTGAGAACAATGTATGGAGGTACAAAAGCGGTGGGTTATGGAGGAGCGCACCACAGAGATGCTGGTGGCGCAATAATTCGAACTGCAATTCATAACTTGGAAAAACTAGGTTATATTGACAAGGTAGAAGGAAAGGGAAGAACGATCTCTCATGATGGAATGAAAAAGATTGATCGCGTATCAACTGAGATACTAAACGAAATGGTTACAAAAAATCCAAATCTAAAGAAATACTCCTAGTGATCTTACATGAGCAACCGTGATTCTAGTGACGAGAAAAATCCCACCAACGAAGAGGTCACAGCACTAAAAGATCAAGCCTTGAAAACCCTTCTTGCTCCAGAGGCAAGACTGCGGTTAAATAACGTACGAATGGTCAAGCCTGAACTTGCCGCCATGGTAGAAAACTATCTTTTGGGTATGGCATCGCAGGGAAGACTGCGCAATCAGATATCGGACGATCAGCTAAAGCAGATCCTACTCTCCATACAGCAGCCAAAACGCGATTTTAAGATAAACAGAAGATAGGTCCTCTGGGAAAATATATTAGGGGTAAATCCGTCGAAACCATCTATGAAAGCAGTTGTTTATGAAAAATATGCTCCAAATGACGATTACAAATCAATCTTACAAGTAAAAGAAGTCCCAGACCCAAAGCCAAAACCAAATGAGGTTGTCTTTAAGGTAAAGGCAGCAGCATTAAACTACAATGATATCTGGGGAATGCGTGGGCAGCCAGTGGCGGTTCCATTGCCACACATTTCTGGATCTGATGCTGCGGGAGAAGTAATATCAGTTGGCGAGGATGTTACAGGTTTCAAAGTTGGTGACAGAGTTGTTTCCCATTCAAACATGTCTTGCAGGGTATGCCAGGCATGTACTGACGGACGTGAATATGATTGTGTGAAGAGAACCATTTGGGGATTCCAGACTGGTCCTCTATGGGGTGCATTCTCTGAGATTACTCATCTACCCGAAGTTAACGTGGCAAAGATTCCAGACGGCGTAAGCTTTGATGAAGCGGCAGCTTCCTCAATGACACTACTTACTTCTTGGCACATGCTAGTAGGCAGGGCAAAGATCAGACCTGGACAGCTAGTACTCATCATGGGAGGAGGCTCTGGTGTAGGAAGCTTTGGAATTCAAATTGCAAAACTATACAATTGCACTGTAATCTCTACCGCAAGCGGAGACAAGCTAGACAAACTAAAAGAACTTGGTGCAGATTATGCAATAGACCACAGAAAAGAGGACTGGAGCAAACAGGTAAGGGAGATAGCAAAACCATACGGTGGAATTGATATCTCATTTGATCACATTGGCCAAACTCACTGGAATGCTCAACTCACGTTGTTAAAGTATGGCGGAACACTAGTTTCATGTGGAGCAACTACAGGATATGACGCAAAGACTGATCTCAGACACATATTCTTCAAGGGAACAAACATCTTGGGCTCTACACAAGGAACCAAGGCAGAATTAGAACAAGGCCTATTCTGGATGGGTAAAAAGAAGATAAAGTCCATAATTGATTCTACGTACAGCTTTGAGAATGCCGCAGAAGCTCATACAAAGATGTTGACTGGAAAAGGACTATTTGGCAAAATCTTAATGAAGCCCTAGTTCAACCAATTTTATGTCAAGACTCTTGCGTAGTCTTTTATTCGTACCAGGCAACAATTTGCGTTTTATAGAAAAGGCAAAGGCACTTTCTGCCGACATTGTTTGTTTTGATCTTGAGGACTCTGTACCGCTTGAAGAAAAAAAATCTGCAAGAAATCTAATCAAAGACGCATTGGAAAAGTACTCAGACTATCAGGCAGAAATCTATGTCAGAACAAACTCACCTGCATCTGGTCTGGTTAGCGATGATCTTACTGCAATTGTTCAAAAGGGAATAGGAGGCATTGTAATTCCCAAAGTCAATAATGTAGTAGAAATAAAAAAAATAGAAAAAACCTTGGCAGTCTTGGAAAAGAAGCGAAGATTAACGCCAATAGAATTGATGGCATCTATTGAATCAGCCGAAGGTGTGGTAAACTCTTACCTTATAGCATCATCAAGCAAACGTATATCGGCCTTGGTATTTGGGGTCTTTGACCTCCTCAATGATCTGGGAGTAGAATATACAAAACAAGCAGAAGGTGCGCAATATTCAAGAGCCAAGATCCCAATAGATGCCAAAGCGGCAGGAAAATATGCACTAGATGCAATATGGCAGGACCTAAACGATACAACTGGCCTTGAACAGGACTGTACTATTGCAAAGAACCTTGGGTATGCAGGAAAGACCATAATTCATCCAAGTCAGATTCAGGCCGTTCACGGAATATTCCACCCAACAAATTACGAAGTAGAGTGGGCAAAAAAAGTGATCAGTGCATACGAGTCTGCAAAGAAGACAAAGAAAGGGGCAACAAAGGTTGAGGGAAAGATGATAGATGAGGTCCACTTTAAGAGAGCAAGGGCACTACTTGCATCTGTTGGCACTACATAACCTCAAAGCTTTTGCAAGTACATCCGATGAACATAAATCAAGTCCAATTCATAAAACTATGACGTTTGATGTTTACAGGAATTATTGAAGGATTAGGTAAGATAGAAAAATTTGAAAAGAGCACAAAGACTCGTAGCCAAGCAAGAATGATGATAAGTCTTGGCAAGCTTGGAAGAGGGTTGAAGATAGGAGATAGTGTCGCAATAAACGGGGTATGTCTTACTGCAATAAACATTACAAAAGATATTGCAGAATTTGAAATGGTAGGTGAGACAATAAAGAAAACCAGTCTTGGATCTTTAGAGCGTGGTGATATGGTAAACATAGAACGCAGTCTAAAGATAGGCGATAGATTGGAGGGACATTTTGTACTTGGACACATTGATGGTTCAGGTGCCATTTTAAAAATAGACAAACAATCTAATCAAGTACAGCTGTGGATGGATCTTCCAAGAGAACTTGCAAAGTATGTTGCAAAAAAAGGATCTGTAACAGTTGATGGCATAAGCCTGACAGTTGTTGACAAAATAAAAAACAAGTTCTCAGTTTCAATAATTCCACATACCATGAAAGTGACAAACCTTGGACTGAAAAAAGTTGGTGATAAAGTTAATATTGAAACCGACATCCTTGGCAAGTATATTTTATCTGAAAAACAGTGAATTACTACTTTTATGGTAATAACCATTTTTGTAGTAAGATTTATAATTATAAATTCAAGCTGATCATCTATGTCCTTGGAAGAAGCATTATCCTCGCTGAGAAGGGGTGATTTTGTCTTGCTTCACGATGGAAATACGCGGGAAAACGAGGTAGACATGGTCGTTGCAGCTGATTTTATCACTCCAGAACATATTGCTAGGATGCGACGGGACGCTGGCGGGCTAATATGTCTGTCAATTAATAATGCCTTTGCAAAAAATATGGGGCTCAGCTATATGCATGACATACTTTCAACTTCACAAAATATTGATGCCGAATCTAAAAGTATGATTATTGGAAAGGCTCCATATGGAGACAGACCATCATTTTCCATCTCGATTAATCATAAAAATACATACACTGGAGTTACAGACAGGGATAGAGCAATGACAATGCTAGAGGTTGCAAAATTGTACAAAAGCGCAAATATAAACAAGAAAGAAATCTTCAATTCTAGTTTTAAAACACCAGGACACGTACCGGTTCTTATTGCGTCAGAAGGATTGCTATCAAGCAGGTTGGGGCATACTGAGATGTCGGTTTACCTAGCCACTCTTGCGGGTTTGTCTCCTGTGACAGTTATCTGTGAGATGTTGGATTCGGAGACGTATGGAGCACTTTCTGCTGAAAAGGCAAAAAACTATGCAAAGCAAAATGCCGTGCCATATTTTGATGGTAGTAAGCTTGTAGAATACGCAAAGGAGCATTGATTTTGAATATCGCAATAGTTGTATCAGAATTCAACGATGAAGTAACTTCAAAAATGCTTGAAGTTGCACTTGAAAAGGCACGGTCCCTTAAGATGAACATAAACCATACTTGTAAGGTCCCAGGAGTATTTGATATGCCAGTTGTGATCGACGCCCTTCTAAAAAAGAAAGAGGTAGATGCCGTGATAACACTTGGTGCAGTGATAAAAGGCCAAACAAAACATGATGAGCTAATTGCAAGCGTGACTGCCAAGACACTGACTGAGCTGTCGCTAAAGTACCAAAAACCTGTCTCACTTGGAATCACAGGACCTGGAATGAGTGACAGACAGGCTCACCAAAGAATAAGGCCTGTTGCAGAAAGGGCAGTAGAAGCTGCCCAAAAATTACATGACGAATTAAGAAAGATTTGAGATGATTCAGCTTACCATAATCAAGATTACAGGATATGGACCATGGACTCTAACTCTGGGAAGCGACAGGGAACACAAACTCCAGATGCTTCAGGCGTCGCTATATGGAGAGATTCAAAACCTATTTTCGGAGAAAAACTGTCTTGCCTTTCCCAACAGGTTTGATGAAATTTTTGTTATCACAAATGGGCTTACGGTAAAGGATCATGTAGAAATTCAAGAAAAATTGACAAAACTATTTGATCTAGGCCTATCCATGGCTATAGGGCAGGGGAGAAATCCGCTTGAGGCAAATTCAAACGCAGACAATGCAAGAAGAACAAAGGTCGTTCTGGACAAGAAACACAATATCTTTGGACAACCACTACAAAATACAGAAAATAGTGTACAAATAATACACATGGATGTAGATGGTTCTACATCGATCTCTGCCAAAAAATCTCCTTACGAGGTATCATCACTAATAGCAAAACTATATGCATCAATGTCAGAATTTTTCCTAAAAAAGAATTCACT
>JASHOW010000080.1 GCA_030038445.1 Nitrosopumilaceae archaeon
TTGAGAAATCATGCCATGACACCAATATGTTAACTCGTGTTTTTTTGATGTATCTGTACAGGCCCTTGTTTTTTTTCAGTGTGTTGTATTCTATATCAAGAAGATACGGATGAAATTCCGCAATCAGTTTTAGTATGGACACTCTTTCCGTCTCCGTACCGGCAAACTTGCCACCCTCTGACTTTGACCGAAGAGTACAGATACACCTGCCCAAGTATGTACTTGTTAGGTTTAAACAATTAGGAATTTGAGTTGGGTTCAAAAAATCCAATCTCAGTTCTGCATAGTCAGATTTTTTCAATGCACTTCTCAAGATGGTCGTAAGCTTTGCTACGCTACGTACATCAATCGCTACACAAGTCTTATTGGCCATTGTTTATTGCTTGACTTACCCTGTACTATTGGTCTGGTTTGTAGATGTGCTGTTTGTTGTCGGTGTAGTTGCAGTCTGGTTTGTAGAGGTACTGTTTGTTGTTGTCTGGTTCGTAGGCGTGCTGTTTGTTGTCGGTACTGGTGGTGTCGTAGTTGCCGTCTGGTTTGTAGATGTGCTGTTTGTTGTCGGTACTGGTGGAGCATTATTGACTTGGTTTGCTGTGTTACCACCCATCTGGTTGTTACTCATACCATTCATTTGGTTAGCATTCATGCCATTCATCTGGTTTGAGGTACCATTCATGTGGTATCCAAAGTGTCCACTGAATCGATGTCCAAAATTCCCATTGGTCTGGTTTGCAAAGGTGCCATTCATACCATTCATTTGGTTAGCATTCATGCCACTCATCTGGTTGTTACTCATACCATTCATTTGGTTGTTATTCATACCATTCATTTGGTTAGCATTCATGCCATTCATTTGGTGTACAGATTGTCCAGTCATTTGTTGCGGTTGCATACAAGATTCCCAATGCCTCAACGAATCAAAGCATGTACTTGGATTACGTTGTGCAGCGCCTATTGCCTGGCTCATTGTTGACCAGTCATGTGGTGTGCAAAGTCTATCTCCACATACGTTTTGTCCACCCATGAATCTATCAGTCTTGTGAGTATCCTCCAGATATCGAAAGTCTCTTGGTGTCAACGCACTGGCAGATGGTACTGCTACTACATAGATCATCATGGATAACAATGCTACTACAGTCAGTCCAAATCGTAGTTTTTGATCTAGCATATATCGGGTTGTATATTCTACTGGTATATTTACATTAGGATACACCATCCTTGATCATAGTATCCAACTCATCAACATCTAGATCGCTTTCAACAATAGATGATTCTCGAACAAGTGTTAAAGAAACTTTTATGAAACGATCAGGATATAAAAATTACATGAGTACAGGGAATAGACCAGAAGCAAAAGACACTGTCTTTATAGGAAAAAAGCCGCTGATGGCATATGTGACATCGGCACTCATACAGCTTGCTAACAATCAAAGAGTGTTGGTAAAAGCAAGGGGACTTAGCATAGGTCGGGCTGTTGATGTGGCACAAATAATCGCTAGGAGAACAGAAGGTTCTGGATATTCTATAGGTGAGATCAAGATAGGCTCCGAACAACTAGAGTCGCAGGATGGCAGGACAAGAAATGTATCCACCATAGAAATTGAAGTAAAGAGAAACTCCTAGAATTCTAAAACATGTTTTTACAAGAGGAAACATGTTTTAGTTGATTTTCTTTAATTCTGTTTTTGGTAAAACCTGAAGAGTGTGTTGCCTCAAGAAAGTTATGCCATACCCAGCCTTATTATAAAAGATAAGACAAGATAACTGTATGAAAGGAGGCCAGTTTTTCAACAATGTTCCAAGAAATGTCACCATATTGGCCATTGGAGTAACCGTAGTGCTTGGAATCTTCCATCTCATTCCATTATTGATATTAGTGTGGATTGTTGCTCTGGCATATATCATAATATATCAATACAAGTCATCCAAAAGTACAGGAGCCAATTTTGTCTGCCTTGATTGTGCTACAATCCACCAGCAAAACAGCTGTCCCAAATGCGGTTCCAAGTTGAAGAAACTCTACTCCAAGACAAACAACTATGGCGTTTGAATATTTGGTAGATTTTACCAAAACCGTCTAACCCTTAAATGATGATGCGACGGAACTAGTTTTCAATGACAAGGACTTATGCCATCATAGGCGATCCAATTGATCATTCACTGTCGCCTGCGCTTCACAACGCATCCTTTGCATTTCTTAGGCTTGATTGCACTTACATAGCATACAGGATACCAAGGGGAGACCTTACTGCAGCCATAGCAGATCTCAAGAAGATAGGCATTGCAGGATTCAATGTCACAATACCGCACAAGGTTGACATGATGCGGTTGCTTGATGAAATAGATGAAGAATGCAGAAAAGTTGGGGCAACAAATACTGTAGTCAACACGGACGGTAAGCTAAAGGGCTACAATACAGATGTCTGTGGCTTTCTTGATCCAATAAGAAAAAGAAATATTGACTGCACAGGTACAGATGTATTACTGGTAGGTGCAGGAGGAGCAGCAAGAGCAATCATTGCAGGCTTTGCAAATGAGAAGGTCCGCAAGATAACTATTGCAAACAGAACACAGCAAAGAGCAGAAGAGATGGTAAGATTTGCAAAACAACTTGGTGTGGAATCTGAGTATATGGACCTTGCAAAGGCCGGTGATAGTGCGTCAAGTTTTAGGTTTATTGTAAATGCAACTTCGGTTGGACTCAAGGGCATGGGCTGCCCCATCTCGACAAGAAACATTACACGTGATTCCATAGTTTATGACATTGTGTACATGCCTGTTGAGACTCAGCTTATCCAGCAGGCAAAAGAACAGGGAGCGACCATCATATATGGATGGGAGATGCTTCTTGCTCAGGCAATGAGGTCTTTTGAGATTTGGATTGGCAAGCCTGCACCATACGAAGCGATGAAATTAACTCTGCTGGGGAGATTTTAGAATGGTCCGAGTAAGGGCAAGCATGCATGGTGCAGTCTCCATAGTTAATGCTATTGCCACCGGCAAGGGTGCAACACTTGGCATATCGCTTGGAATTGAGGCCACAGTTGAAGCAGTGCCAGGAAAGGGGATAATTTTTGACAACAAAGAGTCAAACCTTAGCGCACGTTTGATTAGAACTGTCGTAGAGACATCAGTGCCAAAATCCGAGCTGGAAAAAAACAAGATCAGGATATCGGTCAGCACCCAGATACCGTCAGGATATGGCCTGAAGAGCTCTAGCGCCATATCCTCCGTAATCTCGCTTGCATGTGCAAAGATTTTCAAACCAAAAGCAACTGATACTGAGATCTTAACGGATGGAGTTCATGCGTCAATTCGGTCAAAGGTGAGCATTACTGGCGCGTTTGATGACGCATGCGGTTGTTATTTTGGAGGATTTGTTGTTACCGATAACACAAACATCAAGATCATGAAAATGGAAAAGGCTCCGGCAGATCTGTCTGCAGTGATATTTATCCCCAAGTCTCGCAAGAGAGGAAACGTAAAGAAGCTAAAAATTTTGCAAAATGTATTTTCACAGGCATGGGGCCTTGCAAACAACGCAGATTACTGGAACGCCATGATACTTAACGGACTTGCCACGTCTGCCATACTTGGCTCCGACCCCAGAATAATATCTGATTTGATGGAAAGCGGTGCACTTGGGGCATCGGTTTCAGGAAATGGCCCATCCATTGCGGCAGTTGTAAAAAACGACAAGGTGTCTTCAGTACGAAAGGCATTCTCTTCACTTGATGGGGTCATGGTGATATCTCCAATCAACAACCAAAAGGCTGAAGTTCATGAAGTGTAGTGTTGAAAGATCAAAGTTATCTGGAATCATATCTTGTCCCCCTAACAAGAGCTACACGCACAGGGCCGTCTTTTTGGCATCGCTTGCAAGGGGAAACAGCACAATTAGAAATGTGCTTCTCTCCCGAGATACGATTGCGACGATGGATGCCTGCAGGATATTTGGCTCCAAGATAACAGTTGATGGTACAACTGTCAATGTACAAGGAGCTGGTGGTGTATTTCCCGCTAGGACAGAGATAGATGCGTCAAACTCTGGTACTACAATTAGGATATCAGCTGCGCTGTCCTCTCTTTCTGATGTCAAGATCACGCTGACAGGAGATGCCAGTCTAAGAAAGAGACCCATGCAGCCGCTTCTTGACTCTCTTGAAAAACTTGGCGCAGAGTGCACGTCAACTAATGGGACTCCCCCTATTACCGTAAAGGGAGGCATACTTGGCGGTAGTACATCAATATCCGGCTCAGTTTCAAGCCAGTTCATATCTGCGCTTTTGATTACCGCTCCCAAGACCCAGAAGGGGATTGTTCTGGATATCGAGGGCGAACTTGTCTCCAAGCCGTATCTTGATGCAACTATTGCAATCATGAAAAAATTTGGTGTCAACGTAAATACAAAAACGCCGTACAAAAAATACGAAATAGCAAAGCAGGACTACAGACCAACAGATTTTACGGTACCGGCAGACTTTTCCAGTATGGCACTTCTTCTTTCTGCGGCAGTACTGATAGGGGACAACATGGCAATCTCTGCCCCTGTGGGAGACCTTCCGCAGGGAGACAGAGATATGATAACACACCTGGAAAAAATGGGCGTCAAGGTTTTCATAAATGACAAGGTAACAGTACAGGTACCGCCAAAACTTGCAGGTGGAAGGTTTGACCTATCAAACACTCCTGACCTTCTTCCCCCAATGGCAATTCTTTCACTAAAGGCCTCCAGTCCAATCGAGATTTACAACGTAAAGCACGCAAGGTTCAAGGAGACAGACAGGATTGCCATCTTGGCAAAAGAGCTTGCAAAGATTGGAGTTAGAGTCACAGAAAAAGAGGACGGATTTGTCCTAGAGGCTCCCAGCTCCCCCCGCGGTGCAGAACTTGACTCTGCAGATGATCACAGGTTGTTTATGGCATTTTGCATTGCAGGCATGTTTGTTGGAGGCTGCACCGTAACGGATCCCGAGTCTGTGGATGTCTCTTATCCTGATTTTATCAAGGAGATGAGCAGGATAGGCGCCAAGATCTCCTAGCCTTTTTTGGATTTTCGTATTATATCGTCCCAGAGTTGCTTGGGAACAGGCATTACAGAGAGCCTTGATATCTTTATCAGCTCCCAGTTTTTGAACTTGGAATCTTTTTTTATCTCATCAAGTGTCACAGGCCTTTTCAGCCTTGATACTGCCTTTACATCCATCACCACAAATCTTTTGTCGTCTTCTTTTGGATTTGGATACGGATTGCTTGTAATCTCTAGTATGCCAACCACCTGTTTCTCGTCCCCCGTATGGTAGAAAAATGCGTGATCTCCCTTTTTCATTGCACGAATGTGTTTTAGTGCAAGGTTGTTGTGAACTCCGTCCCAGACAGTAGTCTTCTCCTTTTCCAGCAGATCATAATTGTATGTGGTAGGCTCCTGTTTTACAAGCCAATAATTCATGATACCATCTCATTGGTTGAGATATTATAGATTTTTCCAAGACAGTTCTTTTTTCATCAAGTAAAACAAAGATCTCTTGTCCAGAAAAGTTGCCTGAAGCGAGATCTTTTCCTGTGCAAAGACCTGAACCCTTTCACAGCCTAGATTGTGTGCCATGTTTCTGGCATACTTGAGAATCTCCATCATCCCGTCTGTTGTACCGCTTACAAATCCAAGCTGAAAGACCTGCGCAAAGTCATTTGACCTGTTGCATATCCCCACTGCAGACATCTTTTCTTTTTCAGTAGATATTACAACCCTGTTTTGTTGCACGAGTTTTTGTATTTCTTGGCCGTCAAGTACAAACCATTTCCACGAATCGGCATATGTTGACGACTTGACAATGTTGTCCAGTTTGGTTGATGGTGTTGCAAGTGTGGCACGCGATTCTTGTTTTTCTGGCGTTGTGGCATAAAGCCTCCACCTTTCTTCTATGCCATAGCCCATAGACTCTGCAAGTCTAATTGAGGGGTAGTTTTGGCTCTCAATTATCAGCCTGATCGTCTTGTTTTGTATGACAGATTCTGCATGGGCTAACATCTTTGTTCCAAGTCCCTTTTTTCTGCATCTTGGGTGCACCCTCATTCCCTCTATCCAGGATTGCCTCTCAAAAGATTCGAGATGGTATACACCCACTACAAGGCCGTTTTCTTCCGATACATACAGACCACCCTTTGACTTCCACTTATCCCAGACATCTGCAATATAATCACCCCACGAAAATGTGTCCTTGCAGAAGGCCAGAACACTTTCCCTGTCTCTTTCTTGTGCGCTGCGTATTTTCACTATACACGGATGCACAGCATCCAATTATCTAACTTTACCATACGTCGGTTTTTGAAAAAACTTGGTCCAGACTCCATTAAGGATTATAAGCATCTACAAGAAAATTTTATCATGTCTTCAAGTTCTATTGGTCAGCGTTATGTCTTTACCAGTTTTGGCGAGAGTCATGGTAGGTGCATAGGGGCTGTCGTAGATGGCTGCCCGGCAGGTCTGGCGATTGATGAGAAAGAGATTCAAAAGATGCTTGACTTGCGCAAGCCAGGCCAGTCCATCATAACAACCCAGAGAAAGGAAGAAGACAAAGTGGAGATCATCTCTGGTGTCTTTCGTGGGTATACTACAGGAGCTCCAATTACGATGGTCATCTGGAACCAAGACCAGCGCTCTCGCGATTATGAAAATTTAGCTTTGAGACCAAGGCCTGGCCATTCTGATTATCCTGCATATGTAAAATACAAGGGATTTAACGACTACAGGGGAGGCGGAAGATTTTCTGGCAGGCTGACTGCAACATTTGTTATGGCAGGTGCCATTGCAAGAAAGCTAATCTCCCAGACTCTTGGAGCCGAGACTTTTTCCTACACTTGCCAGGTGGGCAAGGTAAAGATGAATAGTCAGGCAACAGCAAAGATGAAAGATTACATCTACAACAACGAAGTAAGATGTCCAGATGCAAAAACAGCTGCCAAGATGCGGGCTGCCATACTTTTGGCAAGAAGAAGCGGTGACTCTGTCGGTGGGGTTATAGAGTCTATTACTACAAATCTTCCAGTGGGCCTTGGCGAGCCAATCTTTGGCTCCCTAGAGTCAGACCTTAGCAAGGCACTATTTTCAATCCCGGCAGTCAAGGGTGTGGAGTTTGGTTCAGGATTTTACGGCTCTACTCTTCATGGTTCTGAAAATAATGACGAGTTCATGGCAAAGAACGGAAAGATAGTAACCAAGACAAACAATGCTGGAGGCATACTTGGCGGCATATCCACAGGCATGCCCCTTGTGCTTCGAGTAGCCTTCAAACCAGCCTCGTCTATTGCAAAAAAACAGCACACTGTTGATGTCAAGACAAAAAAACCAGTATCCCTAGTTGTACAGGGAAGACATGACCCGTGTGTTGTTCCAAGAGCACCACCCGTAGTTGATTCCCTAGTTTCAGTAGTGCTTGCTGATCATGCATTAAGGGCAGGTTTTATTCCTCCAGTGATTTGATGAGAAATGTCCGACATTGACCAGCTACGCGACAAGATAAACGGGATAACATTTGACATACTAAAATTATTAAAAGAAAGAAATGATGTTGCAAGAGAGATAGGCAACCTAAAAAACAATCTAGGGCTTGGGGTAACAGACGAGGAAAGAGAGAACCAGCTTCGAATCAAGGTCTTGTCATTGTGTAAAGAGATCGGTCTTGACGAAAAGACAGGTTTGACTGCACTAAACTTTCTTCTAAATGAGTCCATCAAGGTGCAATCAACAAACAAACAGACACATCTTTCAATATTTTCAAAAGCAAAGGCGCTAGAAAAACAAGGCAAGAAAATAATCCACATGGAAGTAGGCGAACCAGATTTTTTTCCACCAGAGACAGTCAAGGTAGCGCTCTCGCATGTATATGACATGGGCTACACAAAGTATGGGGATGCAAAAGGAATGGCAGAGTTCCGAGAGTCTCTCGCAGGTCATATTACCAAGAGATTTGGTACCAAGATAGAGCCGCAAAATATTCTTGTTTCCCCAGGTGCAAGGTTTTCAGTATTTCTTGCAATCTCCACCCTGCCAAGTCCCGGAAGTGAGATCATAGTCATCGAGCCTGCATGGCCTGCATATAGAGACAATGCGCTAAACTCCGGAATCAAGGTCAGAACAGT
>JASHOW010000081.1 GCA_030038445.1 Nitrosopumilaceae archaeon
CCTTTATGCCTGGAATTGAACTAAAAAGAGGGAATTTGCATGGTAGCAACCTGCAGAGTGCCAATCTTCAAGATTCCGATCTGGCATATGCGGATCTGTCAGATGACAACCTTGTTGGAGCCATACTTGCAAGAGTCAATATGTCAGAGGCAGATTTGTTCGGTGCAAATCTGTCAGGAGCAAATCTGTCAAGAGCAAATCTCTCGGATGCAAATCTCACAGGAGATGATCTGTCAGAGGCAAATCTGTCGCGGGCAAATCTGTATGGAGCAGACCTCAGGGATGCAAATATCACAGGAACTAAATTCACCCATGCTATCATAGTCAATTGTAACGGTTGCCCCAGATGAAATAAAAATTTGATATTACAATTTAACGAAAAATTATAGTCGTATTTGGGACCTCTCGCCCAAAAGGAACTGGTGTTTCTTTGGGTGCATGTGGTCCTCTATCTCTGATTGGTGTGCAATGGTACCCTGTTAACCAAATGAATCTTGGCGTCAATCTTTGTACCCTCCATCTAGCTTTGACTGGCAGTAATAATCCACTTAGTTTGTCTTGTCAGACTTTCCTGTCCTTGCTGCAGTGTTTACCATGAATTGAAATATTGTTCTGTGAGTTTGATATGTGTGTGACCTCAACAAGAAACTAAATCTATAACGCGTTACACATCAACCTATTTTCTTCATAATTTTCCAAATCTTTTAATTCCAAGTTATATGGTGTTTGTATGTGAAGGCAATAATTTTATCTGGAGGTATGGGTAAGAGATTAAGACCGTTAACTGATTATATTCCAAAACCACTTGTACCAGTAAATAGCATACCAATAATAGAATGGCAAATACAGTATTTCAAAAAATTTGGAGTTTATGAGTTTGTTGTATGTGCAGGCTATCGGGCTGAACAGATAATTAGTTTTTTAGAATCAAAGGATTTTGGTGTCAAAATAAATTTTTCTGTAGAGAAATCTCCTCTTGGTACTGGAGGTGCAATACGTAAAGCACGTAGATATATTGGTAATGAAAATTTCTTTGTAATAAATGGCGATGTTATCACTAACTTGGATTTGAACAGGCTCAAAAAACCTAATTCAATTGCAGTGATCCCATTAAAAACCAGCTTCGGTATAGTACATATTAATGAAGGACAGGTTGAAAGATTTGAGGAAAAACCAGAATTATCTGATTATTTTATGAATGCTGGAATATATTACCTACAAAATGAAGTCATAGGTTCTCTTCCAAGGGTTGGTAATATGGAGAAAACTATTTTTCCTGCACTTGCAAGAACCGGAAATCTACACGCAGTTATATATGACAAAATGTTTTGGCGTTCAATTGATTCACACAAAGACATCGAGGAATGTACAAGTCAAATGCAATTAATTAAACATGCATCTTTTTTTTAGTGGTGATCTGTGTTGAGACTTGGATTCAGCCTTGGTTCTCTGTTGTCAATAAATGAGGTAATTGAATGTTCAAAAATTCTGTCAAAATGTAATCTTGACTCAATATGGATTCCAGAAACATGGGGTATGGAGTGTGGATCTATGTTATCTGCAATAACACAGATTGCAAAAAAACCAAAACTTGGCTCCTCAATTATCAATATCTATTCTCGTACACCTTCTCTAGTTGCAATGCATGCAGCAACAATGGACACACTTTCTGATGGAAGGCTGATTCTAGGTTTAGGAACTAGCAGTAAGGCAATTGTTGAGGATTGGCATGGTCTAGAATTTAAAAAGCCATTGCAGAGAATGCGTGAATACGTTGAGATAATAAGACAGATTATGACTGGGAACAAACTCAGTTATAATGGAGAGTTTTTTTGTCTCAAAGATTTTAGTCTATTAATTAAACCTGTTAGAAATAAAATTCCAATTTATCTTGCAGCAATCAATCAGAAAATGGTTGAATTGACATGGGAGATAGGGGATGGAGCCATATTCTATCTAAGACCATTAGATGAGATAAAAAAAGTAATAGCAGTGATGCAAAATAAAAGAGAGATAGACGTGGCATGTCAATTGATAACATGTGTATCAAATGATGCAGAAAAAGCAATAACAAGGGCAAAAAAGACAATAGCATTTTATGTATCGGTAGGAAAAATCTACAGGGAATTCTTGGCAAAGAATGGATATGAAAGGGAAACGGAAGCAATATTTAATGAATATAAAAGATCTGGATTTATTGAAAATTACAAGCTTGTTTCTGATTCTATGGTGAATTCTTTAGCAGTATGTGGAACTCCAAACGAGATATCAGGAAAACTAGAGCAATTTGTCAGAGCTGGAGTGGATTTACCCATACTTCAATTCAATCCAATTGGAGAGGTCACTGAATCTTTCAAACTACTTGTTTCTGCCTTGGCAAGTGATGTGTCTTGAAAAAAGTGGGCATCGCATCATCTGGGATGACCAAATTCACAAAAGATGACATATCAATAGAATCGCTTATGGTTGCATCTGTCAAGCCTATTTTTGATGGTGCTAAGAATTTGACTCAGAAAGATATTGATGTTGTTCTAACATCTACTAACTCTAACGAAAAATATCTTGCTAATATAGTTTCAGAATTATCAGGAATCTCGCCAAAAACTGCTCATTCTGTAGAGAGTTTGTGTAATTCCGGAACTAACTGCATAGTGTCTGCATATGCCTACATTTCGTCTGGACTTGCAGATGTAGCCTTAGTGGTGGGTGCAGAAAAAAATGATAGTCCAGGGCGTGTATTGAATTGGGATATGTCAAGAGGGCAATATGGGCATCCGATATATTGGTCATCTCTTTTCACAAGCTCTCATATAAGAAAATATGGTACTACAATGGAAGATCTTGCACGTGTCTCAGCTAAGAACCACAGAAATGCACTAAATAACCCGTATTCTTATTTTAAACACTCTTATTCGTTTGAAGAGATTATGAACTCTGAAACCCTAACTGATAACGTGAGGCTGTTGGATTGCTCAATGACATGCAATGGATCGGCATCAATTTTACTTGCCTCAGAAGATGTAATTAACAAATTTACTGACAAGCCAATATGGATAAAGGGTATTGGCCAAAAATCTATTTCAGCTGGATTTACGAAAAATAATGATCTTGCATCTATGCGGAGCACGTCATTGGCATCTTCTGATGCATATCAATTGTCTCATGTTTCTCCATCTGATATCGATGTAGTAGAACTACATGATGCATTTAGCATATGTGAGATTATGGCACTAGAAGATTTGGGACTTGCAGAAAAAGGAAAAGGATCTATTTATGTCAAAAATCTATACGAAACAAATGATAACCGGATTAATCCTAGAGGTGGATTGATTGGTGCTGGTCATCCATTAGGTGCTACTGGCATAGCTCAGACAATAGAAGCATATCAACAACTTCAAGGATTATCTGGTAAAAGACAGATAGAACGAGCCAAAACTGCTCTAGTTCATAACATGTCTGCGGCCGCAACATCATCTACTGTATTAATATTACAATCATGAATAGATTTGAATTAGAACTAAAAAATAATAATTTCATATGTAGCGAATGTTTGAGATGTAAAAAATTAGTCTGGCCTCCTAGTGATTACTGTGACAAATGTTTTGGCAATGTAACATGGCGTCAAATATCTAAAATAGCAATATTATTGGAATATTCGTATAAAGGCAATGAATGTTTTGGCATAGTGGAACTAGAAGGACAAATCCGAGTTATTGGGGCAATTCAAAGTTCTTCTAAACTACAAATAGGACAACAATTGATTTTGAAAAAATGTGATTATGATGGTAAAGCAAAATTTGTATTTGAACTACAGGAAGATACTAAAAGCATATGATCTGATAAAACACAAATGGAGTAACTTGATGTATGACTTCAACACTATTTCAAAAAAAAGGCCTTTTTATATGATCTATTTATTGGGGAAATCTGAGCGTTGTTTTTTCTAATTCCAATATTGGAATGTAAAGAGACATGCTATCACTGCCGATCTTTTCAACAAAAGCAAAATCTCCTGTAAGACGCTTTAATTCTATGAATTTCTTTGTTGGTTTTTCAGAAATAAAAATATAATGTATTGTTATGCCTCCAATCGCACCTGTTTGAATAAAAATTATGTTTTGGTTGTTATGATTGACATGATAAATGAGCGGAACTGCTGCTAGCATGGATTGCGAAGAATACAAGATTACTTTGAGAATATCGTCATAATTCTTGTATTTTAAATAGATAAAAGAGTCTTGAAGCGACATGTACTGTCAGTACATTTGTTATACCATATTAATCCTGAGGTTGTATAGCGTCTGAGCAAGTATATACTTGAATTGTCAAGATGAACGAAAATTATCTTTTGGTGTTATTAGAATTACCATCTAGTCTATTACCGGAGAAAATAACTGTATGTTAGAAGAAATAGTGAAACAAACATGCAGAAAGTAGAAAATAATCCTTACACTGAACCCGAAAAATTAACAAAGACATTAAACCAACGAATAGCTAGGACAAGGAGACAACGTGGATATAATTGGGAAGATACACTGGTAAAAAGATTCAATTCTGTGGAAGGCTGGAAAGCATTCCGATTGGGTTCGCCTAGTGTTGGACTGCCAGATGTACTGGCCGTGAGTACAAAAGAGAATGTCATTTATACAATTGAGGCCAAATCAGGCACAAATACAACTCTACACGTTCCGTATGATCAAATCCTAAGATGCCTGAGATGGATTCATGTGTTTGAGCTTTATCAAACAAGAAAGATGATAATCGCATTCAAATTTTTGTCAAAGAAAAGGATAGGCACAGGAAAATACGAACATAGAGAACTAAGAGAATACTATAAGATCTGGGATGAATCAAACCCTGTTACTAATTTTATATGTACATATGATGGCATGACATATTCAATTCTTGATGGGAAAAGAAAACAACTACGTCTAAAAGATTGTATCATGCCTTTTCCTATGAAAAATACGCGTACTTAACTGCAGCCAAATCAAGTAACCATGTCAAGATATAAAGCAGCCAAAAAGATCCAATATCTTCTTTAATGACGTTGGATGTACCTAAGATGATGAGTTTTGAAGATTTTGTAGATGAAAGAAGCCTAGTAAGCCATGATGCCCTAGGTACAAAAGAAATCAAATTGAAGCTTTTGGAAGTACAGGATGATACCTCTGATCATGTCTGGAGATTTGGTGTACGCGTGAAGGTAAAGAAGATCCTAGTTACAATAAAACACATTAGAACACAGCAGGTCGAAGAAGGTGAATTTGATCTGCAAGAAATTGAAAAAGAAATGAAAGAAAAACGCCATTATAGTTCCACTAATAGATGGGTTCAAACAACCGACATAAAAAATGGATATATTCTAAGTACCAGACATGCCTCCTTGCTTGGAGATGCAGTGGCATTGGACTACATTATTATTTGATTAGAGATCTTAAAAAAGAGTCTTCTTTCACAGATTTCCAAGTAATGGATTTTGATTTATTTCTTAGAGATCCTTCAAACAATATAAAATTAATTCGTTGATATCTGCTTTCATTTTTGACAAACAATCGTCTTATCTTTGGTTCGTCTTTTAATGATATATCTAATTTTAGGTTTTCAAGATAGTTCTCAAGTTCTTTTTTATTGTCTTTGTCTCGTGTAGGTATGATGTATGGTATAGTTTTGATAGCATCCTGTTCTATATTGTTACTAAGAATAAGAATTTTATTTTTTGATCTTACTATTGCGCCAACACATTTCAGAATGAATTTATTCTGATTTTTTGCACAAAACATGTCAAACATTTTTTCATCGATTTTGACTTCATCTCGCACTGGTTCTATCATCTGACCAACTCGAAAATATCTATTATTATGATATATCAAAGGCTTCTTGGCCTTGTCATATCTTATTGATGTTACTTTACCGACAATCATCGTATGATCACCTATTTTTTTAATCATAAATAATTTACATTCTGTATTGATGATACAACCAGCAATTAAGGGAAATTGCTTTTTGTTTGGCCGTGTTTGAAATAAATTACGGATTTTTAATTTGTCGATTTCTTTTCTAGAATATCCGCCAGCGACACTAATTAATTCAGTCTGTTCTTCAGATGCTACATTAATTCCAAAATATTTCGTCTCTTTGATATTTTTTAACGTACTTGATCCTTCATGAAGAAACACTGCGATTAACATTGGTTCATATGAAATTTGCATGGTCCATTCGGCCGCCATGATATTTCTTCCACATGGACCATATGATGTAATCAGGCTTAATCCCGTTACAAAAAGTCGTTGAGCTTGCTGTTTATCAATACTTTTCATGTTGTAATTTATCTAATAACTCCTCTAATTATAATTATTAGATGACTTTTCTGTATGTGTTTTTATCTTATTTATGTCATACAAAACATCATCTACAGCAAAGGCTATCTTATAATTTAAAGAACTTATATTCTTGCATAATTATGTCGGCTAATGTAGTTGAATAATATTTTAAATCTAACAGTTATAATGGACATAAATCAGGAAGATATTAAAATTAGAAAATGAGAAAGAAATGGTCAAAAAAACGAAAAAACGAAATGAGAAGATTGATTTTGAAAAGGAGAGTCGTAAAGATAAAAACACCATCATTGCAGTTGTAATGATTGCTATTGCAGTTACATCTATCGCAGTGATTTCCTATGTACTAACTCAAGCATCTAATTCCGGTCAAGCTGCGATTATAGATGGTATTCAATGCGATAATACTCAACATGATAATTTTCACACAAATGCACATCTGGATATATTCATAAATGATCAACCATATACTGTTCCGGGAAAAATTGGAATTGTAAATAATACATGCCTGTACTGGATCCATACCAACGATACTACTGGGATTATACGCATTGAGGCTCCAAATGATGAACAATTCACACTAAAACAATTATTTGATATTTGGAAGGCCACAAGCAGTAATTTTCCACCTAATGATACTACAACAGTTTACATAAATGGCCAACAGTCTACTTTGAATCTAAATGATACCGTGATAAAATCCCATGATGAAATTACAGTTGTTTATGGAGTGCGACCATCAATAATACCTACAAGTTATCAATTTCCAGTAGGGCTTTAGGAATGCCATAGATCTCATTACAGAAAACTTTATGAAAGTAGGATGAAGAGTCCATGCATGATAAGTCAAGAAATAACGCTAAATGGTAAAAAATATCGTATAACATTAACTGATCAGTTGCTGTCTGACGTGAGAAGACTAAAGGCGCTTTATAATGCAGCATATGAAGATCCAGAAAGCTTTGAAGAGGTTAGTTCTGCAATATCTGATACCATCAACCAAATTGCAAGTGCAGTTGAACCTGCAGTGTCAGACAGCGATTTAGATGCCTTGATTCAAGCCGTCATGAAAGCTGTAGAAGAAAAAAGTAAGGAAACCGAAGAAGCAAAAGCAAAACATGCAGAAGAAAAAGCGAAAAGCGAAAAAAACAAGACATCTTCAAAGCATAAGAAGTCTAAAAATAGCTCAAATTGAGCATCCAATCAGAAAATAACCCTCATATTGGTTAAATGTTATAGGTGCTCAGAAAACACATGCAAACTCACTGTGAATGTGGCATTTGTGGTCATGTATCTGAAGAAGACTGTATTTTAAAAGAATGTAGATGTTGCATAAACTTTCATATGCGTTCTGGTCCTAAAAGATAGTTATTTAATTTTTGATTTTTGCAATATTCCAAATATTATTGTCATGCTGCCAATGACACCCGTAACTACAGATCCAGTTTGTATGTTTGCCAAAAGCTTACAACCTGAAGAATAATCTTGTGACATATATGATGAAACGATGCCAGACATCGAACCGCAGTTTTCAATACCGGGCTGTGTGAGATAATGAATTATTGCTGAGATTATTACTATGGCAATTCCATAGGATATAGTGGTTATCCTCAATAAGGGTTATCGATTAATATGACATTTATGTTGATGTGGTGTTAATGGCAATAATGTTACTATTTCAGACTTGCAGATTGGATTTTTCATAAATAGGATGTTTAATTGGTTTATAGTTGAGGTTCTGTATCTTTAAATACGTACCACCTAAATTTTTCATATGCACTCTGAAACATTCCAAAAATGTATCGAACCATCATGTGGGTTAGAATATCCTGTTACAGATATTCGTATAGAGTGTGAACGCGGACATCTTCTGGATGTAAAATATAAATCAAAACCTCCAACTTCATTGAAAGAGGTTTTTTATAAACGAAGAAATCATACAAATAATATATTTAATGAAAGTGGAGTCTGGCGATTCCGTGAATTACTAAATTTTTGCCAAATTGATACTGAAAATATAGATGAATGTTCCAAATGTTTGGTATCGCTTGATGGTGCAGAAGGAAGGTTGTCAAAACCATATCACATGTCTAAAGTTTCTGATTATGTAGGAGTACAAAACATGTGGCTTCAACCAGAGGGATACAATCCGAGTGGATCTTTTAAAGACAATGGGATGACTACTGCAGTAACACATGCAAAGCTTGTTAACATCAAGAAAATAATTTGTGCTTCTACTGGAAACACATCAGCATCTGCTGCCATGTATGCTGCCAATGAGAATATGGAATGCGATGTATACATACCAGCAGGTGAGGTAGCACCTGGAAAGTTGAGTCAAGCTTTCCAATTCGGAGCTCAGGTAATAGAGATCAAAGGTAATTTTGATGATGCCCTTTCAACTTCACTCAAGCAAGCTGGTGAGGTAGGGGGGTATACTGTAAATTCTGTAAACCCATTTAGAATTGAAGGACAGAAAACAATTGTATTTAGAGCACTTGAATCGCTTGATTGGAATGCACCAGATTGGATTGTGTATCCAGGAGGAGCATTGGGCAACACATCAAGCTGTGGAAAAAGCTTGATGGAGTTATATGAATGGGGGTGGATCAAAAAGATTCCACGTATCGCGGTAGTTAATTCTGAAGGCGCCAATACTCTCTACACGCTTTACAATGGTAAATTTGAAGGAACAGAATTACGATGGAATAAGGGAAAACCAAATGTATCTTTAATAAAAAAATACTATGAATTCATGGATGAAAGAAAAATAAGACCAAAAACCAAGGCAACTGCAATTCAAATTGCCAAACCTGCCAATATCTTAAAGGGTATTAGAGCATTGGAATTCACAAATGGTATGGTAACTCAAGTTTCTGATAGCGAAATGCTAGATGGAATGGCACTAGTTGGTCTAAATGGATTTGATTGTGAAATGGCTTCAGGTGCTGTTCCAGCAGGAATCAAAAAACTGCTACAAGAAGAGATAATAAAAAAAGATGATTCTGTAGTCGGAATTCTGACTGGAAGGCAAAAGGATTCTAGCATACCCGTTGATTATCATAAGAATCCACAAAACAAATTTGCCAACCCTCCTAGATCTTAGCCATGTTCAGGCTCTGGAATTATTGTGACCCTATCAAGACGCATCTTATTTCTTACATCTACTTCTATTGATTTGATGATCCTATTTGTTTCATCAAGCCTAGTTTCATTTGGTAGTAAAATGTGTATTTCTGCATTAAACTCATTGCCAACTGGCCGCAAAAAGATCTCCTTTGTTTTTACTCGGAATTTTGAAGATATGAAGTCTCTTATATCATCTGTCATTTGCGGATTATCTACCGCATCAACCAAAACAAGTGTTGATTCTCGAATTGCAGTATAAGCCATCAAGAATATGTATCCAGCAATTATTATGCCACCTATTGCATCCATAAACTTGAAGCTAGTGTAGGTACCTACAAGTACGCTGGTAAACCCTACAAACGATGCAGTACTGTCCTTAATTGAGTTTCTGGCATCAAGTTTAAGCGAAATAAGATTTGATTCAATAGCTACTTTTCTTATCAGAAATGCACGATGTAGCGATATACTGCCTGCTGAAATTAATGTAATCATTGTTATCTCTGGATAACGTATGTATGTGTGATTGGATAGAGCTCCTATTGCATGATATGTTATGAGCGCACCTAAAACTACAATTATAATTGCTGCAGTAAAAGCAGCAAGTACCTCTACCTTACGATATCCAGAGGGAAATAAATTACTTCTAGGTTTTCTGGTCATACTAATGCCAAACCATACTATGAACGAGATCATGGAATCAGCAAGTGAGTCTAATCCATCTGCTGTTAATGTAACACTTCCAGTAGACATTGTCACAACTAATTCTGCGACACCTATTGCTGCAAGTGTGATCACAGATTGCTTTGCTGCAAGTTGAGCCCTGTTTAATATATCGTGATGGCTCTGTTCTCTACTTTTTTCTGGAGGCTCCAACTTATCTAGTCTGTAATGACTTGCATGTTGTTCTTTTTAAACAGTATGCGGTTATCATTTTCGAAAATGTGCTTGAAGAATTTGTTTTTTCTCTTCCATGTGAAACAATTCTTCGGTATGTTTGAATGCTTCTTCTCTATTTCTTTTAAATAACATGGCTTGCATAAGAAGATGATTTTCTGGTACTACAATACCTGTCTGATCATCTGAATATGTTATTTTCATGGTATCATCTTGAACTTCAATAAGATCTGCATGTATGTGTATCATATTAGTGTCTTTGAAACTAAACTTGATTGATTCAGCATAACTACGAATATCTTTTGTTCCTTTTACGCCATACAATGTTGCTACACCATATTCATTTTTGTAAAGTTCAATTATTTCAGAGATGGTAGGTGCTTTACTAGTAAATCTAATATCCATCAAATGAACATGCATTTGTCTTGTCGGAATCTTAAAGACTCGGACAAATAGAGGTGTCTCTGCACCCATATAGTTTTTCACATCTTCATCATGATGGGGATTTGAAGTCCACTCTATGGAGTCTTTTACTTCTGTCTTCGAGTCTTCTAAATCTGCCCATCTACGAAGCAGCGTAGCATCAAATCTCTTAATCTTGTTACTATATTTCTCTTTTAAGGGTTGAATAATCCTTCCCATTCCAGTAACATTACAGCTTCCTTGCATTACAAACTGTTTATCAAACACTTTGTCGTAATTTACCCTGGAATTGAAGATGATTTGTGATACAGCTTTCTCACCTGTGATTTTTTCTCCTCCTTGAAAGATGGCTCTTGCATTTATGGGCTCGTAAAGTGTTTTTTTATTTGCATATCCTACTCCTCCAGGGGAAGCATCTATTACAAGATCACAGTTTAAAATAGCATCTTCTATAGTGCCAGAGATCTCAAAGTTTCTAAAACTATCAATCTTATCTTTTGGAACATAAACCCTAAAGCCTCGAGATATTGCATCAGATACCTTTTCGTCTGGCGAATATTTTCCTATGCCAATCACTTCAACATCTTGATCATCTTTTATGAATTGGGCGATCCTACTTCCGATGGATCCATAACCATTTACAAAAACCCGTTTCACATTTTTATGAACCTGCGTCCCTCTTATTTAGATACTCTCTTGACAAGGGCTAAATAGACTTTGAATAGTTGGTAATGTCGTTGAAGATTCATGTACCATCACTTGGGATTGGTGTTGGTGTTACTGTGGCTGTAATTGTGATAATCTTTCTATTCTATGGTCAGAATTTTACGATGAAAATACCTCTTTCAGAGACTACCCAAAACATACAAAACGCAAGTCAAAAAATAGGTTTTGATATAATAACTGGTAATTCATCTCCTATGCTAGGTTCTAACAATGCTCCAATCACGATGATTGAATTTGGTGACTACCAATGTTTTTACTGCAATAATTTCTTCCATAATACTGAAGCTGGCATAGTAGAGAATTATATCGATACTGGTAAAGTCAAAATGTATTTCAAAGACTTCACCATCATAGGGCAAGATTCTGTTACTGCGGCCAATGCTGCACATTGTGCTCAGGAACAAGGAAAGTTCTGGGAGTATCATGATATACTTTATACAAATTGGGCAGGTGAAAATACTGGTTGGGTCTCATCTGCAAATCTGATGCAGTTTGCCAAGCAATTGGGCCTTAACCAAGATCAATTCAGCCAATGTATGACACAAGAAAAATACCTATCAGTAATTCAAAGCAGTGTTTCAGATGCTAATAATTTGGGTCTAACAGGAACCCCCGATTTCTTTATCATTGGACCAGATAACTCGGTTACGAAGGTGGTTGGCGCTCAGCCCTATTCTGTCTTTGATGAGATTTTCAAAGCTAAACTACAATCTTGAAGTATTTTTCATTTGTTTTGGTAAAAAAATCAATAAAAATTATGATTATATGGGATCTAATTTGACTCTCAAAATGCTTATATTTGTTGCATCAAAGGTTTAGCTGTTGGCTGCAGGTATAGATGATATAGCCATCTACGTTCCAAGGTTATTTGTAGACGCGCGAGATTTTGCAAAAGCTCGTGGCATGGATCCAGATAAACTTCAGCGTGGACTAGGTATTTCTAAAATGGCTATGGTGGATACTAACCAAGATCCTGCATGTATGGCCGCAAATGCATGTTTGAGAATAATGGAGAGAAACAAACTAGCACCCAAGGATATTGGTCGACTTTATGTTGCTACAGAATCCTCGCTAGACGAATCAAAAGCCATGAATTCGTATGTTATAGGTATGTTGGAACAAGTTTATGGAGGAGATTCCTTTGAACATTGCGGGGGCATAGAGTGTAAATTTGCATGTGTGAGTGGATCCTATGCACTATACGATAATTCAAACTGGATCAGGGCAGGGGAAGCTGAAGGAAAACACGCAATTGTTGTAGTTTCAGATATTGCCAAGTATGATCTTGGTTCTAGTGGTGAATATACCCAGGGTGCGGGGGCAGTTGCAATGTTGCTCAATGACAATCCAAGAATAATGACCTTTGATTCCAAGGTAACCTCAACCTCAATTAAAAATGAATATGACTTTTACAGGCCATTTGGTAAAGAAACACCTATTGTTAATGGTCAATACTCTAATCTGCTTTATATGATTCAGGTAAAAAAAGCATTGATGTCATACAAAGAAAAAGCACTGTCGACAGGACTGATTAAGCTAAAAGAGGGAGAAACAATCTTGGATTATATTGATTTCATAAACATGCATCTTCCATACAGTAATATGGGTAAAAAAGCACTTGCATATCTATTAAGACACGAATGGAGAAACATGCCATATTGGAAAAAAATTATTGAAAAGATGCAAATGGATGAACCTGAGCCTAAAGATCCACGAGGCACTATTGAGTCGGTGCTAGCTGATGAAGAATTCATGGCACTGGATCATGAATTTACAAAGCGATTTACACA
>JASHOW010000082.1 GCA_030038445.1 Nitrosopumilaceae archaeon
GATATAGAGATTCTCAAAAAGGCTCCGCATAGGCTTATTGCAAGCGGCTGCGGAGACCTGATGGCCAAGGTGACAGCTGTGCGGGACTGGGAGCTTGCAAGAGATAGAGTCGGGGAATATTTTGGCACGTATGCGGCAAATCTTGCATCCATGAGCGCAAAGATAGTAATTGACAACTCGGAAAATTTCAAGAAAAGGCCCGATACCAGAATGATTGTAGAGGCATTGATAAGCTCGGGTGTTGCTGCATGTATCGCAGGCTCTAGCAGGCCATGTTCTGGTGCAGAGCACTTGTTTTCACATGCAGTGGATTATCTCCAACCTGGCATAGGACTGCACGGGGAAAAATGCGGGATTGGTGCAATACTGATTGCCAAGCTTCAGGGTCAAGACTGGAAGAAGATAATTCAGATGCTAAAAAATGTCGGTGCACCAACCACAGCAAAAGAGATTGGACTCTCGGCTGGAGTTTTGGCAAAGGCAATGTCTATTGCACAGTCATTAAGAAAGGAAAGATACACGGTATTAAGCGAGATAAAAATGACTGAAGAAAAGGCTATTGCTCTGGCAAAAAGTACTGGCGTTCTCTAGTTTAGGCAGCCTTTGGTTGCGGAGTTGCTGCAGGAGTCTTTTGTTCCTCTGGTTTTTCCTGTGGTTTGGCCTTGCTGTATGTCTCTACAAAGTTAATTTTGTCAAGTTTTGACACAAATTTGAATATCTCATTTGCTATTGCCCGCTTTACTACCTGAAGGCCCTCCATCATCAGTGTCTCGTCTGGTATGTCAATATCAAGCTGGGTTCCTTTTATCTCAAATTTTAGTTTGGATTCATCCAGTGGAAATCTTCTTTTGAGCAATCCCATTATTTTGTCCTGATCAGTGTCAAGTGATTTTACCACATTGACATCATACAAGATGGTCTTGCCTGCAAACCTATGATTAAAATCGACTTGTACTCGTCCTGAGCCGATGAATCTGATAATTCCTGTCCTGTCATCAAGTTCAATTGTATCTCCGACAGAAACCTTGTCTGCATCATCTCCTAGCTTTCGCAAGGGAATCATTCTTACCTTGCTTGAATCTCTTGCACCAAATCCCTTCTCCGGCGGTACTTCTACTGTTAGCTTGTCGCCTGCACTTGCTGCCAGCAGTGCATCATCCAGTCCCTTGAGTACCCAAGATTCTCCTACTGAGACAAGTCTTGGCTGGTACTTGACGTTTGCATCAAATATATTGCTAGACTTTGCGTCAGCTTCTCTGGTGGTTTCAAAGACTTGATTTGTGTCTTTTACCTTGGCAGTATAATCTGCCAGAATCAAGGTACCCTTTTGGAAGGCCAACGTCAACGATCCTTTTTGTTCCTTATATTAAGTTAACACGAAAATCAGAGCGTTTTTAATTTCTCTTCAGCTACTTTGAGTGCTTCAGGATTTGTCTTGTATCCCATCATGTCAAGAGTTGAGTGAATTGCAGAGATAGTTCTCATCACATGATATTTGCTAACCTCTCCCATGCAACCAACTCGAAATACCTTTCCTTTGAGTTCGCCAAATCCTCCTGCAACCAGTACTCGAAACTTTTCTGACAGTGTTCCTCTGAAAGTTTTGTCATCCAATCCTTGCAAATAGTTTAGTGCGATAACAACTGTGGAGCGTGCATCCTCTTTTGCAAATGGAGTAAGGCCAAGTGCGCTCAAGCCACTGTAAAACGCATCAGAGCAAACTCTGTGTCTGTGCACTCTCTTATCCATTCCCTCTTCCAGTATCATATCAAGCGCCTCCTTGTATGCATAAAGCAGAGGTATTGCAGGGGTAAAGGGGGTCTCTTTATTCTCGTCATAATACTTGAAGTATCTTTTCATGTTAAAATAGAACGTAGGTGGTTCGTTTGCAATCATGTGTTTTTTTGCCTTGGGGCTTACTGCAATTGGTGATATTCCAGGTGGAGCTGCCAAGGCCTTTTGTGCACCTGTGACACATACGTCTATTCCCCACTTGTCCATATGGAGCTCTTCGCCGCCAACTATTGATACACCATCAACTACAAAAAAGGAATCATTTCTTGCAGTGAGGCTTGAAACTTTGTCCAGATACTTTACCATTGTACCTGTCGAGGTCTCATTCCATACGACATAGAATGCCTTGACATCCTTGTTGTTGTCAAATGCCTCTTTTACTTGATCAAAACTTGCATTCTGTCCAAATGGAGTCTGTAGCTTGATAACACTTGCACCTGCCCATTCCAGCATGGTTGCAAGTCTGCTGCTAAATTCGCCGTTGACTGGGATTATCACCTTGTCACCTTTTTTTATCATGTTTACAACAGAGGCCTCAACTGCACCGGTACCAGAGGCGCTAAGTGCTACAACGTCTCCTGTTGTATCAAAAACTTTCTGGGTCTTTTCAACAACATCGGCATACAGTTTTACAAAATCTTTACTTCTGTGATTTATCATATGGGTAAACATTGCGCGTGTTACTCTTTCCGGAACATTTGTTGGCCCCGGCAACATCACTAGATATTCCAAATAAATTCTCCATTCCCTAAAATTAATGACCATTATTTATAATTACAGTCAACGAATATTGACAGCATTTCTTCCTGAGATCTGACTCTAAATACTTCTGAATATCAATGTGATGAATTTCTGGTATGATATGGTTTAGTATAGAATAAACTGTACTGTTTCACAGTTTTATTCAATATAGAAAAAGAGGGTAGAATCACACTTGTGATTCAGTTGGAGTGTCTATCTGACCAGATGTCGGGGGCGTATTTCCAGATGGTGTTGCGGCTGGATTTGATGAAGTTTGGGGAGGAGCATTCCAACCTAGAGGACCACCATCCATTGGACAGTTACCGCCCATTCCAAATGATCCTATTCCAAATGGTCCCATTCCAAATCCAAAATCCATAGGCTCTACTTGGGATGTATACAATACCTTCCCATTTCCGGCATCTACAATCACAGAATACACCAAGTTCTCATTGTCTATGACTTGAAAGTCATATACTACAGATCCTTGGATTACAGTCAGAGATCCTCCAATGACTTTACCATTGGTTACTGCTGATGCAGCTGTAGCTTCCGCGGTGGCAAATGATGTCTGTACACTAGACATTATGTTCTGCTGAAGGTTTATGGAACCTTGGATTTGTGGTGGCATCTGGTTTTGCGTCTGATTAGAATCTGAGGATGCATATACTGCAGATAATCCTCCAGTGACAGCAATGGCTGCCATACCAAGAATTATTGCGAGCAAGCCTCGATTTTTCATCAGGTTTTTACCATTCATTTTGAGATGATTGCTCAAATTTGATAATAAAGAATTACCACACTTTGTTAGCTAACAAGGTTAGCTAAAGAATTATAATAATACCGTCAATCGATTTAACTGAAAATGAGTCAGATCTTATGTCAAGAAAAGAAAACTTTGATGATGAAAAACAGATGGGGCATCATTCCTACAATAACCGTAGATTTGTTATTGAGTCCAGTTGGCATAACAAACATAGTGATGCAAGCTATGCTCAAGCAATTAATGGGTTCGTCACTTGGAACAAGATATCTGTATTAAAGAGGAAGGTATCAAACGTGAAAATTTCTGCGCTAGAATTTTGAATCTAATCTCATAGATATGAACCTACGAGACATACTTTCCTTGTCATTTGATGCTTTAGTCGAGAGAAAGACCAGAACTACGCTAGTAGTATTAATGTTAATTCTGGGGAGCAGTCTAGTTGTTGTACTCGACGGCCTAACTGCAGGCCAGACAGCATTTTTAACACAACAATTCAACACATTAGCTCCCAATGTGCTTTTTGTAACTCCTGGACAGATATCATTTAGCAATAATGCTCCGTCAACATCTTCTATTGTAATTAATAATGCAATAGTAGAAAAGATCATGTATCTCCCATATGTACAGGATGTTATTCCAGAATACTCAGGTTCAGTTAAGATTAATTCATATAGTAACACTCAACAGGTATCCATCACTTCAATGGATCCAACAAAACTTGCAGTTGAAGTTCCAAATGTGGAATATGTGGATGGGTCCACTATAGACCCAAATGACATGGAGTCTGCATTGGTGGGAGATACAGTTGCAAACCCTCCTGGATCTACTACGCCGTTTGTTACTGTGGGACAATCAATCAGAGTTACTTTCACTTATTCAGGTCCTACTGGTAAACAATTAACAGAATCCAAGAGTTTTCTAGTCACTAGCATCATGAAGCCGTCAGGAAATATTTTGATCGATAAAGCCGTTATAATTAACCTAGACGCTGGTAAACGGCTTTTGCACAAGTTTGTTAGCTACGATTTGTTGGTGGTATCGGCTATTTCGCCTGACTATGTAGATTCAGTGCAGCAAGAAATTACGGATCAATTTGGAACGACCATAGGAGTAACTTCCCCTAAAGCAATAATGTCAGTAATAGAAACTTCGTTATCTGGAAATGCATCTTTTACCCAGATGGTAGGAATAATCTCGTTACTTGTAGCATCTTTGGGAATTATGACTACATTGTATAGTTCAGTAACGCAGAGAATCCGTGAAATTGGCATTATGAAAGCATTAGGTGCACAAAATAATGATATTCTATTGCTTTTCCTAGCTGAAGCTGGGTTGATTGGATTGATGGGAGCAACGTTAGGTTTGGCTATTGGAACGGGAGTGGGATTTATGATGACTAGTCTTATTTCATCGCCAGACCCAAGTCCTAGTATTAGTGGATTTGCCCCCAGCTTCACACCACTAAACCTTACCAAGGTTTGGTTATTGTCGGTGACACTTGCCATAGCTGCAGGAATTCTTCCTGCTTGGAAAGCATCAAAACTACCTCCAATAGTTGCTCTTGGGAGAGACTAATCTGTCACGGAGGAATGTACACACAGTGCCAAGTATAATTAGTAATAGTTTAACTTCAAATCATGCCGTATTTACAAAGAAAAGATATTTTTTCTGCTATTTCAATTCTCTTTTGTGTTATACTTTTTTGAATGGGGGATTGCTTGTCACACGAGTATAGAGATCGAATTTACATACGAAAGGACATTTTAATTGCATTGACAGAAAGTGGAGGGCTAAACCAGACAGCATTGATGTCTCGTTGTGGACTGAATATCATAACTCATAAAGA
>JASHOW010000083.1 GCA_030038445.1 Nitrosopumilaceae archaeon
GCAAGACGCACAAGGGCTGGCCAATTTCTTGGCAAAGGTAGAGTATATGGCCCGTTTACGCATGGAAGCTCAAAGATGCTCTCAATTGGCCTATTGCGCAAGACGTTTAAGATTAGAATCTGCAAAAGGCTTCCAAAAGAGGCGTGTTTAGAATATCACCTTGGCAACTGCGAAGCTCCGTGCCAGTTCAGCCACGGTCAACAAAACTATTCGAAAAATATTGCAGAGTTGGAATCAATACTAAAGGGAAAGCAGAAGTTAGAAGATTTTGTAAAAAAACTTGAAAACCAGATGCGGCAGGCATCTTTGGACCAGCAGTATGAAAGGGCAAAGGAGATTCATGAAACTTTGCAAAGGCTGACAAGTCTGCAAATAAGGCAAAAAATGGAGACTCCAAGGCCAGGCTCCGATGAAGAATACTTTGGAATCAAGATAAAAGACCAGACTGCACACATTATGAGCTTTAGGCTAACAAACGGAGTCATAAAGGACAGAAACAAGTTTTCCTTTGATCTTGTTGGGGATAACTCGTTTTCAAGTTTCTTGTCACAATACTACCTGACAAATCCGATTCCAAGGTTTATCATAGTAAACCAGATGCCAGAACAAAGAGATACACTTGAAGAAGTTCTTTCAAGATCATCAGGCTCAAAGGTAGACATACTTGTACCGTCATCTGGCAAAAGACGCGAGATAATTGATCTCATAATGAAAAACATTCTTCTTATGATTTCAAAGGGTGCAGACCCTGCACTGATTGAACTGCAAGAAAGACTAGGACTTGAAAGTCTGCCAAAAAAGATAGAGTGTTTTGATATATCAAACCATGGTGAAGATTACGCGGTGGGCTCTATGTCGTGTCTTGTTGATGCAAGACCATCCAAGTCAGAATATCGAAAGTTCAAGATAAAGACAGTAAGTGGAAGAGATGACTTTGCGATGATAAATGAGATAGTCAAGAGGCGATACCTTAGGCTAAAGGAAGAAAAAAACAACATGCCGGATTTAGTTTTAATCGATGGCGGGCGAGGCCAGCTAAACGCTGCACTAGATGCACTATATGCAATAGGAGTTGACATACCATGCATCTCACTTGCAAAGGAGAATGAGGAGGTTTACCAACCAAGAACAACCAGGCCGCTTGTCATACCAAAGACTAGTCAAGCCCTAAAGATTTTGCAGTATGCAAGAGATGAGGCACACAGGTTTGGTGTTGCGTACAACAGATCCTTGCGCAAGATTCACAGATAATTGTCAAGTGCGTTCTCAGTTAGGGGCTGGGCATCATATCCCATTTTTACCAAATCTGATGCAAACTCTTCTACAAACCCATGCACTGTATAGATTTTTTCTGGTGCGCAGGTTTTTACAAGTTGCACTAGTTCATTGTAATCACAATGGTCACTCAACGGAATTGAATAATCATGCTGCCGTGCAAATGCAAACCTTGTAGACTGTGCCCATCCGCTAAAACCAATTGTTATTGCATCATATCTTGACTTCATGTCTTGTACAAACGCGTTCTTGCCGCTCATGTTTGGCGCAATCATAAGCCAAGGTTTTTTTTCCAACAGGCCAGAACTTTCTGCCTCAGAATGTCCCATCGAGTCAGGCAGGTCTACACCAAACTTTCTGTAAATGTCATTTACCTTCTTTACGGAATCATGATAGTATGGCTCCCAATGTGAGAACAGATAAGAGAGAACCTGTGCCTTGCCAAGTTCATACCCAAGAAGAATTACTGGCCTGCCCTTTGAGTACATATCAGATATCATCTCGTTGACTCGTCTGACCGTCTCGTCTATTTTGGGAAAGACATACTCTGGCAGTCCAAAGGTGCATTCGGTTATGAGTATCTTACATTTTGGAGGCTTGGCTCCCTTCATAAATGCGCGTTCGCGAGTGCTAATGTCCCCGGTATAAAATATTCCATCGCCAAACAAGAGTCCCTTTGCGCCAAGAATATGACCTGCATCAACAAGCGAGAAACTTTCATGTTCTTCGCTATAGTTTTCAATGGAGTATCCACGAATCTTTGCTATCTCACTTGTCTGTCTTGATGTCAGGACCAGTCCACCGTTTTGCCTATGCAGGTGATCAATGTGTGCATGCGAAACAAAGGTAATACCATCACCGACCCCTTTTTTTGGATCAAGATGGACCTGAGTACCATTGTATGTTGATACGATACCGTTAGAGGTCATCTGTACGATTTGTTTCAAATTAAAAATTTTGTGAAATGCATCAGATATAAGTTACAAGATTGATCGAGTGCAACATCTTATCTAAAGCGATTTAATGCGATCTCTTTTGACCCTACAGTAAGATGTTTATTTACACAAAAGCCAGACCAGAATACAATGATAAACCTTGCAATCCTCATATCAGGCCGCGGCTCCAACATGGAAGCAATCTTGCGTGCAATAAAAAAGAAAAAAATTCTAGCCAAGCCCGTGGTTGTAATATCAAACAAACCCGGCGCAAAGGGATTGGAGATTGCGCAAAAACTTGGCGTCAAAACTGTCGTAGTAGACAGTACAGGTCTCAAAGGAATCAGCTGGGAATATGACCAGAAAATTATAGCAACACTTGAAGAAAACAATGTAACTTCAAGAAATGGCCTTGTCTGCCTTGCAGGTTTTATGAGGATAATGAGCCCCCAGTTTATCCTACACTACAAGGGAAGGATACTCAATATTCATCCTGCAATTTTACCCGCATTTCCAGGACTGCATTCACAGAGGCAGGCAATTGAGTACGGTGTAAAATATTCTGGGTGTACAGTGCATTTTGTTGACGAGGGAATGGATACTGGTCCTATAATACTGCAGGCAATAGTCAAGGTAAAAGATGGCGATACAGAAGAGAGTCTCTCAAAGAGGATACTCAAGCAAGAGCACAGAATCTACCCAAAAGCAGTTAGGCTTTATGCACAAGGCAGAATCAAGACAAAAGGAAGAAAGGTCATTTTACTCTAGACAGGTTTTACTAATCTTGAAGTTGCCATTTTGAAGTGTATAAGATGTCAGCCTGGAATGGCAGATACTTCGTTTGATTTGTGTGATTCGCCCACAGAGTTTACTGCTGTGATATAATAGTAGTAGGTTGCTCCATTGACCACATAGGAGTTTGTGTACTGCAAGACATTAGGTGGAACAGAGGAGAGAAATGTCTCT
>JASHOW010000084.1 GCA_030038445.1 Nitrosopumilaceae archaeon
TGCAAAGGAAACGTTTGGTTTATTCTTGGAACATCAATAAGAGCAAGTTGACAGATTATCTAATAATGCAAGATGCTAAAGGTTCAATTATGCCAAACCAAGATAACATCACGTGGTACTGCCAATAGTGGACCAACACAGGCCCAAGTGCTATCTTTGCAGCGACGTTTTTAAAAACATAGAAGAGCTACGAAAGCATCAAGAGGTAGATCACAAGGATTTTGTTGAATTTCACAAGGATACAAGCAAACGTTCCCCCGCACCAGGAGATGTTACAGTATTTTAGGAGACTGCGGAGATTCTCAAGCACAAACCATTTGCTGGTTTTGTAGAAAGGGCCGCCACAACGAATGCATGGAAAAAATTCCGACAGACGCCAAGTCTGACGGTCCACACGACTGTACCTTTGATACAAGGCTTGTAGACTGCCAGTGTGTACACTAAATTTCAGCTGGTATTCAATGATGATATAGCCTTTCATATTTGTCAGCAATATCAATTGGTTGGATTTAGTACTATGATTCATTTTTGATTCCATGGACAAGTACAAAAATTACAGGTCAGAATTTAACTACTAATTGGCTCTGCCCATTGACGCTCAACAAGTTTTTGTGCTGTTTCCGGTTTAACACAGGCCGGGGAGCCATCCTCTATTTTGATAACCAGCTCAAACCCCTGCCCACAAATAACGTCTTTTGCCCTAACGCCAGACTTGAATTGCTCTAGAGGTAAGGGCGTGCTTGTTCCAGATTGGAGTGACTGCATGGGTAGGTTTGGTGCAGATGACTGCATGACAGAACAGGCATTTTTCACTTGATTGCCATAAGGTACAAGTCCTTCAAAGACACTGTCGCAATTATTTATTGTACCATTGTTGTTGTGGATAACCCCATATCTATCGTCTATTGTACTACCGTTGTAGTTGTATATTGTATCATAATTGTAGATGGTGCCATAATTGTCAATAGAACCATGATTGTATATGGTAGCATAATTGTTGATGGTGCCACCGCTGGTTGTGATAGTGCCATAATTGTAGATGGAACCTCCAACATTGTTGTATATGACGCTAAATCCTGCCGTCATTATGCTGCCATAATTATAGATCATTGCATCATTGCTGGTGATAATACCTATATTTTCTAGGTGCATTGTGGAGTTAACAACTAGTCTGTCTCCGCTGTAAAGAGTCAGGCCGTTTATGTCGCATGTCAAAAAGTTAGAATCCCAAGTTCCTGCAATTTCCTTGCACGATGTTGGATCCTCCAAGATATAGGTTGTAGCCCATGCCTCTTGGAAAGAAAAATAAAGTGCACACAATGATAAAATGAGAACAGAGCAGAGAAGTGACTTGCTTGTTTTGTTGAACACACATTTTATAGCAAAGATCATATAAAAAATGATCCTTGCCTGTTGTGTTAAAACAATACCAGTCTCAGGTGATAAAGACTAGTCAGCAGAGACATTTTCCTCCAAATGGTAGAAGTTGTCAGCCCATTTAGAATTGTAAAAATCGCAATCTTGTCTTTGCTGACATGATTACAAGAGAAACTACTGAGATGGCAAGAACTACTGATGCGACGGACCCAAACTCTGGAACTGCGTGAGTGGTACCCAGATGCGAGGAAGAACTACCACTAGACTTGTGTGTGAAGCTTCCAGTCGTGCCATTACCACCATGATGATGGCCAGAGGTAGACATGTTCATACCGCTCATACTGCCTGTTGACATGGTCTGGGCATATGCCATAGACAAACCCGTAACAGAGAGTAATGCAACTACCATTACAACAGATAATTTGTGAGTATACATTTTCATGTAGATTCAAGATAAAATTCTAATTTTTATTTAATAAAATTTGTGATACATTTGTCTAAGTTATACAAGGGCCCCAATTTTTTATTAATTTTTATATTTTTGACAATATACAAAAGACATGATCCTGAAAAAAGATATCAAAAATAATAGAAAAGAATGAAACTAAAAATTCATTTTGAATGTGGCATAATTTCGTGTTAGTAATTGCAAATGTTCCAATAAGATGAAAAAAGAATTTCATTTCAGTATCAAAGTTTGCCAATTTTGTCAAGTTCGAATTTTCTGCCTACATGTTTTCTTTACAATTAACAAAATTGTGGTAGATTCGACCAGCGCCAAGCTAAAAAATATAGTTCAATTGAATATGCCAAATTGAGTTTTACAAAAAATAACTTTTATGACAACATAGTTTTTATAAGCGCAAATTATCCACACGGCTATCTTGAAGATTCTAGTCTTGGCAATAGTATTGATTATGGCGGCTACAATAGTACAGCACCAACCCAAAGCATTTGGAGAAATATCTACTCTTACACCACCTGCAAATACAATTACAGTAAATGGAACGAGCTTTACAATTCCATATACTATTACAGGAGGGACTGTTACTATGATTCAGGCTGATACAGATACAAAGACAATCGATGTAGATATACAATCATCAAATGGTGGGAACTTGACAATAACCTTGCCAACTACACTCATAAACGCATATCAAAATGCATCATTGGAGCCAGAATACATCCATAATGCAAAAAATGTAGCTCATCTTGTGATTATGAATAAAAATCATGGAGTTCATTATACAGAAGTTGATACCTTTGAAAATAGAACCTTGACCATTCCATTTCATCATGGAAATAGCACAATTGAGATTAAAGGTACATACATGATTCCGGAATTTGGGCCCTTGGCATCTGCCATACTAATAATTTCCATCATTTCCGTGATTGTAATATCTAAAAGTCATTTCAAATTATAGATGGAAAAAACTGTCGTTGATACGACTATGTTTACATGGATGAAACGTCATCTCCTTGAGTTGATACTTTAGTAACAATCTTTATCCAGATAATATCACAAGCCAAATAAATTTCTGTTTTTCCAGATGACAGCTTGCAAATTACATGTAGGATTCTATTTTTTTGTTTTATAAAATATAATCACAGAAAGAAAACTGATGACAAGTATGGGCATTGCAAATGGAAATTCAGCAACAGATGATGATGATTTTTGGGCCGTATTACATGGGATATTGTCAACCGGAGTTCCCAGCAAATCTCCGTTACTAGTGAGCGTTGCGCCACACATGTTTTTAATGGTGCCATCATTAGTGATGGTGCCACCTACGTCACTTATCACAATGGCATAGTTGTTGATAATACCTCCGTTGTTGATGATAGCGCTTAATTCATTGTTGTGGATAGTGCCAGAGTTGTTTATGATACCCCCCAAGTTGTTTGTGAGTTTGCCTACATTGTCTATGGTGCCATTGTTGTTGATTGTGCCAGAGTTGTTTATTGGGCCATTGTTATTTATTGTACTGTTAGTGTTTATAGTAGCTCCCTTGTTGTTAGTGATGATGCCGTTATTCTGAATTGTGCCTCCAATGCATGCACCTGTACAGTAGTTGATGACAGTACCACCGTTGTTGAAGATTCCAGAGTTATTGATGATTATATTTCCGGAGCTAGTTATGGTGCCTCCGTTGTTGTCTATGGTATCAATAACTTCCAAAGACAGGTTAGGAAAAGCAGAATTGTCTACAGACAACAAATCGCCAGAATTTAGTGTAAAGCTAGATAGTACGCATGTTGAAGTGGAATTGCTCCAAGTACCAGAAATGGCCTGGCATGACATTTGATCTTTCAAGTCATATGTAACTGCGTAGGCCTTACTGATTGAAAACGGCAAGAGAGATATCAGAACTACAAGTATTGATAAGACAAGGTAATTTTTCAAGTGATCTGGCCTTTGATTATAAATTATTAAGCCTTACTTATCTTTAGAAACTTTTGTAAAATTTGCGTGTTTTGGAGATCTCTATTTTAGATATGCTATATCAGATGTCTTATAGCTAGTTCATTTACAGTTCCAAAAGTTAATCTTTCCAAATTTTTTATTCGTGCAAGAAATAATTCCAGTTGCATCATAGTTTTTATGGACAAACTTTCCACGCGATTAACATGAAGGTCAGATATAGCATAATTGAGATTAAAAATACACACATGGTGCCTGAGTTTGGATCTAGTTTTCTATCATGCTAACAATTGCAGTAATTACCATAATTGTTGCCTCCAGTCGTAAATCATGAACAGAAAAAGCCTAATCGTCATGGGTGTGGTAATTGTAGCAATAATAACAGCAGTTATCTATCTAGAACAAGGCAAAGCCACGGTTACTGTAGTCAACAACTCTACGTCTAACAATATACAGTCTACCAATCAAACTGTAAATTCATCTATCACTGTTACTACAGACAAATCTTCCTACAATATGGGTGACTCAATTGTGATCTCAGGTAAAGTCAAACCAGTAATTGCTGGCAATCCAGTAACAATCTTGATCCTTGATCCAAACAATTTGCTTTTGCAAGCTGAACGAATTTCTGTCTCTCCAGATGGCATCTTTCAGACTACAATCACAACTACGCCCTATAATTGGAAACTTGGCGGAATTTATGTTGTATCAGTACAGTATGGTTCGTCTGATGTCAAAGCACAAAAAACATTCTATTTTGCAGGCTAACAATGAGATAGAAATCTAGTTCTTGCTTTATAGTAGCATAATAGAAAGAAAGTCAATAACAAGATAATCGAATTGGACACATACAATACATAGTTCGAGGTTTCCGACGCCATTTTTCAGAGTGACTCGCATATACTTTAAAAAACAACAGTAAGCTTTGGAGCAGCTACAAAACGTCTTCCAAATTTTTTATTTTGACTATATTTTTCAATACTCCGCTAGCGGAACATGACGAAGTCTAGAACATAATACCAGTATTTGATAAGGAACCCTTTTTAGTCAATCCATAGAATAAATATCATATGCAGACAAGGCAGGTATCACACTATGAGATCCAAAAAATAACCAAGGAATTCCGCAACTACGAAAGATCCACTGAAAGGGAGATAAGACTTTTGAACACAAAGATTGTGAGATTACAGAAGATTTTAGAGAAAAGCGTGATACCAGAGGATAATCCCGACAACTATGAGATTGAAGCTATAAAAAAACTTTGAATTCAAGAAGAAAAAATCAACAAGTCAGTTCATTCCTTTGGATTTGTAAGATATATTGAGAATTGGCAATCAGAGTTTTAATCAAACAAGAGATCCTTGATGAGATCAATAGATTTCCATCTGATGTAGGAAACAGAATCAAGACAGCATTAAAGGAACTTGAGGTCAGCTGGCCTATGTGCAGGCTTGATATTAAAAAGCTAAAAGGATATCCTAATCACTACCGCATCCGAATAGGTGATTATAGGATTCTTTTCTTTCGTGAATCAAATAATGCAAAGATCTATGACGTGTCTCATAGGAGCGACGCAAACAAACGAAAAGATTGATTGTTATTTAACTATAGAAAATGTGGTGTCAAAGCTACTATGCTTACCTGATGGAGAAGGGATTCGCAACCATATAGTTCA
>JASHOW010000085.1 GCA_030038445.1 Nitrosopumilaceae archaeon
AACCTTGGACTGTAAACTGGTAAAAATTAATCTTACCCGGTTTGGCATGAAATAATTCTTTAACTAGTATATCCTAATTTTTGTAAAGTATTACCCATTATCTGTTCCATTATGTGTTTTTCTTCATCTGAAAAGTTTTCTTTCCATTTTCCTGGTGTTGCAGACCTGTGGAACTTGCCAGATCCTTTTTGATCATCAGGTATATTTTCAAATCTGTTTTTTTCTACTATGACTTCTAATGTTTCTTTACTGATACCAACTGCCAAAAAATCATAAATTCTTTGTAATTGGTTTACGGTATCTTTTCTCAAGTCTTCATATTTTACTAGGAGCCGTAAACTTGGACTGTGTTCATTATAAGTCTTCAAGACAACCTCGGTAAAAAATCTCCAAGTTTCCGAATGTTCTTTTATAGATTCTAATCTATGGGCAGCATCAGTCAATGGTATTAGTGACAAGTCCCTATTCCATGAATTTGGACCATGTGCATCAATCTGGGAATCAACAACATCTCTACCATCCCTTAACAAGAAAAGTAACTTTGAATTTGGAAGACAGCTCATAACAAAGTCGGCACCACTGCTTGAGTTTGGTTCCTTGACAATTACATTTTTTGCTAATGTACGGGCTTGTGAATATGCCCTTGAAAGAATCATTTTTCTCAATAGTTGTTGCCAAGAATACCTGTGAGTTGTAGAATAGAAAAAATCACTTCTGTTTTCATGTAATCCGTATAAATGCATGATGTGGTATCCAACAAAAGGCTCATCCCACATGATGTTTTGTTCATGGTTCAATAAACCTGCAGTTAACCACGTTGAGCCAGATCGAGGAGAGCCAAAAACCCACACAATTTTTCTTTCTAGGGCATTCTCCTCTTCTCCTGTCAAGGAATCAAATGGCGGAGCAGCAAATTGATCATACTGTTCCTCGGTATCTTTGTCAATATTTTCTAATCTTAAAAGAGATACTGGCGGCAATATTGTCTCAAAGGCGCCCCTTGTTGGCTCCAGATTATTAATTTGGTTTTCAGCATTTATTCGAAAACCTAGCGTTGCATGTGTAGCTCCGTAAAAAGTTTTAAAAATTATGGAATAGTCAGTTGGTTTACCACTAAAATCGTTTATCCATCTTATCTTTCGATCAATTTCTTTCCCGTCTTGATCCAACATCATGACACACAAATAAGCTGCATTGGGAATACCTTGTTTACAAATTACATTTGCCTTTAACATATATTTTTGATCAGGTGATACTCTGATTAACTTGGAATTTATCAGGAGGTTTTCATGTTTTGAAATCATCATGGCGGTCTTTCCAGTACCCGGTAATCTTGTAAGCCTGAGTACCGGTATCCTCACAATAACGGAGTCTTGATTTTTACATATAGGAATTCCGTAACTTTGTTGGTGAACTTTGTTCTCTAGTCTATTGGATGTTTTTATAGTTACACTGATCTTGTTTGTTTTTTCAGTCTAGTTAGAACACGAAAGGCTACTGGGTTCGAAAAAACAGGTCAAATTCTCCTATTTTTCCTATTTATCCAAATGGTCGTACTGGCAGAACTTGAGCAAGGGTTTTGCCTGTCTTGCATCAGGATAATGCTTGTAATAAAATCAGGCATGGTTTACATTTACGATGTATCTCTAAGAGGAAATGCTTACAAATAGAGAGCCTGATTTTAAAAGAAGTTCTTTGGGAGAGTAAATGATATATGAAATTTCTAGTAACAGGTTCAGCAGGGCTGGTAGGAAGGCAGGTCGTAAAGGACCTCTTGCGGTCCTATACACAGGTCTATTCATGTTACCATACCTCAAAGCCAGAAGACGGAATTGCAACTCCGCTTGATCTGACAGATAAAGACGGTATCATCAAAGTAGTAGAATCCACAAAGCCTGATGTAATAATACATCTTGCTGCAATGACAAATGTTGACCTGTGCGAGACACAAAAAGATCTTGTCACAAAGATTAACGCAAAGTCAACTGCAGTACTTGCCGAACAAGCAAAAAAGTTAGGGGCATTTATGGTATACGTATCAACAGATTATGTCTTTGACGGAGAAGAGGGGCTGAAAAAAGAATCCGACAATACAGAACCAATTGATCATTATGGCAAATCAAAGCTAGAAGGAGAAAAGGCAGTAGAAGAGATTGCAGCAAAGTGGTGTATTGCAAGGACAAGTACGCCGTACGGAATACATCCAAAGAAGAAGAGCTTTCCAATATTTATTGCAGAAAATCTCAAGGCAAAAATCCCGCTTGATATCATAACTGATCAATACACGTCTCCAACGTATGTACCAAATCTTTCAAGAATGTTAATTGAGATATCTTCAAGAAATATTCAGGGAATACTGCACGTATCAGGAGCAACAAGAATATCAAGGTATGACATGGCAGAAATCGTTGCAGAAAAGCTAGGCCTTGACAAAAAACTATTGAGGCCTGTCAATATGGAAAACATGAACTGGACTGCCAGGAGGCCACGAGACTCGTCACTTGATGTCTCAAAGGCAACATCACTTCTCAAGGAAAAACCAATGACTGTAGAACTAGGACTGGACATGTTTATACACGAGCTCAAGACATCAAATATTATCTAAAGATCCAAAAGACAAGTTTTACATCAAAAGGTCATAGATCTCTTTTTTTACTCTCTTCATCATCTCATCATTGACTCTGCCAAAGCTTCGAATGGCGATAGATTTTTCCAAGGTAAATATTGTACTTAACTTTATTCTGCTTGGCTTTGGAAGAGTTCCTGTTATCAAGTCCTTGTCCTGAATTAGCAAAGAATGGCCAGAAGTATCACTAGTATTGGATGTTATTCCACAACAAACAAAATCTAATGACTCTTTGTTGTAGCGAGTTTTGGACAGTATGATAACGGGTCGTTTTT
>JASHOW010000005.1 GCA_030038445.1 Nitrosopumilaceae archaeon
AGAGGTTGGCGAGGTTGCACCTGCATATGCACAAATCAGCTCATCAGGTTATACCGGAAACAAATACTATGCAACAAGAACAAGATTATCGTATCATCCTCCAAACAAGCAGTTCAAGGGAGAGAGTACAACTGAACATACTACAACACATACCACTGCACCACCTCCACCATCGCCAGCTCCAGAACCTCAGGCGCAACCAAAACCAGAACGAGGCACGCTGCCAGCTGGGACAAAGGAACAGGAAAAGAAATCGATGTGGAGATCAAAGGGTGCAGAATATGAAAATTATACCTCGGAGGAGACACACAAGGCACCACCCCCACCAGAGCCAAGATCACAACGAGGCACACTACCGGCAGGGTTCAAACCATCTCCACAATCTGAATCTCCAAGAGAAGAACCTTCAAAACCAGCTCCTGCACCAGAACCGGCAAAACCAAGACCGACAGCTTCTGGTCCAACACATGGCACACTGCCAGCTGGCATGAAGCCAACACCACCTCCAGCTCCAAAAGAAGAGCTGACACACCAGACGTCTACTTCAGCTCCAGAGGTTGGCGAGGTTGCACCTGCATATGCACAAATCAGCTCATCAGGTTATACCGGAAACAAATACTATGCAACAAGAACAAGATTATCGTATCATCCTCCAAACAAGCAGTTCAAGGGAGAGAGTACAACTGAACATACTACAACACATACCACTGCACCACCTCCAGAGCCACCAAAGCCAAAATCTACTTTTAGAACTACGCTGCCAGCAGGCATCAAGCACTAGTTATTGAAAGGCATCAAGCACTTCTTGTGCATGACCTGCAGGTTTTACTTTTTCAAAGACCTTCAACACTTTTCCTTTTTCATCCACTAGAAATGTGGTCCTGTTAACGCCCATGTACTCGCGTCCCATGAACTGCTTCTTTCCCCAGACGCCAAACTTTTTTGCAACATCTTTTTCGGTATCGGCAAGCAGTATGAAGGGAACACTCATCTTTTGGCCAAACTTTTTGTGGGACTCTTCGTCATCAGGACTTATTCCGATTATCTCGATTCCCGCACTCTTGAATTTCTTATAGTCTCTTGCAAACTCGGCAGCCTCTGTGGTGCAACCCGGGGTAAAGTCCTTTGGATAAAAGTAGACGACATATCTTTTACCTTTAAGGTCTGCCCTTCTGACTGTCTTTCCCTCTGCATCCTTGAGGGCAAAGTCTGGAACTGTGTCTCCCTCTGATAACATTACTTGCAAACGGTATAATCCCTAATTATTTTTTGCCAGTCTTTCGAACCTTTTATATTATATCTGTCTAGTGAGAGTTCCGTAATGGTAAATCCCAGGGCGTGGCTTGCAGAGGCAATAGGGACATACTGTCTTGTCTTCTTTGGACCTGTTGCAATAGGACTTGCGGTGGCCAATACGGGACAGGCCTGTCAACTGAGGCAATCATCATGATAGCGCTTGCACACGGAGGTGCAATAGGCCTGATGGTCTATACGTTTGGGCATGTATCTGGTGGGCACTAATCCTGCAGTTACAATATCGATGCTTGTAACAAGACGAATCAACATCAAAGACGGCCTTGTGTATATATTGTATTTCAGGTAATTGGGACAATAGCAACAGCTGCTGCATCCTACAAGGCATTTCTACCAGACCTTGGTGCAAAGGTAAACTTTGGAACGCAGGGAAGTCCAAGTGTGCTGCTTCACAACAGCGTGACATCAGGGTTTGCAGTCGAGGCAATACTGACATTCTTCCTTGTTACAGTGATCTTTATGACGGCGGTTCACAAAAAGGAACCAGCAGGCATGTATGGCCTTGCAATAGGCCGGCATGATATTTTTGATACATCTGATTGGCGTATCGCTTACCAGTGCAAGTGTAAATCCTGCAAGGACATTTGGCCCTGCAGTGATATCTGGATACTGGAAAACTATGACTGGATGTACTGGGCAGCACCAATTGTTGGTGGAATAATTGTAGGCCTTGTGATGAATTACATCTTTGTCAAAAAATCAGAGCAAGAAGCTGCAGCATAGTGTTTTTTCGTATTTGAAATGTATTATAACAGGTTTAACCGGAGTTTCTTCGGACCTGTAGCACAGCTTGGATAGTGCGGCCGCTTGCGGAGCGGCAGGTCGTGAGTTCGAGTCTCACCAGGCCCGTTTTATTACTATCAAAAGTTTTGCATTTTATAACAAATTAAAATCAGAATTTGATCCAGAAAAAGCAAAACAGCTAACTCATAAACTCTATTCGGTAATTGAACCACTTCTTGTAATAGATTGGAAGAAAAAAGACGATGACCTTCCGGCCATCTGACCAGAAGGATGACAAATTGTAGTCCTTATCTAAAGAGGGTACAATTTACCCCCTGCAAAAAGACCCGCAAATTACCCTAGTTTTCAAAAGGGCGCAGATTCTATGCCCTTTCTAACCTCCGCCTCAAATGAGGATGAGGCTATCGTTAAAGGGACGATTTGGCGGGGTGAGATTGAGAATCTAACAAAAACAGACTCTTCCAAAAGGGCATATAAATACGCCATAAATTTAAGTAACTAACACATATTGTAAGTTCGTTGGCAAGCGTTGAATCTCAATATCTAGAATCTGGCGATTTTTCAAAATACGAGGGTGAATGGGTTGCAATATTGGATAAGAAGGTTGTTGCACATGACAAAACTCTAACAAAATTATATGATAAAATCGCAGAACTGAAACTAGTCAGAACGCCATTATTTCACCGTATGCCAGCAAAAAACGAAATAGACAAATTTATTCTCTAAATTCTGAATGGCGCAAATAATATAAAGTAAATTTCTGTTCGCTATTCATGGTAGACAGAGGCCGTGGCACTGATAAACTATATTTTCATTACAAATCTTTACCACGCTGGACAGCAGATGGGAAATTAATTCATGTGAAAAAACCTGTCATTGAAATTACTTTTAGAAAATTTTCCGAGGCTAAAAGTATTGAAAACAGGGAAATGAGATTGAACGCATTAATAGACTCTGGCGCTGATTGGTCTTTCTTACCAAAGGAAATCGCTACTGCATTACGTCTTGATGTGGATACCAAAGATGAAAGAATACTAACTATTGGAGGTAATACTACTGTTTACGCTTCAAAAGTATATGCTGAAATTCCACACTTTGCTAAACTTCCCGTTCCAATAGGAATGGTCAATGTTCATGTTATGCCACATGAAATAGACGCAAAACAAATGCCAAACTTTGTAATTCTAGGCAGAAAGGACTTTTTTGAAAAATTCGAAGTTACTATTAACGAAACCGCAAAGACCATCATGTTGAAGGATATTCATAAAGACAGAGAGAAGAAAAAACGGTTCTAAATGAAACCCTTTGTCACGATTATCTTATTAGACTAATCTTTGATAATTATGTGTATAAATGATATCTGAAAATCCGAAATACAACTCTATCTTCATCATCTCTTTTTCGATTTTCACATTTGGTATTAATCAATATCTGAAATCCATACCACCGTTTAATCTGTCAAACCCAGGAACTCCACCCGAGATTCTACAGTATCTTCCCACCGTCGTGTATTCGATATTTGGTGTTTACATTGCATTTTGTTTGATGATGCTAATCTATAACAATCTCCTTAAAGGAAGATCGAAGAGAGAAGCAAATAACTTGGCCATGTATGGAATTGTAGCCTTTGCTACTCTAGCCATGACTTTTGTTGATCTTGTTTCTGTCATGGCAATGGAACATGATGCTGTTTGCAGGGTTTTTCAAACCTGTGTTCAGCTATCAGAATGGCAGCAAAACTTCGTATTGTATGGCTTTCCTACTCTTGGTATTCTCATAACTTGGGGTTTGAGATATCCAAAAGTGCAATATGAAGTAAAACAATATTAGATTTAAACAGAATCAGAGTAAAACAAGTGTCTTTATGAAAAAACAAAATCGTACATACTAAAACCAAGAATAACATATCTTGTATTTCTAGAGTGTGAGCTCAGAGGAAACTGGATATCTGAAGAGGAAGATACGAAATTAAGAAAACAATAAGACCATCTTCATGCAAGGGTTTCATGGTGTTGCAAGAACTTGGAGGGAATATAGTTTATGATTGATGATGAGACTAAATTGTCGCTTGAGATAATAGAGGAACTACAAAATGCCAGAATTGGCGATCCTTCTAGATTAAGTGCAATAAAATTTGCGATTGAGGGAGGCAGGCAACTGCACGAAAGCGACAAACAATACCTGAGACAGAAACAGGACGAATTACGGTTACAACAGAATGAAACAAAAACACAGAAAAGAGAAACCTCGGAAATGCCCTACTATTCAAAGGGATTATCGGAAAACGACTATTCCTTAATGATTCTAAAAAATAGGCTTGCCAAGGGTGAGATATCTACTGAAGAATATGACAAGCTACGAAAAAAACTGTTAGAAGGGAATCCTGCCAATGGGTTCGAAAGTGAAATTCATCATATTGCAGATACAATGGAAAAGATGCAGGACAAGCAGATGATTGCAGAATCTATACGATCTCAGATGAAAAGTGAGTCTGTAACACTGGTACTGTCAATACTTCTGGGACTTTTTGGTTTATCAGGAATAGGCCACATGTATATGGGAAAAGTGGGTAAAGGAGTAGGAATTTTAATCCTGGGTATTATTTTGGTCATAATTGGAGCAGTAACTTTGGCATTCTTTGTTGGATATGTTTTCTTTATCATATATCTGGCAGTATTCATTTGGCAAATAATAGATTCACGTAAACTGTGTCAAGAATACAATGAATATTTCAGGCTACACAATGAGTCACCTTGGTAAAAGATCAATCTGATAGTGGACTGCTCTTCCTGATAACTCTCATAAACTCATTATTTCATTTCCGAAATTGATTTTAACTGCTATAACTATAGTCCAGTACATTGGGCAATAAAGGAATCGGAATAGGTATCGGCATAAGCATTGTTGTAGTTCTTGTTGCAGTGGTAGTGGTTGGAGGTGTCTCAGGAACGCATTCCATAATTCCAACGCAGCATACGGAGAGCATTGTAAATTCAATGATTCGAGTCGCACCTGGGCAGTATGTCTATGCATTTTCTGCTCCAAGCGATGCATCCAACGTATCTGTCAGTGGAACTTTCACAGCAGGTGGTGGGAGCGGAAATGATATCAAAGTAGCCATTTTGGATGAACAGAATTTCATAAATTATAGAAATGGCCATCAAGTAAATGCATATTATTCAAGTGGTCAAGAGACTGTTGGAAACATTAATGCTAACGTGCCGGCTGGACAAACAATGTATCTAGTCTATGATAATTCATTCTCTATTATATCAAACAAAGAGGTTACAACTAACGTAAGCTTGACATATACACAATAGATATGTTAGAGCTTATTATCATGATTGGAACACTTTGGTCATCTTAGAAGATAGTATTGCTAGAAATGAGGTTATAGATGGCTTCTGATTATTTTGTTAACATTTTCATTCCTATCTATTCCTCTGTATTTGGAGCAGCAGTTGCATTCATCTTTCTTTTTAGTCATGAAAGACAAAAAATCTCCAAGAAAATCTACAAGAAAATAAAAAATTAAGGAAAGGAGTTTTGTAGCTACTCCGATAAGCTTACTACCATTTTTTCAAGTATATGCGAGCCACTCCGAAAAATCGCATCGGAAACCTCCCTGTTTGAACATACCGGATTTCTGTAACACCCCCGGGCCCGCTAACATCTGTTTTCACAGGCCCTGTTTTTGCAGGACCATCTACAACTGATTTCACTATAACCATCGGGCACTTAGAGTATGAGCTTACGAATAACGGTTTTTCATAACTAATAATCAGAATATTTCAGATGATCAGGAAAGATTTGTAGCATCTTGTAACAGCGATTTCACTGAAACTCAGAAAGGAACAGATGCGAATTGACAAAATAGATCCCTTTTATCAAGAAACAATTTAAGGAAAAAATCACAATACTAAACATTGGTAAAACTTCTTCCGTCCAGCACGTGGCA
>JASHOW010000086.1 GCA_030038445.1 Nitrosopumilaceae archaeon
GCTTTATAGGTTACTTCCACCAGACTATGACTGTCCGCATACCATGAAAATTCTTGTTCTTCCCATGTTTGTTGTTCTGGCATTTGTTGTAATGGCAGGTACTGTATACAATGCCAATGCCCAGTCCATCGTATGTGGCCAAACAATCACACAATCTACCACACTAGATTCGGATCTTGACTGTATGAATAGCGGAACGGATGGAATCGTAATAGGTGCCAGCAATATAACCCTGGACTGTGCAGGCCATACAATAACTGGTCCTCTTTCCTCTTATCACGGTATGACCGGTCTTGATGGCATATCTCTAGCACATGCAGATGGAGTAACCATAAAAGACTGTCATGTTACATATTTCGACAACGGTTTTGTAGTAATGTCAAGCTCCTCTGGCAATACACTATCTTATGACAAGGCAGACAACAACGGAAACTATGGCTTTAATGTAATGTCAAACTCAAATAACAATCAACTGTACGATGATGAGGCTGCTCACAATGCAGGATATGGATTTGTCGTGGAAGCAAGCTCAGGTGGAAACCAAATCAATAACAGCATGTCAAGCGGAAATACGGAAGCTGGCTTTGTCTCACTTACAGGCTCCAATGACACCATGTTTGAAAATGACACATCATATGAAAATTCGCAAGATGGCTTTATAATAAGCACAAGCTCTGGGGACACCCTAGAAAACAATCAAGCCATAGAAAATACTTACAGCGGATTTGCACTTTTTGGAAGCAGTGAAATCAACCTTGGAAACAACATATCTACTGGCAATGAGATGGTGGGATATCTTATGCTTGGAAGCCAAAACAACAATCTTGACAACAATGAAGCAGAAAATAACAGTCATGATGGATTTTTAGCTGATTCTAACAGCATTGGAAACGCGATGAATAACAACACGTCAACTGAAAACATGGGATTTGGATACCATGATTCTACCAAAGGCTTGAGTTCATCTACAACCAACAACAAATATGATTCTAATGCATGCCAGGACAATAACGCGGGATTGTCTAATCCACCAGGATTGTGCAGCTAGACAATAGAAATAATTGCATCATATGTCATAACTATAGCTAGTACTTCCACTTGTCCGTGATGCCATTCCACCAGAAACGATAGGGTTTGATATCCTTCTGAATCTCCTCCTTTATCCTATTTTGTATTGCAAAGTACATGTTTTCCATCGCATCAGCTCCTCCATCATTGTAGAGTTCCTTGCCAATCTCGAGAATTCTTTCTTTCTTGGAATTATAATCTGACGAGTTCCCAGTATTTTGTATGCAAAAAGTCATCAAGTCATACAGTTCTTCTTCAAGGTATGCATCCATAGTACTTTAGAAAATATTGTAAACGTATAAAAATATTCACAGATTCACGCAGTGGCCTGTATGATCTTGATCTTGTTATCAAGAAACTCTAGTATTATTTCTGAAAACTTCTCTGGTTCTTCTACATGTGGCCTGTGTCCGCATTCTTCCATCACGACAAACTGACAGTTTTTCAGTCCTGAAACATACTCATTTGAAAAATTAATTGGAATCATGGTGTCATTTCCTCCCCAAATGACTAGAGCCGGTGCGGAGATCAACTGTAATCTCTGAGTTATTGCAGGCCAGTGCTTGAAGCTTATCACTGCAGACAGAAAAGACATCTTTGCGTTTGGCTGAGACATCCCAAGACGAAATCTCTCAATGGTGGCTTTGTCTATATCTAGATGTTTGCCTGACATCATCTGATATGCATTTTTTATTGCGTCATACTGTGGGCACAGTGCAGCCATGACATATGCATCAAGTGTTGGATTTGTTGTACGCATTGTGCCCGTAGGTGAGACTAGAACTATCTTTTGTATTATGTCATTATCAGATGCCGCCGCAGACTCGGCAACAATTTGACCTCCAAGGGACGATCCTATCAGTATGGTTTTTTTGATATCAAGCTCTTCTAAAAAGTCAAAAACAAACTTTACAAAATATTTTGGTGTGTAATCCACCTGAGGCTTGTCACTGTATCCAAATCCTATCAGATCAGGGGCAATGACATGGTGGTTCTTGCTTAGGTAAGGGATGACATTTGACCACCTCTCGGCTTGGCTGCCAAGACCATGTATTAGTACAACATCTGGACCACTGCTGCCTTCTTCGAGATATCTTATTCTGTTGCCGTCTACTGTGACATAGTGCTCTTTTGCCGCCACCAATGAAATAGCAAAAACTGTTAAGATAAGACCTAGCTCATTACAGAAGCTCAAACAGATAGATTAACAACAATTTCTCTCCTCGCAATTGTATTTCTTGCAACTGTATCTCTTAGAATGGTCATCAAGAAGACACTCTGATAAATCTCTCTTCAACTTCAGGCCAGTTGACAATATTCCACCATGCATCAACATACGCAGCTCTCCTGTTTTGGTACTTGAGATAGTATGCATGTTCCCAGACATCAAGGCCCAAGAGGGGAATGCGTCTTTGTGTCCAAGGGCTTGTCTGATTAGACGTTGTCATTAATTCCAGTCTTGCATATGTCTGATTGTACACCAGCCATCCCCAGCCACTTCCCTGTATTAAGACAGTTTCGTCAGAAAATTTTTTCTTAAACTCTTCAAAACTACCAAAATACACTCCTATCTCATCTGCAAGTCTTCCTTCTGGTTTGCCTCCGCTGTTTGGCTTCATGCTTTCCCATAACATCTTGTGATTTTCATATCCGCCACCATAGAAATTGATAGCATCTCTTGCGTCTTCTGGGACTGTAGCCAAGTCAGATAAAGTTCCGGTAATGTAATTTTTGTGTGATAACGCATTTATTTTTTCTAGAGTTTTATTTAGTCCATCTGTATAAGATTGATGATGTTTCTGATGGTGAACCTTCATAGTAGTTTCATCGATGTACGGCTCTAATGCGTCATAGGAATATGGCAAAGGCGGAAGCTCGTATTTGCCCATGTTTGATTTTCTTAAAATTCCATTTATATCCTAATGGAATGACTGGAAGGTATTAATCATAAACTATGTTAAAGAATTGATATGAAATTCTCACAAGTAAAGGAGCCTGATCTTCAAAAACCACTCATGATTGCTGCAATGCAAGACATGGGAGATGTGGGAAGCATAGTTATTGATTTTATCAATACCAATCTTGACACCAAATTATTTCGTGAAGTGCTCCCGTCATATCCTGCATATGTGATAGATAATGGCGGATACATAGACCTCCCAGAAGAAAAATGGGACTATCGGTTTGGCAAGGATACCATTGTATTTGGAGGAGGCTCTGGGCAGCCATCCTCGACTGAAGAACTTAATGTCTTGTGCCAAGATGTCATAAATGTGGCTAAAAAATACTCAACCAGATTTATCTACACGCTTGGAGGCTTTCATACCACAAAACCAATTGGAAAGGAGCCAAAGACCTTTGTCACCACAACATCACTGGAAATGACTGATCAGGTACGCAAACTTGGAATTGAGACAACACCGGAGGCCTCGATAATTACCGGATTTAACGGTCTAATCTTGGGGTTTGCAAAGATGAATGGAATACAAGGAATAGGCCTGTATGCCGAGCTTAACGAGCCAAAACTTCCGCAGTATAGGTCTGCAAAAAGCATCATCAAGACACTTGAAAAGATGACATATCAAAAACTGGGCAATACCTCAGAGCTAGACGTGATGGCAGATGAGGTAGAGTCCAAGACTAGGGAGACTGCAGATTAATCCATTTTCTTGGAATTATTTCGGTCTCCACATTTTTTGCCATGTTTCAGCAAATTTGTTCATCATCTCGCCATATGTCTTGAGCTGATCTAGTCCAGAATCGCTGATCGATTTTTGCCAGTTCTCGCCAAATTGCTTGAAAGCAGCTGTTCCTGCATTGGTCATGGTTTTTTGCCAGTTTTCTTGAAATTCCTTCATTGTCTTCTGACTTGATTCACTAATTGCTTTTGACATGACCTCGTTGTATTTTTCTTGCACTTCGGCTACGGTCTTTTGCAACGAGTCCAAATTCTGTGACCATTTTTTCAGAAGCTGTGTGTACTCAGACCACAGTTCATCCCAATCTTTGGTTTTATTGTCTTTTGACATGCTATTCTATTGAGATATCATTTGATAAACATGATCACAAAAAAGGAGATTCTTTTTTAATTGGGATTACAGCAATCATGTTATGAAGGATTATGATTTTTCAGGAAAGATAGTACTTGTAACGGGCGGCAGCGGAGGGCTAGGAATTGAGGTGGGACAGGCATTTCTAAAAGCAGGGGCATCGCTTGTTCTGACATATTTCTCGGACAGCTCACTTCCATTGCTACAAAAAATTTGCCACCTGTCAAAAAATGTCTTTTTGCTTAGGGGAGATTTTAGGAAAGAGGAAGACGCAAAAATACTGGTCTCTGCTATACTGCAAAAGTTTGGAAGGATAGATATTTTTACAAATGTAATTGGTGGGTACATTGCAGGAAAACCGGTAACAAAGACTGACGAGAAAGAATGGCAAGAGATGATGGACCTTAACCTCAAGACCACGTTCCTGTTAAGTAAGCATGTTGTTGCACAGATGGTAAAACAGTCTAGTGGCAAAGTAATTCATGTTGCAGCCAGGCCAGGACTTAAGGGGAGTGGATTTGACGCGGCATATGTTGCATCAAAAAGCGGCGTGGTTCGTCTAGTAGAATCACTCTCAGAAGAGGTCAAGTCAGAGGGAATCAACGTCAATTGCATACTGCCAAGCATTATTGACACGAAAGAAAACAGAACCGCAATGCCAGATGCAGATCATACCAAGTGGGTCAAACCATCTGACATTGCAAGGGTGATCTTCTTTCTGGCTTCTGATGATGCAAAGCCAATAAATGGTGCAGCTATCCCAGTCTACGGACTGGCATAAGTCTTGTAAACAATATTGTTGTAACAATTGATATCACAAGAACCAACATAACAATCGGCCCAAACTCGGGCACTACCTGTGTTCCTACTATGCTTACCTGTTCTGTAACTGGAGTGATGGGTATTGTAAGAACTGTCATCCCCTGCTCATCTGTCTCTGTAAAATTCCTTGTGAAAAGACCGTCAAGTTGTACACCCAAGAATGGAGGAGTGATAAGACCTGTAGGAAGATTAAGCACTAGGATACTACTCTGGTTTGTTCTGCCAACAAGTATCATGTTAAGTGATTTGTCCTTTGCACCAATATTGGCAGAGATGATATTTTTTATTGATTTATACTGGACATCAAATGTTGTCTTGCCGTCTCCAACGTCAGCACCAACGCCATGTAAGACCTTGTATCCTGTAGGAGCCTCTTGAACCATGACCTCCCCTGTCATCCAAGGATACTCCTTGTCATAGAAGCTAAACGTTCCAACATCATATTCTGTAAGAGTATAAGAATAGTATTGACCGGGGTTTATCGTACCACTATCAAATTTACCGTTGGGGCCGCCATCAGGGGTTCCGGAGACTATATCGTGGGTAACTGTATCGCCATTCCCAAACTCTAACGTATCTCCTACGTATGCCGATGAGACTGGAGGATAAAATGTTATGCGCTGATTTGGGTCTGCAGAGCCTGTGTGAATGTCAATCTCAATATTTGATGCAAACGAGTGTGATACAAAAGGAACAAGTAAAACTATTGCTGCAATAGACATTGCTATCTTATACACGAAAACGCTACTAGAAATATTGGTTAATAAATCTGGTTATTTACTTTAATGATGCCGCAAATCTACTTGAAGCTTCAACTACATCTTTGATGTCTGACTTGTTATGGGCATAGGAGATTGCCCCAAGCTTTCCCGGAAGAAAGAATATTCCATCTTTTGCAATCATTTCAAAGTGATATCTATGCAATATCTCTGTATTACATCTAGCTGCGTCTGATGCATCTCTTACTTCATTTATCCCATCTTCTAAAAAGTGTGTCATAAACAATGAGCCCATTCCTGTCATGGCTACTTTACCATCAAATGTTTTGGCAATCTCTTTTCTTGCCGTCTCTCCAAGACTGTTAATTTTTTTGTATACTTGGTTTGAATTTTTCTTGAGAAACTGCAACATTGCCCTTCCCGAAGTCATTGTTATTGGATTTGCAGAAAATGTTCCGCCCCCTATGTACGTCCTGTCAAGTTTCGTATGATTGCTTGTGTTAGATGTCTTCATCACATCTTCTTTTCCGCAGATTACACCAATTGGAAATCCACCTCCTACAATCTTTCCAAGTGTCACGATGTCAGGGTCTAATTTCATAGATGGATATATACATCCAAAAGAAAATCTAAATCCCGTTACAATCTCATCAAGCAAGAACAATGAATTGTTCTTGTGTACAAACTCTTGTATTCCTATCAAGTATTCTTTTGTTGCAGGGATGCACCCTCCTCCCCCCAGAACAGGCTCGATTATTACACCAGCAAGATCATCTTTTACTGTTTGTAATATCTGAATTGATTTCTCAAGATCGTTGTATGGTATGGAAATTATGTGGGATTCATCTACCAATCCACGACTTTCTGGTTGCTCAAAAGGCCAGTTGACTGACTTGAGCAGGTCTGTAGTATAGCCATGCCAGCCGCCATCAATCTTTGCAATTATTTTTTTCCCAGTTACTGCTCTTGCGGTTCTTACAGCATACATTGTGGCTTCGGTACCTGTGGATACATAGCGAATCTTTTCAGCCACTGGAACTGCATTTTGGATTACCTCTGAAAATGATACTGTCATCTCATTTACGGTACCATGCATCCAGCATGATGGGAGTTGTTTTTTGACTAGATTTGCAACAGGAGAAGCTGCATGTCCCAAAATAAGGCTCCAGTGTCCCATCCAATAATCGGTGTATCTGTTGCCATCAACGTCTGAGATGGTTTTGCCTTTTGCAGATTTTGTGACAAATGGGTATGGCTTGAAAAATCTTATGTTGTGACTTACGCCGTTGACATGGTATCTTTTTGACTTTTCAAAGATTCTGGCTGATCTTCTCGTTTTTTTCCTGTAGATGTCGATAGCAGAAGGCAATATGCAAAAACTGTGGCTGAAGATCAATATTATCGATCGCAAAAAATGCAGTTTTCAAGCCATATTTCTGAATGATTTATATTGTTTCGCTTTGATCACCTGTTTGCATACGTAACAGCAAGGCGGCGCTTGTGATGACACTTGGTGTTGTACCATCGCATGATTCACAGGCCTCCAGTTACGCATACAAGATGTGGGTATGACCTAACGGTTTTATCTGAAGTTTGAAGAAAGTGTGTGAATCCACCAATTCCCAATATAATGTGTGAATTAAAAGTCGTACTTCGACAAGGTACTTGAAGAAAATCAAGTACCGATTAAACGAATCCGGTTGATCCTGCCGGACCTGATTGCTATCGGATTGGTACTAAGCCATGCGAGTAAGTGTAGCAATACACTGCAGACGGCTCAGTAACACGTGGTCAAGCTAACCTATGGACGTGGATAACCTCGGGAAACTGAGAATAAACCGCGATAGATCATGATGCCTGGAATGGCTCATGGTCAAAATAGTTTACTGCCGTAGGATGCGACTGCGGCCTATCAGTTTGTTGGTGAGGTAATGGCCCACCAAGACTATTACAGGTACGGGCTCTGAGAGGAGAAGCCCGGAGATGGGTACTGAGACACGGACCCAGGCCCTATGGGGCGCAGCAGGCGAGAAACCTTAGCAATGTGCGAAAGCACGACTGGGTTAGTCCGAGTGATTCCTGCTAAAG
>JASHOW010000087.1 GCA_030038445.1 Nitrosopumilaceae archaeon
TGAGGTATGACCATCAGGTAGTCTACATTTGAAAAAGACAGATTTATCCACGAGCTATGGATTGCATCAGACAAAAATATAGTTGCATCCTCTGCAAAGGGTTGAGCTGCAAGAATCGAGTCTGGCTTTCTACAAAACCAAAGAATCATGCAAAGTATAAACAGAGATGGCAAGAACCATCTTGACTTTCCACATTCTACAGAGATTGTTCGCATACCCATACTCAAGTTCAAAAAATTTTTCAGGTACGACTCTTTTATAGCTACTCATGACCAGTTATCTTGGAATGTATAGTATGAAATATTTGGATTAACTTGCCAATGGTTTTTGCAGGGCAAGAGATCATAGATAAGACTAATGGTCAAAACACGAGGAAGAACAGTCAAACAAAGATGTAAGAAAAGATCTGTAGATTTAGTAAAATAGCTACGTCATCATACAGATTTAGGAAAGATAATGAAAGAATTTCAAATAACTCATATTGAATTATAGTCACAAAGAATTGTTCAAAATATCAAGGGGTTCAGGTTTTGTCTTTTTTTGGCTCAGTCAGATAGTAATGTAGTTCAGTATAACATTCAACGCAGTATTCTTGATCTGCAGTGTGTTCGCAGTCATATAGTTTCTTTGCTTCCTGGCCGCATTTTGCACAAGTATTCACATTCTATTTGGAAAGTACTTGTGTTTGAAGATTTAGTTTAAGAATATTTTCATGCTATAGCCGATTTTCGTGACCTTTTAATTTTGAGTCCGCCCAAAAATATTATAACTATTCCTATTCCTAGTACTGGTCCAAAATCCCTCATGGTTTGGGGATTTTGAGATGTATTTCCAGATATTGCCAAAATGACGCCTGTACCAACAATAATCATGGCCCCGCCTATGATTATCAATATCCCAAGCATGCTAGAGGTTTCTTTTCGCGTAATGAAAAAGGATGCAATTAGCATTACAGATGGTATTATTCCAAATATAGAGCCTCTTGTCTTGTCATCCATTGGAAGAAAGCCAGTTTGCCCATTTGTGCTTGATGAAGGGCCAGCAACAATAACGTCACTGCCATAAATTGCCAGCATGGTTATTGATATTATCGACATTATGACCGCAGCTTTTAGAGCCATAATCTAGCTAACTTTGAAGAGGTAATAAACTTTCAATGCACTGTTTAGTTAAAAGATATTATTTTTATCTAGTGTAAAGCTTTGAAGAAATTGAAGATCGCGTCTCCATACCCAAGTTGAACAATGAATCCAAAAGTGATATAGACCATGTATGGAATTCCAGGTGTAACCCATGTATCTTGTGATGAACAAAATTCTGCGTTGTCTGCGTTTTTTAGTGAAAAATCAAATTTTCGCTTCATTCCATCGTGTTTTTCTATGGCAAAACAAAATTTTGGGTTCTTGGCACGATATCCAAGAAATAATGCAAACACCTTATTACGCATAGTTTCGGCCTCCAATCCATCAAAAATATTTTGGTGTTTTACCAGTGATACAAGATTTCTTGAAATATTAAAGATGATTGGAGATACCGAGAAGATTATAGAATTAGTCAAGGTAGTAAATGGCGTGATCATTCCATTTGAAACCGAAAATTCTGGTACCAGAGAAGCAAGAACAATTAACCCAAAAGCATCTGCTCCTCCAAAAAAACCCAATCTCCAAATCACTATCACTACAGGAGCAATGATCAGAGAGACGCCCATATTTGTAAGTAAGTGTACCACATCAGATGTAAAAAAGATCAAAACAATAGATATTCCGCCAAATATAGCCCATAAAAAATTATTAATTTCTCTATTTTTTAGATCAGAGTATGTGGCATAACCAAGCATGGATAAAGCCAAGATTATTCTTATATCGTCCATATTGCCTTCTAATACCATAAAATCATAACTGAAGAGATCCTCAATAAATTAAGAGATCTCAAAATTATTCACAGAGTACCTGAAATATTTGAAGCTGAAACAACAAATATTCATAGATAATGAAAATAACGTATTATTGAAAACTTGACTGTAGAACATGTAAGCGCTCCATAGCCTAAATCAGAGTACATATCAAATTTGTAATATATGATTTTTTTACTAGATTCATAGCCAATAGTAAAAGTTTTTCAGATACAATTTACGATTGACAAGATGCAAAACATTGTGTAACGGCATAATTTACAACAAAAACATCTAACAATAATTAATAGCAGATATCAGACCTGAACAGCTGTCTTACATGGTGTGTTTAGTAATCCTAATTATAATGTGAAAACTCAACAAATACTTGTTATTTGTGACTGTAAACAGATAATTCTCCAAGTGTATGACAAAACATGGGAATTACATGCATGATATCGTTTGATTTCTTGTCAAATTTATCTATCTACAGGGATAGTTTGTGTCTATGGATTAATCAGAAATGACATAAATTTACTTTTAACATCAGGCATGAGGTGGTATTTTTTGTCGTGTTTTATAGTAACTCATGATAACGTTTGTTTATTCTGTACAAACATCTTCTCATATCCCCCATATGTTTGTAAATTAATGAGATGAACTCATTTGCAGACAATCATGAGAGAAACCAAGTCAAAAGAGATAGACCGTACATTGGTTGGCTTCAATCGAACTTTTTATATACTTATAGCGATCAGATCGGATCCTCGGTGATCTGCATGGGAAAACCTAGATCTAATCACTACGATATTGAATTTATTCCTAATTTTCATACAGATGACGATCCCCGTCCATCAACATATCCTGATCTAGTTGTACACATAGGAGTACCTTAGATTTGAACGTCGAAGAAGACTTGGTGTCTGCATTGAAATATTTTGGTTTGGAGGGTGATGATGCAAAGATATACCTCGGATTGCTAAGAACAGGAGAGGTAACCGTGGGCAGCTTGTCCGCGAAATTGGATGTAGATAGAGGGAAAACATACCGAGCACTAAATAAGCTAAGAAATTTTGGATTAATTACAACAACATTATCCAACCCTACAATATGCAAAGCAATAGATCCGCAAGAGGCATTACAAAGCATAATACAAAAAAAGCAAGATGAAATTGTAACAATGGAAAAACTCTCAAGGCGATTAATTACAAGCTTGGATGAGTTAAAACGACCATCGCCGGCAACAGAGGTATCTTCTTTTTCCATAATACAAGGGCGTTCAAATATTTATTCACGCATAGGCAAAGTAATAACAGAAGCTGAAGATGTTGTATACATTGTTACTACTGTTGAAGATATTATGAGAATGTATCATACGGCCATTCCTGAAAAGATAAAAGAAAGCATCAAAAAAGGACGCCAAATAAGAATAGTAACAGAGATAGAAAATAAACAAGCCATACAGCTAGTCAACAGGTTAGGAGCTAGTGAGATAAGATTTGGAAAACTTCCTTCCAGAGGACGAATTGTAGGAGAAAAAGACAAACAGATTATCATGTCAGGATCAATGAAAGGATCTATGGACCTAAATGATGATACCGATTCAATCATTCATACAAATTCTGTAGAGATAGTTAATAACATATTCAGTCTTTGTTCCCATTTGTGGAAAAAATCAAAACCATTAGAACTGGCATATCAATCAACTTAGGTTCATTATTTGTTGTAACGTATGTGATCTTCTCGCATAGAATATCCAAAATTCGTTCAAAAAAATCATACAGCATCTTATATGAGAATTTTCCCTACGAGATACGTATTGAGAAGGTTATTGATAATAGCAATTTTTCTTGTCAGTCTAGCATCAGTTAAATCATATGCTGATGATACAGCTACTTTTGGAGTTAGACTCATACCAAATAAGATGATTGAAAATTCAAATGCTGTGTTGGAAGTGTATGCATTGTATAATGGAAACATATTTCCTACCAAAATTGAAAATATGGTATTCTCATCCACAGATTCTACCATAGTACAGATCATAGGTATTGAAGATAATGACACAGGTTTTATGACACACATAAAGATTCAAGCCAATAATCCTGGCACTGCAAACATAGTACTTGCCGCACCTGGTTTTTCATCCCAAGAATTCCCCATAACAGTATACAGCGATGAAGCTGCACCAACCAATTTACTTATCAAGGCCACACCGTCAACATTTTCGATCAATGGACCAAAGACAGGTTATTTCTCTGTAGAACTTGTTAACAGTAATGGATTTCCAGCACCCACGGAAACAGATATTCCAATCACGGTTGCCACATCTGACAATCAAGTCCTCAATTTAAACACGTCTCACATTACTATAAAAAGTGGTCACTATTATGCGGTAGGCCAATTTGAGATAGAACAGGCGGGTTCAGCCAAAATATTTGCAACAGCATCTTCGTTTCAATCTGTAAGTACCACTGTTACTACAGCACCAACAGATACTCCAACTATTCAGGCTTACGTATATCCTACAACGATTAATGACTTTGCTACGTCTACTGCTTATGTTGTAGCACAACTAAAAGATAGTTTTGGTAACGAAGTTGTAGCAAATCAAGATATTCCAATCTCTGTATTAATATCAAATGCAACGGCTACTGGTTTAGTTAATACCAGCCCCCAAGATCAACTCCTAAGTTCCAATACCCCATTGATAATAAAGAAAGGTGATTATGAGGGATACACTACTATACAAGTAAAAGCTGGTTTGAACGGAACTTTTAACATAGGACTATCTGCGCCAGAAGGTTATGCAGTATCAAATCATACTGCTGCGCCTACTGATTGTGCTGAAATTACAGGATGTATAGAACCTGCATCTACAACATTACTGTCTACACCAGTACAACTGACAACTGAGACGGCACAACTTCTTGATGACAAATCTGCAAAATTAGATGTTCTTCCCATATTAGCAACTGGAAATAATGAACTAGTAGGAGTAATGCATCTGGAGGATCCTTATGGTAGACCTGTTATTGCGAGCAGGAATCTACAGATTGAGGTTGATTCTTCAGATCCAAACTACCTTTCAGTAAGCCCAGTAGACATAAGCCAAGGAGAAGCAGATGCTCTTGTATTTGGTAAGGTAGGAAATATTGCTCCTCCACCATCAGCCACATCAGGTTCTCTAGGGCTACCGTCTTTATTGTCATTACATGTTATTACGTATAATGACACAATAGTGCCAGCTGCCATAAATGCCTCTTCTGCAAATTCCCTTAGGCTTATTGCTGACTCGATTGTTCCAAAGCCACTAAGTCAGTCAAATTTTCCTCTAGCGTTGTATCTGGCTGATTCATCAAATGCTGTGACGTATTTTCCAAATGATTACAGTCCCACCATACTACCTAATGATTATTTCCATGTTGAGCCCAAGAAGATATCAAACGGCGATTCAATAGACATATTTGAGGCAAAATCACTCAAAGATGGTTCTACTACACTCAACATTATAGCTGGTAGCTATCCAACCAGTCTTTCATTGAGTTCGGTTAGTTCATCCCCGGCAATGGTAGATCTAGATTACCCCAATCCAATGCTTACCAATTTTAACAATCTTATGGATATACAGGTTTTTGATTCAAACTCAAATCCGAGATATTTGGATGAGGATACCAATCTAAGATTAGTTTCAAGCAATGGCTCAGTAATACTTCCACCATCAAACATAACTATTTCCAAAGGCAGCTATTACTCTAACTTTGAGGTTATGCCAGAATCACGTGGAAATGCCACGATTTCAGTCATAGCAGACAATCTACCACTTGCCACATACCAAATCAGAGTAGACTCCATGTCACCTAATGTGATCATTAAAGCTCCAAAGATAGTTCTACCTGAAGAGACATTCTTTGCCAATGTTACAGCAGAGAGGTATGGTAAGCCTCTTTCGGGTTTGAATATAGATTGGAAGGTAGCAGGAGCAACTATACAGAATTTTGATAAAACTACAAATCAAAATGGGGTTGCAAGCATATCACTGATGTCAAATTCTACCGGCATAATTAAACTTGATTCTACATTATCAGGCTTTGGATTTAATCCATTAGAATTAAAAGACATAATCAGAATAAATGCAACGCATATCATAGTAAATAATACTAACACTACATCTGTTTCATCAACTCCTAGTTTCAAATCGTTCAAAATTAACGGCATAGATCCTCTACCTTTTGCAGTTGTAGGTACAATAGCAGCTGGAGGAATCATGATGAAAAAGAAGAACATACATTTGAGAAAAAATACACGCGATACAAACAGCAAGAAATAGAGTATAGATCAAAGTCATAGACAAAAAATTAAGAACAATACATAGTTTGTAATTTTCTTGTTGTTATAATAAAATCAAACACAAGTATGTTCGATGTGAACATACTAGAAAATATCATTTGTATTCTTTAATGTAGAAATATGTTTCGTACAATCTTTAGACATAATGATTCAACATACCATGGAAAGTGTAGACTAAAATGAACAACGATTTTATGCTTAATTTAAGAAATAAGCTATGCAAAAATGACATATACAGAGGAGTTCGAAGATATGTGTTATTTCCAGATTCAGAAAATCAAAAAAACATACGTCTAGATACGTGTAGTATTGAAGACATATTGCCACATCTACTAGTATATTCATCAATAGCCACCATAGAAAGCAAAGAAAAAATGTGGGTAGCTACTTCAATGCTTGTTAGATTTCTCGAAACATTTACCAATAATCTAGTTACAATGGAAAATGAAACTCCAGTAGGAATGCTTGGTGGGCAAGAGGTCGTCGGAGAATTTGTAAAAAATCCAACCCATTCTTTCTTCTCAGACATTACAGTTCAAAACATAATGAACAAGAATCTATACATCGCATCTCCTACTACAAGAGTAAACGAGTTGCTTAAAAAAATGCAACAAATACAACGAGATTTTGCTTTGGTTCATAACGATGATGGAAATTATTCTACCATTTCGGCAAGACGTTTGTTACAAGTTGGCGCGTTATGCGATACACATATGAAAGTTTCCGACATACCGCTCAAGTCTATTCTCACTTTTAATCGAGATGATACAATAGATACAATCATAACACAGATGGTTCAAAATAAAGCAGATATACTAATACTTGAGAATACGCCTCAATTCATCAATTATCAGACAATACTTGAGAAGATTGTGGAACTGAATTATCTTGAAGATATAGATAACTTCTTTGATTTAAAATCAACTGCACTCAATCTAAAAACTGGAAAGATAATCTCAGAAAATACTACAATTTCAGACATGTGCAAGATCATGTTGGGTATGAAATATTCTTTTGTCATAACTCTGAATAATGTATTAACGCCATGGGATTTGATCAGGACACTAAGCTAAGTGAGAGATGTATGACTGAAAAGGAGTTGCCACAATAATTGCAAATAGATCAACAATCATCAGATAAAGAAAGATCCATCAAACAGTTGAAATTACAACTGTTGGCACTTACAAAAGAGCTCAACAAGACAACAGAGCAATTGCAATTATTAGAACTTCATGAAACAGGTATTAACCAATCATTTGATGGTGATATCACACCAGATGAGATTAGTGAGCTAATTAGAAAACAGAATAGGATTTCACATGAAATCATCACAATAAAAAGGAGAATACAAAAGCTAAATGCAAAAACAATATTGAAAGCAGAGTTGATAGTATTGCCAATACTTGCAATTTTGGTTTTTTATGTCATCAGTAATCACTATCAGCCATATACTACAGATATACCCAATAATATAAAAACTCGATATTTGATAGAAAACCTCCAAGGAACAACAGATGTTGTTCACAAGTATTGGAACCTTGCAAAAGGAACGCCATTAACAGTTAGCATAATAAATCCAGATCACCTCAGTCAAGATAAAATTGATGTTGTTAAAGATGCAATACTTTCTACAAATGTTATGCACATAGACAATTCTTTATTAAATAAATCTCCATCAGATGGAAAATCAGAATATTTCGAAGGATGGAAGGGAGCGCTAAGTACAATAAATTATACTAAATTCTACGTTCCAACAGATTTTAGCATCGTTGAATCAGACACTGGTCCGGGTCAAATTGTTATAATTTTATCCAACCTTGAAGATCCTGATGGATATTCTGGTTACACTAGATCAATTGTTGATGATTCACAGATTTTAAAATCTTTTATTACGATATATGATGCCGACGAAATCACAAATAATCAACTTGCAGCAGTAGTAAGACATGAGTTTGGTCATGCATTGGGATTACCGCATACGGCCAATCCAGAAGATCTTATGCATGCCACCATTCAAACAGATTATCCATACATATCAGAGTGTGATACAACTGCCATACAGTCGTTATATAATAATGATACATCCAACAATGGATTTTGTGATACTCAGTGAATTCAATTAATCAATAGTACAAATATGATGATCTAATTGGATCTTTAGAAAGTTCTTCCTTTTTGTAATCTACACAGAACGTCAAAATATGCTTTTATTTGTGCATGTGATGGATTCAATTCTTTTATTGCCGCAACGTCGACATTTAGTTTTTCTAGCTGTGAATAAATTTCCTTATCTTCAATGGTATCGATCAGAGCTTGCAGTGAAAATGGCTTTTGCATTATCTCCGTAATTTGCCCCAATTGTTTTATAGAATCAAGAAAAGTCTCTTGAATATACCCAGAAGCAAAGATGATCCTCTGTCTGGGATTAGTTGCCAAGATTTCTTTTGCTACTTCAATTCCATTTTTTTGTGGCATTTGATAGTCTAAGACAACTGCATCAAATGGAGTTTCAGAGATATCCTCAGGTCGTTGTTCAGATTCGATTCTATATACTTTAATGCACTGTTCTCCATCTTTACAAACTGTGACATCATGACCTTTTGCTTCAAGAGCAAATTTGTACTGATCCAAAAGATCAGATTCGTCATCAGCTATGAGTACTTCCATCATCTAACTCAGATTAGAATAACAATATATCTTATTTGTGGGAGTTTGTGTGGAACGTACAAACACGTACTAATTTAGTTGGTAATACTTTATTTAGGTACTGGGAACCCTATCATTCCCAATGTAATAAGTTCCCAGTTCTTATTTTTTCAAAAGTTTGAATGGACCAACACTTTTTATTCAGAACATACAAATCAATTAATTCTATTTTTATTAAATAACAGATCGTATGAGAAAAGGTCCGCATATCATAGCATTAGCTATTGCCATCATAGGAATTCTGGTCGTACAATATGCTGCAGGTTCAATGTACAACATCAATGTAGGATGGGGAAGCAGTGGAATAGCGGTGAATCCATCAACCAACAAAATATACGTAACTAGTTATGTATTTGATTTTGTTGCAGTTATAGATGGTTCTATAAACAAAATGGTAGATAACATACCACTGAATCAAAATGGGTTTCTCCTTGATTCTGGACCTACGCACGTCGATATCAATCCACTGACAAACATAGCCTACATCACAAATCGATTCTCAAATCAAGTATCCGTGATAAATGCAAGTACAGATAAGGTTGTAACGAATATTCATGTACAGAGTAGTCCATGGGGAGTTGTGGTAAATCCCTCAACTAACTTAATCTATGTTACAAATCTAATATCTAATTCAGTATCGGTAATCAATGGTTCAGACAATATAGTACTGACAAACATACCAGTCGGTAATGGCCCGTGGGGAGTTGTGGCAAATTCCTTTACCAATAGAGTCTACGTGCCAAATAGTCTCTCAGATTCACTTAGTGTGATAGACGGCAAGACAAACAGAATAATTTCCACCATACCAGTAAATGGCGGTCCATGGGGAGCTGCAGTAAATCCTATCACCAATTTGGTTTATGTCACTTGTTGGAATGATGGTTCAATATCAGTAATAAATGGTACAACAAACAGCTTGATAACAAACATACCAACAATGGCAGGCTCATCGGCAATAACAATCAATCCAATAACCAACAGAATATACGAAGCCAATGAACAAACTGGGACTATATTTGAAATAGATGGAAATTCCAATAAAATATTAAATGAGATTAATTCTGGGGTATCAGCTAGAAATATTGCAATAAATTCTCTTACCAATAAGCTATACGTATCAAGTCTTTTTTCAAATAATGTTGTTTCAATAGATCTTTCCAATTCAAGTTATACGTATAATTTATCACCTGCAAATCAATCTAGTTTTTCATATCCAGAAACATCAGTAACTAACAATACCAAGTTTAACATCACACCAACACAGTTACAACAACTTATTGGGGAAAATTCCACACTGGATATAACACCTCAGGAGCTTCAGGAACTAGTAGGTAAGAACACTACCTTGAACATCACGGCAGAGCAATTACAACAACTTATTGGAGAACCTGGCAACACCACATCGCTTGAGGAACTTGCGTCTAATAACCGCACATTAGATATAACACCTCAGGAGCTTCAGGAACTAGTAGGTAAGAACACTACCTTGAACATCACGGCAGAGCAATTACAACAACTTATTGGAGAACCTGGCAACACCACATC
>JASHOW010000088.1 GCA_030038445.1 Nitrosopumilaceae archaeon
AGAATGGATTTACTCTCTTGTTTTATCGTGATTTTGTTTCCTTGAGATTTGTTTTTTTGATATATGACAAGCATGCCTGTGCCATGAGTTACAACAAGTATCTGACTTCCCTCGTGGTAGTGTATCTTAGTCCTTGCGCCATTTTTAAAGTCTGCATAGTATACTTTTTGGTCTTTTACGCTAATGTTTTTTGAGATGTCATGCAAGATCACATCTCCAAGAAAATAATTTCGTTTTTCTTTCAGTAAAGATTTGTCAAGCTTTATATTGTTAAAATTTTCTTTCTTCACTTTTTTGGTTTGAGATCACATGATAATTAGCCGTTTCCTTTTGAATGATACATTGTAAAAAGTAGATTTTGTGGCATAAAGGAAATAAGACAAATGTAATACGCATGTAGTCAAATCATAGATTTGATCTTGGCATGATTGTTATGTGATAACATTTTAAACCACCCTCTAGATGCCAATACCTAATGCCAATGTAGCTCAGCCTGGCTAGAGCATCTGACTTGTAATCAGAAGGTCGGGGGTCCAAATCCCCTCATTGGCTTGACTAATAATACCTAAATCCCTACATGCCATATTGGGTCTACTTGAGACAAGAGATACAGAGAAAGACTAAGGCAGATATACACGATTTCGATAAGCGTATCACTAGTGTCTTCAAGAGACTCAATAGCCAACTTTCAGCCGAAAACATGCTTCTAGTCAATCGTTATTACAATTCGATGTTAATTGACGGAGTAGGAAAAGCAGTTCAAGAGAAACACCTTTCAAACCATGATCTAATTACAGAAACTGCCTTTTATGCTGATTTTGTATAAAGAAAGTTGGTACGGTCGGCAAGTCAGGTATGCCGTGAGACTGAAAATCTCGTGCTTAGTAGGCTCGTGGGTTCAAATCCCATCCGCACCGCTAACATGAGTTTGCGCTTTACTTCTAATATAGTTTTAGGCTTCCAAGTTTATGGCATGTGGACTTTTGGAGGATTTCAAAAAGATGCTCAAGGTATGGATACGCTCCGAGCCAATTCACCCCTTTCTTGCTTGCTTCACTCGTAATTCATCCCCCTCTTGGCTCTACGCTTATTGTCTAATGGCTTGTCTGTGAATACCTGACAATCCTCCGCTTCGCTCCGCCTCCCTCGACTTTGTCGGTGCTCGTTGCAGGGGAGTGTCCCAAAATTATGGTAATACAGGGGTTGCATTATGTTGGATAATTTTGGGTATCGTTCCATCTTCATGGAACAGGCTGTTAGCCAGCCTTCCAAGTTTATGGTAGGACGCTCCGCTGGGATAAGGCAGAAAATTAAAGATTGAAGCGTTGGATTGGAAGTAGCAACCGTTTGCAATCTATTTTATACGATCTGGATTCTTCTCGTACATGTCAAGTAACACATCAAGGAAATCACTCGTGTACATTCTGGGCTTTTTTTTCTTGATCCTGTGAACGGTGGAGAGAATCCTATCATATGTCTCAACTCGAATTGTAAGAGCTCTGTATTCAGTTCTGGGCAATGCTGTATTCTTTCTGGTACATTTTGATAAATCCTTGGTACCAAATTTCTGACAAGATGTTCTAAAATTATCTTATGTGCGATAGTTGGAAATATGAGTACACCTTAAATAGAAAATGTACCATTAATTTCACCGTACATAAAATGGAGATGTGAATTGCTCATAGATGGAATTGAATTTTATTCTTCACATGATGGCAAATTTTCATACAATCTTAACTTGGGAGTAACATACCGGATGCTCTCTGCTTTAAGACATGGTCATATCAATAGAACAAATCTGGCAGGAAAGACTGGTATCAATTATTCTAGGTGCATCAAATATGTCAAAATTCTCCTTATGCTTGGGTGGGTCAAGACACATTCTAATGAAGGCTACTTTGAATTAACAAACAAAGGAAGAGAGTTCTTGCGACTATTGACTGATGAATAAAAACATATTTTTGTTACATGTAAATCATGTCTACACTTATCTGATCGTACTGACCAAGTGTCAGCGAGGCTTATTAATATGTACGGTAAGATGTACCGTAATGACTTTTAAAACAACAAAGGAGAATGAAAAATGCATATAGAAAGAAATCCGAAAATTGGCATAATTGTTGGAAGCACTTTGTGTTCTGTGCTTATGTTGCTATCCATAACTGCTCCAGCAGTTGAATCATATCGTGCATTTGGTTTAGACACAGAAACTGCATATTTACAGCAATATGCAGAAGATTCTAAACAACTTGACCAGCTCATTGGCCAAACATCTACGTTGACAAACCAGGTGTCTGATCTTGAGGCTGCAAAAAATAGCTCTAATGATACAAAAATGCAACAGCTACAGCAGCAAATCGATACAAATGACAAAAACAAACAAGCCTTGATAAACGACATGAATCATCTACAGGATGAAAGCAGAGCATTATATCAAATAGATCCACAAGATAAACAGAGATTGGACGAGCAAGTAAAAATCATATCTGATAAATATATGGTGAAAAAATCTCCTACTTATATAGGAGACAATCCTGTTAGGGAAATATTTGCTCACTATGATACCAAGAGTATATCAGTGCAATTTGATCCAGATCTGACCATAAACAATCCGTCAGGCGATGCATCTCAAGCAATCATCACTGATATCAAAAAAACAATAGGAAATACACCACTCGTTATATCGTATGACAAAATTCACCTAACGCAATGTTCCTCCGTGTATGGTGCGTGCAGTCCACTTGTGGGTGGAGACGCTATAGAGGCATCGAGCAAGACATTTTCATGTTCCGAAGGATATGAGGCAGTAGACGCATCATCAAAATCAGGATTCATCATGGCTGGTCATTGTGGAAATTACTCCAATACAGTATATCAACCGCCGCCCGGATATACTGGCAGTACATCGGTAGGTTCAGAAAATCAGTATTGCTGGGATAATGATGTGACGTGTGACTTTGCCTTTGTAAGGTCTAATAATGTGAATTTTAAGATCTTCAAGGATGGAACAAATTGGTATAGCATATCAGCCAAAACACCCCAATCTTCACAATCAAGTGGAACAATAGTTACAGAGAAAGGTATTGGAGACTCTAGTCCCTTGACAGGAGCAATAACAGCTAGCAATACTAGTACTGGTCAGGTTACTGTCAACTTTGGTGCAGTAGGTGGAGATAGTGGCGCACCGGCCTTCTACAATATAGACGGAACAAACGTAGATGTCTATGGGATGATGTGGGGTACTTCCGGTTCATCAAGCTACTATTATGCGGAAGACTATATTGCATCATACCTAGGTTTGACTGGATAGAGTTTTCTATCCTCCTCTTTTTATTTATATTACAACATATTGATTAGTATGTCAGATACAATAACTTTGAAAATACCCGTTTTGATATTAAGTATGTTGGTATTTATGAATTTTCTATATTCTTCAAATGCTATGGCATATGACAATACATCGAACTGGAATACACTAAATGTTCCGGGTAAGTTTCTTTATTCAACTCCAATGAAAGCAGACCAGATTTTTGTGTTTCAATATAGAGCTACAAATGGCATACTTGAAAACTTTACAGCTAATCAATTGGGATCTTATACCGCTGACGTACACAGTACACTTTCAACTGTCTTTGAATTGAAGATTCCAAGAAATTATCCTTATAGTAATGTTGGTAGGCCGATTGTATCTGTCTCTGTAAATGGTAATGATCTAAACCAACAACAATATTCTTTCCTGTCTGATGACTGTTTCTTCAAGTTCTCAATTCCATTTTCAGGAAAAGCAAATGTGACATTATCATTTACACATCTTCTGGCAGCGGAGCCATTCCATGGTGATAGCGTACCTCAATATTGTATGAATGAAACAATGGTTCCAGAATTTCCACTAGCAATTTTAGTTTTAATGATAGGAATTACTTTAATTATTTTTTATAAGACAAAAAATTCTAGATTATATTTTTCTACTTGAGAGGTCTTTTCCAATCTTACGTTCTGATCGTCATTATCTTTCATTCATATATCTGCTAATGAACGAAAGGCCAGATTTTGGGATATGAAGAAGATCGTAGACAGGGTTGGCGTAGTTGGAGTGTTGGATTGGTAAGTGTTTTAGGGATTTGGAATATTTTACAAAATCCCCTCATTGGCTTTATCTTCCATATCAGCCCTCCAAGCCAAAGTTTGAAAAATCTCATTTTTATTTCAAAGCAAGATGTTTGTATTTTTGATATTGTAAAGAACAGACAGAGTTAAGTAAGTTAGTGATTTTGGAACAATGTGGAAAAAGGGTTTGTTCTAATCAACTGTGACATTGGAGCAGAGGAATATGTCGTAGAAGAATTGAAGCTCTTGCCTCAGGTCAAGGATGCACACATAACTTTTGGCGCCTATGATGTAGTGGCCGAAGTACAGGCCCATACCTCCGAAGAATTTGACCAAGCAGTATCGCGCAAGATTCGAAACATATCAAGAGTTGAGAGCACTATGACGTTGAAAGTGACAAATCCCAGATAACCTTCAGATAGCTTTAAAAAAACGCTAAATTGCTGATAATCAATTGGAGAAAATAGATTATGAAGGAACTGTATGGGCCATAAATCATGGACTTCCTCAACAGTTGCTTGATCATTGCGTCAAAAAACTAACAGAGTACGGTATAAAAAAAGAAGACATTGTCATTACAGATGCCCCATCCAACGTGAAGATTGGAACAGTTGTGGTAAATGTGTGGCCATATCATCTTGATGTTGGACGTGTCAGGACTGTAAGAAACGATTCCTACATAAGTGGAAGTGTAGGAGTAATCGAGTTAAAGACAGACCCTGAAGGAAATTACATAGATTAGGCCCAGATCTTCAGACAATAGTATTCAACACGGTAAACAATTTATTTCATCTACAACTAGGTGACATGTGAAGAAGAAAAAGACATCAGCACCAGTCAACCCCAAACGAAATTTTCAAATTGCTATCATCGTAGGAGTTGGCATAATTGTAGCTGTTATCCTCATCAATTACAGTCTTGATCAGGCAAATCTAAGTGGACAGAGATTTGGAAATAGTTTGGCATCAATTCAGTCTGATCTTGGCAATGAGACTGCCGCATTTGACGCAAACCTTACAATGTATGAAAAAGGCCAGATAACAAAGGACAAGATGTTAAACATAACAGATGTGCATCTTGCAAAGATGCAATCCATTCTTGTTAGGTATGACAGTTTGAACCCACCAGAGTCCTTTACCCCGTCGCTGCAACTTTTTAGATTGTCAACCCAGACACAGATAGATAGCGACAGCCTTCTAAAAGAATGGATACAAACAGGGGACAACTCAAGTAGGATAAAATCAGACCAGTTACTGCAACAGTCGCTTCAATATGAGATGAATGCATTACAAAACTTTAACAATGAAAAAGCAAGCAGTTCACAATAAACCCATTGATTGAAGTGGATCAAGTATATTTCCAATCGCATTTTGTATGGAGTTTTTTTCAAGTTCAACAGGTAATGAAAATACTAGTCGCAATGTAATGCTTAACATATCATGGTCTGTGTGAGATACCGTAATCTTATACTGCTTTATTGCGTTATTTGAGAGAAAATCATTCCAGTATGCCAGTCGCTTTTTTACATCATCTAGCTGCCTGAACAGATATTCTAGATGCATCTCTTTGTTTTCGTCAAAGATCCCAAACTTGACCATTGGAATCATCAGGTAACCAGTTGCTATCTTTTCGTGCCTTTTATGCATCTGTTCTATTATCTCATCTGCCTTTTCTTCTGGATATATGTGGCCATATTCTGGGGCAAAGTAGCCTACGGTGTTTTTTTGTTTATCATATATCTTAAAGTAAGTACCATCTAGATCCACCTTCCACATAGTACTTTACTTAAAAACTACTTCTTGATTAGGATATAGAAATAGTGTTAAGGCACTTGCCACAAAAATAGCCCTTGCCAGTATTAAATATGGTAGAGTTTTTACACTGCGGGCATTCCCTGTTGATACGATTAATTTCAATTGGCATATTGAAGCATTGTTAGCTTTCTACAAAAGAGACTGGGTCAAATTATGTTTGCAAGCCTACAAAATGAAACGTTATAAATAATAAGGCGCAATTCTAGTTCGTGATTTCTGTAACAACCAGAAGCTTCATTGATAGTTTAATTGATTACTACATAAGTGAGGCTGCAGCATACAGCCAGATGGCAAGACTATACTCAGATGAGGTTGTAGACATACCAGCCGCCACATTTGGCATTATACTGGGCTCGATATACTCTGCATTTATCCAGTCATATACCAGCCAGCAACAAAAGCCTTCACTTGAGGACATACAAGAATTCACTCAGATAGTCAAGAAGAGAGCGGCCCAGATAAAACGAGGCATATTAGATTCAAAGTCTTAAGACACGATAGGAAATTTTTGCCGTACGATTTTTAGGAACAATAGTTTCGTTTCAAGCTTTTTAATATGCCTCAATGGAGACAAAAATTAGATTGAATCAGAAGATAAGTATCATGTTTTGTGGTTTCCTGCTTGTTGTAGTAATGTTTGGAGGCATGGACCAGTTTGCAGCTCAGAAACATGGCCAATCATCACATATAGTATTTGCACAACAGTCAAACCAGACTACAAATTCTCAGCCCCCTGAGATACCTGTTCCAATACCAGATTGGATAAGAAATGACACGAGTTTGTGGTCTGATGGAAAACTAGGAGATTCGCAATTTTCTCTTGTCATACGATATCTTGTTGCAAATGAAATGTTACCGCTTTCTCAAACGTACATTAGCTCAGACTTGCAATCACCCATTCCACCATGGATAAAAAATGTGGCCCAATGGTGGACAACTGGCAACATCTCTGACTATGATTTTATTTCAGATTTACAATACTTGGTAAATAACGGAGAGATAAAACTAGTGCACACTACATCTGCTACAACAGCGCAAGACTCTGATCTGCTATCAGATAATTTTCCAAAAGGTACTATAAAGGTAGACAATGTGACGCTCAATGTTCAGATTGCAAATACCACAGATAGAATGACAGAAGGATTACAGTTTCAGCAGCAACTTCCATATAATCAGGGAATGATCTTCATCTTTGACCCACCACAAATAGTATCCATGTGGATGACAGACATGCAATTCCCGCTGGATATGATCTGGTTTGATGATAATGGTAATGTAGTACACATAGAAAAGAACCTAGCACCCTGCATCAGTAACGCATCATGCCCAATTTATAATGGAGATGAGCAGACAACAAAATATGTTTTAGAAGTTACAGCAGGCTTTGTAGACAAATTTAACGTGACCAGCAATTCCAAGATGAGCATACTTCAAGATTAAGGGTAATAGTACATAAAATATTGGAATATACCACATCATTATTTTGTTGATCTTTTTCTTTAATTTTCCATACAGATAAATCCTGACATACATTACTATAATTCATGTCTGAAATAGTACAATACCAGATACAACAGCTGGTTGACAACGGGCAGACAGTACAACTTACACTTATAGAAGATGTTCAGACAGAGCCTGTTTCACAAAAGCAGCTAATGATAGAGGCAATCAATAAAAAATTAGACCCCGAGCTAAGGGACCAGATCTTGCCATTTCTAGAGGCCATATTGCAAGCACAGCCCACCATTGCAATCAAGAGCTATGCTCAGACCTCTATAACAATAACTATGCCAAAGCGCAGATATGAGAGAATGGGAAGCCCGCAAGTGGGCCAGAGGCTTGACATCAACATCAAAAAGGCCTAATAAACAAAAGCGCAATTAGTGCGTGAGTAGTTTTTCTATGTCCTGAATTGATTGAAGTGGTAGTGAGCATGCAAAGTCCTTGCAAACATACACCTGGGTGGTGTTATCAACGAATTCCTTTCCCGAGAAAAATGGTAACGATTGTAGATCTTGCAGAATTTCCTTATTTTCTATTCCTACAAGTATGGACTCTGGAATGAAACGTTTTTGAAGATAAGAACATAATTCCTTATTAGAATAGTTTATCATAGTTATCTCAATTGGTTTTTTGACATACATGTAGATTGTATTTAGTAGCTGGCCAAATCCAAAGGGATTTTCTGCAGCCATGGTAGAAAGCGATTCCATAACCTTAAGCGAAGCAGCAAGGTATTGTTTGTCTTGCGTTATATGATATAGGCGTAGCATAGTGCCTGCTGCAACAGAGTTTCCAGATGGCAAAGATAGATCATAGATGTTCTTTGTCCTAATTATCAGCTTTTCATGATTGTCTGCAGTGAAAAAGAAGCCTTTTTCATTTTCATCCCAGAAATGCTCCAGCAGATAGTTTGCATAATGTATGGCAAGATCCAGATATCTTTTTGATGGTTTGACTTCAAAATAGTCAACAAGAGCATTGACAAAGTAGGCATAATCGTCAAGATATGCACGTAGCTTTGCCTGCCTATCCTTGTATGTGTGCAACAATTCACCATTTTTTATCATATTTTGTTCGATGAATCTAATACAGTTTTCTGCTGCTGTCAGAAAGGTACTATCTTGTGTGATGCGGTAACCTCTTAGAAGTCCAGATATCATAAGACCATTCCAGCTAACTATTATCTTCTCGTCACGCCCGGGTTTTATGCGCCTGTTTCTCTCTTCCAAAAGTTTTTTTCTACTTCTCTCAATTATGTCTTTTATCTCAGACTCTGTTTTGCCAAAATGAAATGCTATGGAAGAGACATTTGTGTTGTTGTTCAGTATAGTATGACCCTCAAAATTTCCGCCATCTGTGACATCAAAATATAGACAGAACATATCAGAGTCTGCTCCAAGTATTTTTTCGATCTCATTTTTTTTCCAGACATAGTACTTGCCTTCCTCTCCCTCAGAGTCTGCATCCTGTGCAGAATAGAAACCCCCCTGAGGCGATGTCATCTCTTTTAGGACATATTGTAGCGTCTGGTTTATCACGTCAAGATATCTTGTATCCTTTGTTATCTGATATGCCTCCGAATACACAACAGGCAATAGCGCGTTATCATACAGCATCTTTTCGAAGTGTGGTACAAGCCATCTTGAATCAGTCGAATATC
>JASHOW010000089.1 GCA_030038445.1 Nitrosopumilaceae archaeon
GATTTTTATTCCTGTTACCTGCGCCGGTATAAAATCACAACAAGTCTTCATTGATTGTTATCATCAGCATTACTCTTTGGTTTTCCAGCATCTTTTGGGGACCATAATCTTGCAACTGCCCCCATCATGAATCCCCCTACTACGACTATTGCAATTCCGCTTATTATCAAAATGATTGCTTTTACAATCGATTTGGAAGAGACCATTACACATTAGATAATGTTCTCCTGTTAAATATGAGTTGATGATGCGACCAAATGATAGGTTGAGATGCCTAACTTGACAGTATCTAACCCTTTAAATTAAGTGGATAAAACCCCAACGTGATGTCAGATGAAACAATCAGGCTAGTACAATCTCTTATTGATTCTAAAAAAGGAGATGCCGACAGACTGCAGCAAATCCTGAACACATTGCAAGAAGGAAAACCTCTCGATGTTTCTGATCAGGATTACTTGCAAGAGATTTCAAAGCCACAACCCGAAGACTTGACATCAACTTCTAAAATAACCGAGAACGAGAGTTCTGACAAAGATTCTTTAGGTTCTGCAAAAACCGAGGATGACCCACATGAGATCCTTGATAATGACGCCGTACAAGAAACTAGAAACCCACCTTCAAGAAGAACGGTTGCCATAATTGCATCTGCAATTGCGATAATAATAGTAGCATATGCTGGACTTGATATCTATTCTGTGAGCATGTTACAATTTAGACCTCATTACGGAAGTGACTATCAGATCTCGCCTACAGAAATTCACATACAGGCAGATGTATGTAATCCCTCGTTCTTTCCTGCAACTTTTAACAGATATGAGATAAGCGCTTTTTACAATTCAGAGCCCATAGAAAAAGCCGAGATTAATGGAAGCATGATCTCCCCAAAGGCCATGTCCACGATGGATGGAATATTTACATTAAATGCAGATACTGTTCTTAGACTAAAGCAAGAGAATGTCACGTTTGATCCAACTCTGGCAAAGATCACTACTACTGTTGACGCTCCAATATTTGGTGCAATCCCATTTTCAATAGTCAAACAATATTCTTCCGAACAATTCCAAGAGGTACTCAGAAATGGTCCCCCAGGTTCTTTTAGTTGCGGTTTAGGCTAGATTTTTCCTCTTTCCTTTAGTCTCTGTAACATTCTCTTCTCCCCTTCTGCAAATCTTTGTTTATCTTCTTCAGTCTCAAGAAGAAGTGCTGGCACCTCAGTGGTCTTGCCGTCAGGTCCCAGTGCAACAGATGTAACATATGCAGTGTTTGTCAGCGTTCTAATACCAGTCATCAGGTCCTCTGCTTCTACCTTGACCTCTATTTCCATCGAGGAGCGGTGAACATAGTTTAACCTTGCGTTAAGAATCAGTGCGTTTCCTACATAAACAGGCTTTAGAAAGTTTACCCGGTCTATGCTTGCTGTAACTGTATTGGTTTTAGAGTGTCTCTGAGATACAAGGCCCACAATTAGATCAATCTGTTTTAAAATCTCACCACCAAAAACATTACCGGCGGGATTTGCGTCAGACGGAAACATTCTGACAGTCATCTCTGTCTTTGATTCATTTGGACTCTTTGGTTGAAGAACCATATACTGATGTCTCAGATTATGACGTGCATTTATGAGTTATTCTTCTTGTCTGTCGTATCTTCCGTAGAGGAAGAGTTGTCATAGGAGTACAAAGAGTCATCTCTTACATAAGTTCCATTGTCAGCAAACTTGCTTGATTTATCCCCTCCTTTCTTTTTGTACCAAACCTTGACAATAATTGCAAGTGGTCCCCCAACAACTCCAATGAATAACGGAACTGTCCAGTCAATGAACATAAATCATACCGCGCTCCGGCTCATAGTGTGTTTTATTAAAATCAGTCTTATATTTCTGACGTAACAATGTAACCTGATGAAGTATTTTTGGTGGCGTCTTATGGATTATGCTACTGGAGTCTTTGTGGGAGGAGGAATTGTATTTCTAATCAACAAGTTCATTTGCCACAAGTGTTTTGGGTCATATACCACTATAGTATTACTTGGAATATGGATCGCCTTTATGATACTTGTTAATCTTTTATTTCAGGCAGCAAGGCCACAAAACATATCAAAGGACGGATAGTCCCTCTTATGCCTGCAGCGTATTGCAGCATATTCTTACCATTATCAGGGGTGCATTCAATATCACGCAGCCAAAACTTTCTACAAATCAATATGCCTTGCGGTTAGCAAACAAAACATGTACAATAGTTACCAAACTTCAAAACGCTTCATATCAAAGTGCAGAGGGTTTCATGATTATACTATAACGCGCAGAAAACAAATATAGCTACAGACAATACCCCTATTGAATGAACATATTTGAAGAATTTTGCAAGAACGTTGTAGAGCTAGATCCTAAGATAAGATTTGCAGGAATTGCAGATGGTGATGGAAAGCTAGAGGCTACTGCAGACAGAAAAGGGCTGACACCATTACTAAACTCTGAAGAGAGGGCTCAATATGCAATCACCGCTGCAACAAGACAGTATACCAGACTAAGATGGGAATACAGACTTGGAAAGATATCATATGCAAGTTCACATTATACCAAGCTAATAAGAGCCACCATTCCCATTGCAGATGAGAATAGCAGGTTAGCACATGTCCTATTGCTTTCATTTGATGCTGATGCAGATAATTTTCATCAAATAATCACAAAAAAAGTAGTGCCGCTAGTTGCAAAGAACATGACTAGATTTCTCAAGGCTACCGAGAAATAACATAAGATAATAATACCAAATGCTACACAAGCATCGATGCCTGTATCTGCGGATAGTCCCAAGGACATTCTAAATGCAGTACATAATGATACCAAATTACATGACAAGGCCCTGCATAAAGAATTTTACTCACTTGCAATAAAGGCGATTATAACAGTAATAGGCACATGGGCCTTTCTTCATATGTTTGAGATATTTGTTGCACCATTAGTTGGAATCACGCATACCCACATTCAGATTGCAGCTATCACAGCCACAGTAATCATAGCATTTGTAATAATTACAGCAACAAGACGTTTAGTAAAGAGGTTTGCAAGCAAAACACATCCACAGTTTTCTTCAAGCTTATCATTTTTTGTCATAATATTTATCTCTCTTATTGCAGCACTCTCAGTTCTATACCAGCTAAATGTCAACCCTCAAGAGATCCTAGTCAGTGGAGGCGTGGCTGCAATCATACTAGGTATTGGTGTATCTACCATTGTAGGAAACATACTTTCAAGTGGATTGATACTTACAACCTACCCAGCAAAGATAGGAGATTCTATTAGTGTTGTAAGTGATAACGTCCGAGGAAAAATCGCAGAGATAGATTTGTTTTATACTACAGTACAGACAGATGAGGGTAAAGAATACATTGTTCCAAATAACGCTATAATACAAGGCAATATTAGAATACTAAAAGATATCTCAATTTCAGAGCAGCTTCCTTATTCAGAAGGCGACCGCGTGGAAATAACAAGTGCTCTTGAAAAATACATTGGAACCATAATCAAAATCACGCCAAAATTCACGACAATATTAGATGATGAGAGAACCAAGGAGTACGTCTTGGCAAATAGCGTCATCTTGGATGGAAACTTTACAATAGTAAGGCACAGAAAGGCATAGAGACTTTAGCTGCCACCTGCGCCATTGACCGTTATTTGTGCCATGTCTCTGTGTTCAAGATACATCTGGATCCTAGAGTCAGAACAAAAAGGATAGTTTTGTTCCTGTCCCCTGTTTTGGTCACAGAATTTTGATACCTGCAACATTTCTTGATCACAGTCTGATGTCGGATTTGCCACGCAAGAGTCTATGTCGCTTGCAATTGTGCTTATTGTATCAGGAGACTGAGTGCTGGAAGTAAATGGCGAATCAACTTGATCTCCGGACTG
>JASHOW010000090.1 GCA_030038445.1 Nitrosopumilaceae archaeon
GCTATAATCACAAGTGCACTGCCTTATGCCAACGGCGAAATCCATCTGGGACATGTTGCCTCGACTTACTTGCCAGCAGATATCACAACTAGGTTTCTAAACTAAAAGGAGTGGAGGCATATTATGTATGCGCATCAGATGACTTTGGCACACCAATTCTCATCCAGGCCGAAAAAGAAAAAAAAACACCGGAGGAATATGTCAAAGTCTGGAATAAGAGGGACTATGACGACTTTACTGCATTTGGAATATCATTTGATTTCTTTTACAGGACAAGCTCACCGGAAAATATCGCCTTTGTGCAAGATGTTTTTAAAAAATTGATGGTAAATGGGCACATATACGAGCAAGAAATAATCCAATTCTATTGTAAGGTAGATCAAAAGTTTTTGCCAGACAGATATGTCATAGGAAGGTGCCCATATTGCAAAGCAGAAGAACAATATTCTGACCTGTGCGAAAAATGTGGAAGAGTTCCGCAAGAGATTGAAGAGCCAAAATGCTCCATCTGCAAGAATCCACCGACAAAACAGAAGACTAGGCACTATTTCTTCAAGCTTACAAACTTTGTAAACGAGCTAAACCAATGGCTAGAAGCAGATTCCCATCTACAAAAGGATGTAAAAAAATACGTGCAGAACTGGATAAAAGATGGGCTTGTGGACTGGGACATTACAAGGGACATTACCTGGGGTGTGCCGATCCCACTTGAAGAAGCAAAGGGTCAGGTCTTTTACGGGTGGTTTGACAATCACCTTGCATACATATCCTCTGCAATGAAGTTTCTAAATGATAAGGGAATAAATGGCAAAGAATTCTGGAATTCGGCAGACATTTACCACTTTATCGGCAAGGACATTGTATACCATCACTATTTGTTCTTGCCTGCTATGAGAATCGGGATAAAAAAAGAGTACAAGCTGCCAGACTATGTGCCGACCAGGGGGCACCTCATGTTACAGTCAAAGAAGATATCCAAGAGCCGTAACTGGTACATAGGGCTACGAGACTTTCTTCAAAGCTACCCTGCAGACTATCTGCGATTCTATCTTACGCTTATTACTCCATATAGTCAGGACGATCTGAATTTTGACTGGGATGAATTTGCGTCAAGGATAAACTCTGAGCTCATAGGAAACATAGGAAACTTTGTCAATCGAGCACTTGGGTTTACTAAAAAAAGTACGGGAGGCACTGTACCTTCCATGGGTGATGCCGACTTGGCCGACAGGGAGGCGCAAGACAAGATAAAAAATTTGGCAAGCGAGATGACCATGCTGATGGAGGAGAACAGCTTGGACAAGGCACTCAAAAAGATCTTAGAATTTTCTGCGTACTTTAACCAATATTTTCAGAAAAAAGAGCCGTGGAAGGGCGGTGCAGGCACAAACAATTGCATACTTGTCTCTGTAAATGCAGTACACTCTATTGCCATGGCACTTTACCCATTCCTGCCTGAATCATCGCAGAGGATATGGTCGCAGCTTAACATGCAAGGAAAAATATCAGAGCAATCATGGGACTCGATGTCTGAGATGTCAATAAAAGATGGCCATGTCATAGGCGAACCATCCCCACTCTTCAAAAAGGTGGAGGAAGCAGAGATCAAAGTGCACAAGTCAAAGCTTGGGAAATAATGTCACTAGACTGGATATCGCGCGACGGAAAACTCATACTTGGCGCAAGAATTGTCAGGCTTTTTTCATATGGCTTTTTGAGTGTGGTTCTGGCAATCTATCTGCACTTGCTTGGGTTTGGCGAGGTAATGGTTGGTATAGTTCTGAGCGCAACACTGGTAAACAGCATCATCTTCAACCTCGTCTCCAGTGCGTATGCTGACAAGATAGGTAGAAAAAAGTTCTTGGTTATTTTTGCAATCTTGATGGCTATATCAGCTGTCATTTTCTTTTTGACTGACAACTATGTGGCACTGATTGTAGCTGCACTTGTTGGTACAGTCAATGTCACTGGCTCAGAGGTGGGAGCATTTTTGTCCCTTGAGCAGGCAATTCTGCCGCAGACAATAAGTGACGAGAAGAAGAGGACATCAATATTTGCCATATACAACATGGCTGGAACCCTTGCCATGTCGTTTGGCGTACTGCTATCAGGACTGCCAAGTGTATTTTCGCAGCAATTTGGTCTGGACAAGATATATTCAATCAAAGTTCTCTTTCTTGCATATGCTACCTGTGCGCTGGCTGCACTGATGATATATCTTCTACTCTCATCAAGAGTTGAGGTAAAAACAAAGAACACCAAAACAAGTATGACATTTCGCACCATTACACCACAGTCTCGTAGCATCATTGCAAAAATGTCGTCGCTATTTGCAATTGATTCCTTTGCAGGGGGATTTGTGATACAAAGCATAGTGTCATTTTGGTTCTACACAAAATTTGGAGCTGACCTATCAACATTGTCTTACATATTTACGGCAGCAGGAATACTCACCGCAATGTCATATCTGTTGGCCAGCAAAGTTGCGTCAAAGATTGGCCTTGTCAACACGATGGTGTATACCCACATACCATCTAACATACTTTTGATACTGGTTGCATTTGCTCCGAGTTTTCCACTTGCTATAGGGCTGTATCTTGCAAGGATGAGCATATCACAAATGGATGTTCCGGCCAGACAATCATACCTGATGGCTGTGGTTCAAGAAAACGAGCGTGTTGCAGCGGCTGGAATAACAAATACATCAAGAAACATTGCCCAAGCAACTGGCCCGTCTATTGCAGGGATGATAATTGGGCAGCTCCTATCGGCTCCTTTTGTAATAGGAGGCATACTAAAACTAGCATACGATGTTGCACTGTATGTAAACTTTCGTAGGATAAAGCCTCCAGAAGAACTCTAGGAATTAGATTTGTTGATCTTTTCTAGGTATGCCATGATTCCAGTATAATCCATCTCTGCAAATCCGTCCTTAGCTGCCTTTTGGTACAACTCTCTTGCAAGCCTGGCAGCAGGCAAGTTTACCTTGAGCTGCTCGGCAGTATAGTTTATTTCGTCGAGGTCCTTTTGCATCACACTTAGAAAGAAGCTTGGCTCAAAGACTCCCCTTGCCATCTTTGGTCCCTTAAGAGTGCTCATTCCTGTCTTAAAGTAGGTGGAGTTGAGGACCTCGAGGAAAACAAGGGGATCAAGACCGGCCTTTTTTGAAAATATGATTCCCTCTGAGAGTGACAGAGCCAAAAGAGAGATCTGCAGATTCATGGCAAGCTTCATCGCGTCTGCCATGCCGTTGTCGCCAAGGAAAAACGTCCTCTCCGCTATGGAGTCAAAAACCGTCTTGCATCTTTCGTAGACATCTTTTTTACCTCCTATCATTACTACGAGCTGACCTTTTTCTGCAAGCGCAGGGCCTCCCATTACCGGGCTGTCCATCATAGGTATTCCATACTGAGAATATTTTTGGGAGATCTTTCTTGACGACATGGGGTTGATAGTGCTCATGTCAGACACAATCAATTTTTCATGTTTACCAAACACAATACCATCTTTGCCAAACGATATTGCTTCAACTGCGTCTAAATCTTTTACTATGGTGATGACAAGGTCTGATCTTTCCGCTACTTTTTTTGGAGACTCTGTCACATGTGCACCCAAAACTTCAAGTGGTTTTGTTTTTTCCAGTGTTCTGTTGTAAATTGTTACGTTATGTCCCGTGTTAAGAAGGCGTGTTGCAACTGCACTACCAAGTAGTCCAGTACCGATAATTCCAACATTCATCACATTATTGTGTTTCATGATAGTATTTTTTTCTATTGGGTATCTCAGGCAACAAGTGCCTTGAATCTTTCGTCGTTACGAAGAATGTCAAAATCCTTATCACCGTTAGCTTTTGTTGTGTATTGTGGATCAAGCAGTATTGCACGTTCAAGTAATGTAAGCGCCTCTTCAACATTTTTCTGTGCTGCTCTACTGCATGCCTTGTAGTACAAGGCATCTGTATGTTCTGGCTCTTGCCATGTTATTTTGTCATAGCAGGCAACTGCCTCGTCATATCTCTGAAGATAGTGCATGGCAAGCCCCTTGTTTAGAAGGCAGATTATGTGGTCTGGTCTTGTCTTCAGAACAATATCATAAGCAGATATTGCCTCATCGTACTTGCCAATCTTGCCTAATGCGTTTCCCTTGTTAATCAGGGCATTGAGATGCGTGGGATCTACAAGCAATACCTTGTCAAAATAAAATATTGCATCCTTGGGTTTGCCTCTCTTTGCGTGTTCAAGGCCAATGACATACAAATACTCTAAGCTAGTCGTCTCATCATCTGAGGAAAAGTGGATTCCCTTCATCTGTTACACTTTGTTCATTATTTGATAAAAGCCCTCGTATTACACAAACTGATAAAGTGAGGTATGGCGCAGTAAGGATGTGGACAAAGTCAGAGCCTGCCCTATATGCCCTAAATGTGGTTCCAAAAAATTTGACAGGATAAAATCAAATCAGACAGTTGTTAGGTGTGTACAATGTGGAAAAGAGATAGTATTGTGATTATCCTGCCTGCTTTATCGAACTTTTGATTCTCCTGATTTGACCTATTGAATTGTATTTACTTTGAAAAATTCATCATTTTCCTGTTCAAGTAATTCTGATTTTTCTTTTACTTGTTTGATTGCAGAATACAGCCTAAATAGTAATTCCTTGCTGGGGTTGGTAGCTTCCAAAAGTTGGCGATCGATGCCATATTCTTGCATTACCTGCCACATCTCATCTACTGTTAATTCAGAACTCAGTTTTCTCCCCGTTCGATCACAATTATAGTCATATTTAAAAATTCTTCTGCAACTAAAGATAAAAAAATCATCAACCATCAGAAAGAAAATCTTTTCCCAAATTTGGACAACAACACAATAATTGATATTTGTATTTGTCAGCGATCTTAGTTTTTACACCTCTGCAATGAATTTTTTCTTGATTGCCTTTGGAATTGGAAAAACTGGTTTAGTTGAAAAATTTCATCTGACTAGCGTTTGTTTCTGACATCAGATTTTTGACAACTTTTACTATGTCATTTATATCAAATGGCTTGTATATTGTGGCTGACGCGCGCAATTGTTCTAACCTTTCCGCAGTAGCAGCAGAAAGATCTGATGTGACCATTATCACTATCGCATTGGGGCTGATCTCTCTTATGCGTTCCAATGCGTATATGCCGTCTCCATTTGGCATGGCTACATCCAAAAATGTAACATCTGGCCTTAGGCTGGTGTATAGTTCTACAGCTTCCTTACCGCTTTGCCCTCTGCCAACAACTACAAAATCCTTTAATTTCAAAAGTTCAATAAATAGAGCCAAAATTTCTTGATTGTCATCTACTACAAGCACCCTTGGATTGTATTTCTTTTCCCCCAATATAATTAAGCAGATGAATTTACTATTTAAGGTATATTCTGATATGTGATTTCCCTTTTATAGAAAAGTATTATATTTGTACAGTACGCATACCTTCAGGAGATATCCAAAGAAACTGGATTAGATTTACTGTCTTTCTGAATCAATTTCATTTTAGGCTCAATCAAATGAAATTTAGTAAATGCTTTTGACACTACGCCATGATCAAGATGGGAAAAACTTGTTGTCGCAGCAGGTATTAAAATTGCAACACAGTTGGAGTTTAGAAAAAATGTGTTTTTTGCAATATGTGAATTATTGTAAGCGTGGTCTACATAATACACATATATATTGCAATCCATCCTGACGCTGGTTCGAGATTACTTGGTATATCGTACATTTTTATTTCGATTGTATTCTACGATTTGATATGGCTAGAACTTGGAAAGATTCTGACATAAAACTAGATCCAATAAAGAACCAAACCATAGCTGTTATCGGCTATGGAATTCAGGGTCACGCACAGGCAAACAATCTAAAAGATTCTGGTCTTAATGTCATAGTAGGAGTAAAAGAATCAGGCTCTAGCTGGAAGAAAGCAAAAGAGGACGGACTAGAAGTGATGTCGGTACAAAACGCGTGTGAAAAGGCAGACATTATTCATATCTTGATTCCAGACATGGTTCAAGCTCAAGTTTACAAGGAAGAGATAGAGCCACATTTGAAAGCAGGAAAGGCACTTTCATTTTCGCATGCAGCTGCGATACACTGGGGATGGATTGTGCCTCCAAAAGATGTTGACGTTATAATGGTTGCACCAAAGGGTCCAGGCTCAAAAGTTCGAGAAACATACCAACAGGGATTTGGAACTCCATCAATTGTTGCAGTTTATCAAGATTATACAAAAAGGGCTTGGGACAGGACACTTGCAATTGCAAAAGGAATAGGCAGTGCAAGAGCAGGAGTCATTGAAACAACCTTCAAGGAGGAAGTAGAGACAGACTGGTTTGGAGAACAGGTTGACCTCTGTGGTGGTTCTGCATCTATGGTGATGAATGCATTTGAAACCTTGGTTGAAGCTGGATATCAGCCAGAGATTGCTTACTTTGAGGTATTACATGAACTCAAATTGATTGTGGATATGATACAGAGATACGGGATAGCTGGGATGTACCGAAGAGTCAGTGAGACTGCAAGATACGGTGGTCTGACTCGAGGCCCGATGGTGATGGACAAAGAGGTCAAAGCAAAAATGAAAAAGGCACTACAAATGATACAGGATGGAACATTTAACCAAGAATGGACAAGCGATTACAGAAAGAACGGCAAAATCGCATTTGATAGATTCATGAAAGAGATAGAGGCGCATCAGGTAGAACAAGTGGGCAAAAAGATGCGACAGATGATGTGGCCAGATTCCACAGAATAGACTAGTTTTTCTTAACCTTTGATAGGTTTGCTTGGATAAAATCAATTATGGTAGGCAACGGAGTGCCAGGGCCAAAGTTTCCAAGCACCCCTGATTTTTCAAGTGCTTCCTTGTCATCATGCGGTATAACGCCTCCGCCTATTACAAGCACGTCATTGATTCCTTTTTCTTTGAGGGCTTTGACAACTCTTGGAAATAGTGTAAGATGTGCACCATTTAGAAGACTCAACGCTATGACATCTGCATCTTCGTCCTCTGCAATCTGTGCGATTCGCTCAGGCGTTGCAAATAACCCCGAATATATGACCTCCATGCCGGCGTCTCGAAATGCCCTACACAAAACCAGCGCACCCCTGTCATGGCCGTCCAGTCCAAGTTTTGACACAAGTATTCTGATTCTTTTTGTCTGGGTCTTCTGTGACATGATCTTAAAAGCATGGGCGGGTCTTAAAACCTTTTATTGGAAATTTCTGTGAGACTAGTTCCGATTCTAGTGCAACAACATTTTATTGTAGATGTGGTACGTGTTGTTCTATATGGATCTGACAAGAGACATCAAACAGGGAAAGAGAAGGGCTATTGCACGAGCTATATCCATGGTAGAAAACGATGAAAAAGAAGCAAGAGTTCTCATAAAAAAAATCTTCAAAGGTTCTGGAAAATCTTTTACTATTGGCATAACTGGTCCTGCCGGTGCAGGCAAGAGTACTTTGATAGACAAGACAAGCATCGTACTCAACAAGCTTGGCTACAAGACAGCTGTTCTTGCAATAGATCCAACAAGTCACATTACTGGTGGCGCAATCTTGGGAGACAGAGTTCGCATGACGGAATCGACGGACTCTGGCACCTATATCCGTAGCATGGCATCAAGGGGTGCAACAGGTGCCGTATCCATGGCATTAAGAAACAGCATGAGAATACTGGAATTTGCTGGATTTGATCCGATAATAATAGAAAGTGTTGGTGCAGGACAAACTGAGGTGGATATATCCAAAGTGGTTGATGTCACTGTAGTGGTATTCAATCCAAATACTGGTGATAATATACAAACAATCAAGGCAGGCCTGACCGAGATTGGTGACATTTATCTGATAAACAAGAGTGACCTGCCTGGTGCAAGTCAACTCTTTGACTCGGTAAGGGATTTCATAGGAATGTCGAAGAAAAATCCTATGGTCATGATGACCTCGACAAAATCAAACAAGGGGATACCAGAATTTGCAAAAAAGCTTCAGGAGATAATAGAGTCAAGAAAAAAGTCCAAAAAACAAAAAGAAGAATCAAGGCTTGATGCCGAGCTGCGAGATATTGTTTTAAATAATGTCAAAAATAAAGTGAACCATATGCTTGATTCAAGCAGTGTTTACGCTAAATATCTAAAGAAAGTGCAAGCAAAGACAATTGATCCATTTGAGGCAGCAGACAAGATCTCAAAGTCATTGAAGTGATATGCCATGG
>JASHOW010000091.1 GCA_030038445.1 Nitrosopumilaceae archaeon
AGCACTATCAGAAAAAGAGATAACGGTTGAAGAAGCCACAAGACTATTTTCTGCAGAGGGGCTTGACTTTCACCTCCTAGTCATGACAGCTGATGAGCTTCGCAGGAGGCGCGTTGGAGATATTGTTACCTATGTCATAAATAGAAACATCAACTTTACCAATGTCTGTATCAAGCAATGCGGTTTTTGTGCATTTAGCAGAGACTTTCGTGAAGAAGAAGGATATTTTTTGCCAATAGATGAGATAGTAAAGAGAACAAAGGAGGCAAAGACCCTTGGTGCTACAGAGGTATGCGTTCAGGCAGGACTACCACCAGACATGGATGGCAATACCTATGAAAACATCTGCAGAGCTATAAAAAAAGAGGCTGGCCAGATACACATACATGGATTTTCTCCAGAAGAGGTTCTTTATGGCGCAACCAGGTCAAATGTTTCCATCAAGGAATATCTGCAGAGGTTAAAAGAAGCAGGAGTAAACTCGCTTCCTGGTACTGCTGCCGAGATTTTAGACCAGCCATTACGTGATAAAATATCCCCTGGAAGGATTAGCGTGAAAAAATGGATCGAGGTAATAAAGACAGCTCACAAGTTGGGCATTCCATCTACATCTACCATGATGTTTGGACATCTTGAAACAGCACAAGACAGAACAAGGCACATTGGTATTATACGTGACATACAAAGAGAGACAGGGGGCTTTACTGAGTTTGTGCCTCTTAATTTTATTCACACAGAAGCGCCAATGTTTAAGGCAAAGCTGCACCCTGAATTAAAAAACGGCGCTAGTGGAAAAGATGTCATATTGACGCATGCCATTTCTCGCATCATGCTAAATAACTACATCAACAATATCCAGACGTCATGGGTCAAAGAAGGATCTAACATGTCACAGTTGTTATTGGCATGTGGAGCCAATGATTTTGGTGGGACTCTCATTAATGAGAGCATCTCCACTGCTGCCGGGGCAAAACATGGCCAACTCATAAGACCCAGCGAGATAAGACGCCTTGCAAGAGAGATAGGAAGGATTCCAGCTCAGAGAACAACAGGATACAAGATAATCAGGGTATTTGATTCAGATAGAGATGAAGATCCACTTGATAAGATAGAGGATGCTAGTTGTTTTGGATCATATCAGGAATTAATCAAACTGGATAGATACAGATACAAAAGTAACAGGCGAAACTAGTGTCGCATTGCGAAAAAGTTCTTCGCAAGGCATCTGGATTACGCATAGATGAATGCGAGACAGTATTTGTTAGAAAGAGTATAACTACAGTCAGAATAACAGATTCCGAGATAGCAGAGATAAAACAAAACACTGAGCAGAGCCTTGGAGTCAGAATAATACATGAAAAAAAGATCATGTCTGCTGTTACAGATGATATTGAAGACTCGGATCTGCTTGCAAGAGCCCTGCAGGTAAGATCCTTCATTCAACCAAAAGGCTTTTGGAAGTCACTGCCTTATCCTACAAAATTTACAGGAGTTGAAAAGACGTATGACAAAAAACTAGATGCCATTACCGGAAAAGAAGCAATTGAGATAGCTCAGATCATGATAAATTCTGCATCGCATCAAAAAATAACAAGAATTTCAGGCTCGTTAAATATCGTATCAGAGTATTTTGAGATTGAAAACACTACAGGTTTGAATTGTTCAGACAAGGCTACGTACATATCTGGAACCATCAATACAGATTCTGATCACGGTAACACTCCAGTAAGCGGTATTGGCTCGGCCTCATCTAGAACGATGAGTTCCTTTTTGCCTCAACATGTGGGAGATGATGCAAAAAACATGTGTGTAAACTCGATTAATCCGCAAAGTTGTGATCTTGATACATATTCCATAATTTTTGAGCCGTATGCAATTGGGGAGATGCTTGCCTTTGTTTTTGCCTCAAATTTCAATCTAAAGACATATTCCGAAAAAAGAAGTTGTTTTGCAGAAAGGCTTGGTAAAAATATTTCCGTAGAGAATTTTTCTTTGATTGACGATCCACATTTTCCTGATGGCATAGGAAGTAAACCTTTTGATGACGAAGGTGTTCCAACAAAAACAAGATATCTAATAGAGTCAGGAATTTTTTCAAACACCTACTCGGATTCATTTTATGCTTTCAAGGATGGCCTTCAATCAACAGGTAATGCCTCTAGGATGGGTACTCCCATGGGAAGGGTAGCAAATCCCATTCCAAACCCAGCCCCCCACAACCTCAGAATTAAAGATGGTGATAGCAACAGAGAAGAGATGGTTTGTGATACTAGGAAAGGCTTGATCATAGGAAGGTTGTGGTACACCTACCCTGTAAATCCAGAGCGGGGAGACTTTTCATGTACGGCTAGAAGTGGAATAAGGATAGTAGAAAATGGTAAAATAATCAGTGCCGGCAAGTCTGTACGAATAGTGCATAGTTTACCTACCCTGCTTCAGAACGTATCATACATAGGAAATGATTCGCGAAATGTGCTTCAGTGGAGTGCACTTCCTTGTGTTACTCCATCTATCAAAGTGGAAGGAATCAAGGTAGTTCCCATCTAATGGGAAGAAAGGACAAACTGCATCCCGATGCCAACTGTATACAGCGCCAGCAGCATTATGCCAGAACGTAGCCCCAGTTTGTTTCTAAACATAGGTATTAACGCGATAATCGTTATGACAGTAACAAGTATCATCTGATTTTCTAAAAGTGGTGTATTTGGAATTTTTGTACCAAATCCCTTGTAGCTTATTGCTGCAAATATAGCTACGGCAAGCAACAGTGTGTTGTTGACTATCTTTGAGCCAAGTACATTTGCAACAGCAATCGATACACCCTTGTTTCCCTTTCGTGCCAAGAAAATCATAGATATCTTTTCAGGCATCTCTCCTGCTATTGGGCTTATGATTATTGCAAGCAGTACCACAGATACTCCCAAGTCAGTTGCCATCCCTTGAAGTGAAGTAACAAAAGGCCCCGCCCCAAAAAATATTCCAGTTGTACCAACCATAAAGAGTGCCATGGAACGAGCAAAGTGTTTGTTTGATGCCTTTTGCATGGCATTGTTATGTAATTGAACTTCAAAACGCTCCTGATCTTTTTCTTTTTTCATCTCTTTGTAGGCAAGATAGAGATATGCTGCAAAGAGTCCAGAAAATAATATTGCATCATACACATCATATCCATTTACAAATGTGACTGCACCAATAACGGCAGTAATGACAAGAAGTATTTTATCAAGCTTAAACTCTTTGACATCAATAATTTTCTGTGGTGATTTTGAGAGACGCGTAGTTGAGATTATCAGCATAACTGCTAATCCTAGTGTCATCATAAACAGATTGCTTCCAAGAGCCGAGCCAAGAGCCGTACCATAGGAACCATGTTCTGTTGCCGCAATCACGATGCCAATTTCAGGCAGAGTAGTAGCTATGCTGAGCAGTGTTCTGCCAACAAACCTTCCTCCCCATCTTTCAGAGAGATGTTCTGCTCCTTCAGAGAGAAGCCAGCTTGACACAAGTAATTCTCCCAGCCATGTCAGAAGCATGACAGAATTGTTAATCAATTCATTAATCCTATTTGTTGACTTTTATTAAACAATAGAAAGACGTGTTATTGATCTTTGACAATTATCATCGTAAGAGTAGATTTTATGCCATCCAATTTTCTTATTCTGGACGTTATGGTTTCATGTAAGAGATCCATCGAGTCTGATTCTATCACCATTAACACATCATAAACGCCATATACAGGATAAACTTCTTTGACGGCAGAGATTTTCTTAATCTCTTCAACAATCTTGTTCTCCTTGCCAAGTTCAGCGTTCATAAGAACAACTGCGCTATACATGATCAATTTCAGCATATCCCGAATAAAAACAAATTGTATTTGACAGGTTACCCAAAATTTGTTCAAAAAAACTGTTGAACAGCTCAAAAAAACCACTAGCTAAATTTAATAAGGTATATTACCGTACCAATACCGTAATATGCGAACAAGAATGACCTACATCCCAGTTGAAGTAGCTGACCAGTTTTCTGACTTTATCATAAAAAGAGAAGAACAAATATTAGATTCGGTCAAGGCACGGGCTCGCGACTTTAGCACCATCTCGATCATCAAGTTGCTATATCAGTTAAGGTGTAGTTCCATGACATTTTCAGACCTTTATGTAAAATCAGACATAAGAATGAAGAGGTCTTTTCTGAACTATCTACATCTTTGCATGGAATATGGCTTTATGCGAAAGGAATCTGTTGGTGCAAACGTGGTGTATTTCATAACAGAAAAGGGAAGGACTATGCTTGGTCTATTTATGCAAAAAACATAGTTCTCTGTTGCATAATGTTGTAACACAAAATTCTTTTATCCTGAACAACTTGAGCAGATCTGTTGGGAGTAACATACAGAGATGCTGGTGTTGATATTCAAAGAATAAAACAGAGTCAGGCAAGTATTGGGAGGCTGATCCTCTCCACTCATAAGACACAAAGAGGAATAAAGATTGTATCAGGATTTGGTCATTATGCAGGAATCACAGAGATTCCTGGTGGGAGGCTATTAGCCACACATACAGACGGGGTTGGTACCAAAGTAATAATTGCGCAAATGATGAAAAAATATGATACCGTGGGCATAGACTGCGTGGCTATGAACGTAAATGACATAATATGCACCGGGGCAGTTCCAGTGTCCTTTGTTGATTACATAGCAGCAAACAGAAATGACCAAAAGATTTTCAAAGAAATTGTTTGTGGCTTGGTCAACGGCGCAAAAAAAGCTCAAGTGCCAATAGTCGGAGGCGAAACAGCCATACTTCCCGATCTCATATCAGGAAAAAACTTTTCATTTGATCTGGCAGGAACGGTGGTAGGAATTCTCAATAAACAAAACATGATACTCGGAGACAGAATTAATGCAAGAGACATAATAATTGGTGTAAAAAGCAGTGGATTGCATTCCAATGGATATTCACTTGCCAGAAAGGTCTTGCTTTCAAAGTATTCTTTGCATGACAAGATAAGAGGACTGGGAGTTTTGGGAAAAGCTCTTTTAGAGCCAACCGAGATTTATGTGCAACCAGCACTTGAGGCAATAAAAAAATGCAACATACATGGACTTGCACACATAACAGGCGGCGCGTTTACCAAACTTTTACGACTCAAAAAAACAGGATATGTAATAGATGATCTTCCCGAGCCTCCTGAAATATTTCACATCATAGAAGACCAGGGCGTGAAAAGCAAGGAGATGTACAAGACGTTCAACATGGGAATTGGTTTTTGCCTGATTGCACCAAAGGAAGAAGAAGGAAGAATTAGGGACATATTCAAAAGACATGGACTTCAAAGCAGCAGGATTGGCCAGATCAGGGACAGAAAGGGTGTCTTTGTCAATTCCCTGAAAATAGCCTGAATTTACAATACAAGAAGCGTCATGGTGGTCTGCACGTGTGGGATCTTCCTTATCTGCATGACTATGCTTTCGAGTTCTTTTGTGGTGCTGGCTTCTATTTTGCACACAATGTCATAAAGTCCCATCACAATACTTGCTTCCTTTACGTGGGCAGTACCTAGGATGCGCTCGTATGTTTGGACCTCTCTTCCCGTATCACAATGAATTGCCACATATCCGATCGCCATTTTGTACCCTACATGTTAAGATCACTTGATTACCAAAAAGGGTTTTGCTTTGGAATGCCAGATTAGGATTTAATACCCAAACTTGACAGAACAAGCGTGCAACAAATAGGCATAAGTTTTGAAGACGCGTGTAAAGAAATTTCGCACAATCTTCTTGCCATACAAGAGCCTACAAACAAAGATGTAAAGCGCGAGACCAAGCGCATATGTACCAAATACTCATTGGAACGAATACCAAGAAATTATGAGATCCTTGCGTCAGTCACGGGTCAGGACTTTGTAAGACTTCAAAAGGCATTGGTCAGAAAACCCGTAAAGACTGCGTCTGGGGTAGCCGTAATTGCGCTTATGCCAAAGCCATATGCATGCCCACATGGAAGATGTACATACTGTCCAGGCGGGGTTGAATTTAATACGCCTAATAGCTATACTGGGCAAGAGCCATCCACACAAAATGCGATAGCAAACAGCTATGATCCAAAGAAACAGATCCTTGACAAGCTTGAACACCTAATTGGGTATGGTCATGACAGTACAAAACTTGAGTTGGTAATTGTTGGGGGTACGTTTCTTTTCATGCCCAGAGATTACCAGATATCATTTATCAAATCATGTTTTGATGCATTAAATGGATTTGATTCAGGTGATTTGGAGTCTGCCAAGAAAAATAACGAGAATGCAAATATTAGAAATGTTGGCTTTACTATTGAGACAAAGCCAGACTATTGCAAGACGCAACATGTGGATTGGATGCTTGACTACGGCATAACTAGAGTGGAGATCGGGGTTCAAAGCTTGCATGAAAAGGCATACCAAATTGTGAACAGAGGTCATACACTTGAAGATGTGATAGAATCATTTCAGATATCAAAGGACGCAGGATACAAGATTGTGGCGCACATGATGCCTGGACTGCCAGACATAACACCAGAAGAAGACATCATGGATTTCAAAAAGTTATTTTTCGATCCTGCGTTTAGACCTGACATGCTAAAGATCTATCCAACGCTGGTTCTTGAAAATACTGCACTATACCAATCATACAAGGAGGGCAAATTTGTTCCATATTCCCAAGATGACATGATAAAAGTACTGACCGAGGTAAAGAAAATCATACCAAGATGGGTTAGGATAATGAGAATGCAGAGAGAGATCTCCTCTGACCAGATCATAGCAGGTCCCAATCTTGGCAATCTGCGCCAGATAGTTCAGCAAAACCTCAAAGCGCAGAATCTTTCTTGCAGATGCATCAGGTGCAGAGAGGCTGGTCTGTCTGAGGATTCAATCAACATAGACGACATTAGATTGAACAGAGAGAACTATGAATCTTCAAATGGACAGGAAGTGTTTCTGTCATATGACGATTCAAAGGATAGGATATTTGGATTTTTGAGGCTGAGAAAGCCAAGCAAGGCTGCACACAGAAGCGAGATCTCCCATGATACATGTATAGTAAGAGAGCTTCATGTCTATGGCAAATCTCTCAAACTTGGAAAACGTGATAATGATAGCATCCAGCATCTTGGGCTTGGAAAAAACCTGATGAAAGAAGCAGAAAGAATTTCAAATGAAGAGTTTGATGCAAAAAAGTTACTAGTCATAAGCGCAGTAGGCACAAGAGAGTACTATAGAAAATTAGGATACGTGTCGTGTGGGCCATACATGTCAAAGGAATTGGTATAATGGAAGAGCAAAAGATCATCGGCAAGGGAACTTGGATAGACAAACTTGCAGATGAGCTTCTCGAGAGAGAAAAGTACCTTGGAAGAGACACGGGATTGATAAGAGTTGAGAGCGGCCTTGGTGCGTCAGGAATTCCTCACATTGGAAGCCTTGGAGATGCTGTTAGGGCATATGGTGTAAAGCTAGCACTTGAAAATTTCGGATACAAGTCAGAACTTGTCGCATACTCTGATGATCTTGATGGCTTGCGAAAAATTCCTGAGGGGCTACCAGACTGGCTAAAAGATCACATAGCAAAGCCCGTCTCGTTTATCCCTGATCCGTTTGGATGTCATGACTCTTATGGATTGCACATGAGCAGTCTGTTGCTTGACGGACTTGATAAGCTAGGGATCAAGTACAAGTTCCAACGTGGAGTGGACACTTACAAAAATGGCTTGCTAAAAGAACAGATCCATACAATTCTTACAAATAGTAAAAGGATTGGAGAGAAAATTGCAGAACTTGTTGGACAGGAAAAATACCAAGAGGCACTGCCTTATTTTCCCGTATGTGCTAATTGTGGAAGGCTGTATACTGCGGTTGCCTATGAATATCTGCCAGACGAAAAAAAGATCAGATACAGATGTAGCGGTACCACGATTGGCTCAAAAGTACTAGATGGATGCGGACATGATGGTATTGCAGACATTACAAAGGATCTTGGAAAACTTGCATGGAAGGTAGAGTTTGCTGCAAGATGGCAAGCTTTTGATATTAGATTTGAGGCATATGGAAAAGACATCATGGACTCTGTCAAAGTTAATGACTGGGTTTCAGATGAGATACTAAACTTCCAACACCCCACACACGTAAAATATGAGATGTTTCTTGACAAGGGCGGAAAAAAGATATCCAAGTCTCTTGGAAATGTTGTGACGTCACAGATTTGGCTAAGATATGGCACTCCAAGGTCAATTTTATTGCTTTTGTACAAGAGAATTACTGGAACGCGTGAGGTCGGCTTTGAGGACATTCCGGCTCTGATGGATGAATATCATGAGCTGGAAGACACATACTTTGGAAAGATCAAACTTGATAACGAAATTAAGACGATCAAAACAAAAGGGCTGTACGAATACGTGAACTTGTTAAATCCCCCTAAGAGCTCCTTGCCGTACGTAAATTACAGGCTGTTAATCCAACTGTGTAAGATATTCAGAGAGGACAGGGTCTCAAGAGTAACAAAGAAGCTCATTGAATACGGAACGATAAAGGAGTCATCCCCAAATGTTGATGAATTGATAATGCTGGCAGGAAATTACGCCGATGACTTTGATAGACCGGTCAAGGTAGAAGTTCAGATAGACGATATATCAAAGAAGGCGCTATCAGAACTGTCAGATATTCTGGTTGGTAGCGACGAACCGGCAGATCTGCAAAATTCCATATATCAAATTGCAAAAAATAATGGGATACAGCCCAAAGACTTCTTCAAGATTCTATATCAGATAATACTGGCCTCAGATAGAGGGCCAAAGATAGGGCCCTTCATACTAGATATTGGAAGGAAGAAGGTAGCAGTAGCCCTCTCTGAACACACATAGACATGGCACACAATGAGCACAACAGGCCCAAGGGAAATGGCATAGTCATGATTGCAATTGGGATACTCATCTTTATCTTTGCTCCAAATTATTTTAAAAATGACTTGGTTGGAGGTGTTGCCATCATGGCGTTTGGATTTGCCATAGGTGGATTTGGTTTTTACACCAGTTTTCTTAAGAAGAAAAATAGGTAAGGCGCTTTTGTTGCCAACTCAAAGAGGAATGCTTTTCTTACCATGTATAACAAATGATACTAATGGGACTCTTTGGTCGTGCAAAAAAAGAATCTGAAAAGGAAGAGCCTGCAAAAGATTCTACACATGCAGAGACCAAAGCACCTAGTCAGAAAGAGCAACTGCAAGACGAACTTGCACAGCTAAAAAAAGAGATAGAAGAAAGTGCGCTTGCACTTGGTTCTTATTCTCATGAACTAGATGGTGCCAAGTCTGAGATGGATACAATCACAAGGGAGTCAGACACTGCAAGAAAAGAACTTGACATGGTAAGATCAGAGATTGCCTCGATCAAGACGGAGCGGGAATTATTGCTAGGCCAGATTAAGACAGCCAAGTCTGATCTTGACATGATACAATCACAATACAATCAAAGGGATGTTGATGCAATCAAGCAGCAGATACAACAAGTAAAAAATGAGTTGTCCTTGATTGAATCTCAAAAAGAAAGCAAAGTTGCTCAACTTGAGGAGATCCAGTCAAAGATGGATAAATCCAAAGCCGAATTGGATGGGCTTGACGCGTCAATACAAAAAGCAAGATCAGAACTTGATTCTCTAAAATCCCAGCAAGAAGTAAAGAAAAAGGAGATTCGCATAGTCAAAGGAGAGCTTGAATTCATAGAAAAAGAACTTGCATCTGTTGGTAAAAAGGATGATTCCAAAAAGATTGTAGAGGCGGCAGGCGCAGTAGCAGCCGCACTCAACTCAAAATATGAGGCTATTAAAAAGGAGACAGACATAGTAAAGGCAGCCCTGGCACGAACAAGGGAAGAATATGAGGCGGCTAAAAAGGAGATAAGTGTACTCAGAGACAGACTTGAAAAAAAAGATATGTCAGCCCAATCCTAAGATCTGTCATTTTGTATAGACCAAGTTCTTAGAAACAGATCTTAGAAAGATGGCAAGCCCTATTGATGCAATGGCCACAATTGTAGCACAGAGAAATATCAGGTTGTAAGAGTCTGGAGTTGGAAATGTGCCAACTATACCTGATATCGAAGTCTTGTGGGTCTGCATGAACATTCCTGCCATTGCAGGCCCAATGGATGAGCCAATTATTCTGATCAAGGTGCTCATACCTAATGAGGCCCCCACATTTTGTTTTGGGGTTGCGACCATGATTACATTCATCGCTCCTACGTTGATAAGCGATAGGCCTGTAGACAACACTGCAAGATTTATCGAGACCAAAAGCTCTGTAGAGTGATACATAAGAAGACCGGTAAATCCCGCTGCACCGATTATACTGCCAGCTATTATTGGCTTTGTGGAACCAAGCTTTGAGATAATAAAACCAGAAGTTGGACCAAAGATTAACAGTACAAGAGCAAATGGTAGCTGTACATTTGCAGCAGCCACAGGATTTTCTCCAAAGCCTAATGGTATTGGACTTTGAATCAACACAGGTATGGTCTGAAATACCATGAACATTGACATTCCCACAATCATTACCAACACATTTGCTGGAAGTATCACTTTATTGAGAAGTATCTTAAGATCAATCAGGGGAGACTTTGATCTCTTTTCAATTATTACAAAGAGAACCATGTAGATAACCCCAATTGTAGCCAAGCCAGCCATTGTAGAAGAACCCACCTGATCTCCCGTCTGAGCAAATGTCAGGGCCATCAAAAATGCGGTTATAGATATGGCCAAGGTTACAGCACCCTGAATGTCAATAGGGTTTTTTGTGTTTTTCATGGAACCATTTGGTACTTCCGTCTTCCATTGAGAAATGACCTCATCTGTATGTATGAACTTTTTAATTATCATTATCAGTGCAAATACAACTGGAATTATTGAAAAGAAGGTTGTTTGCCAGCCATAGTTTTGAATCAGATGTCCTCCTGCAACCAATCCTATGACCGCTCCTGATGCAAACATGGATGTTATGATACCCTGTCCAATAGCGATCTTTCTTATTGGAAACTGCGCTCTTATCATTCCGAAGGCTATAGGAAACATTGACATGCCAATTCCTTGAATTATTCTGACAATTAGCATCTCGGAGATATTAGTAACAAAGCCTCCCAACGATACACCTACAGCATAAATCGACACAACAATAAGCAACATCTTTTTCTTTCCGTAGATATCAGACAGTTTGCCTGTAATTGGTGTCATGATTGCTCCAGCTACAAGATATGTTGTGAGAATCCACGATGATATGCTATAAGATATATGAAAATCTTTTATCAAGTTTGGAATTGCAGGCAAGAGCATTGTTTCGGCATACATAACCATTGTCGCAAGCAGGCTTAGAATTATTAGCGTCTTCCACGCTAGCGGCGATATTTTATCGGCAGGAATATCCCCGGGGGTCTTTGACATTACCATGTTTTTTACTCCCTTAGAATTTTTTTCCTTGGCATTGCAGCCATGTCATCAACCTCAAAATACTCTGACAGGTTTTTCGACATCTTGCGTAGTGTCTCTAGTGTAGTTACAAGTTGGTTTTCTGAGATATCCTTGGTAGAAACTTTTCTTATGTGCAAAGCGCACTGTATCATAGAATTCCACAAAGAGTCAACTTTTGAGGTAAGGTATATCCGATTTACCCTTCTGTCGTTGGAGTCTGGTTTTCTTTTGAGCAAGCCTTCCTTTTCCATTTTATCTATTACCGGTACCAATGTTGCCGCTTCAACAACTATCCTATCTGCAATCTCCTTTTGGGTAGAGCCTGGATGCTGTATAAGAGTTACAACTACGCGCCACTGGCTAATTGTAACTCCTACATTCTTTCTAAGTTCCAAGTCTAGTGTTTTTTGAAAAACCTTTGCGGTGCTGTTTACTACAAACCCAGCGCTAGTCTCAAAGTCATATTTTGCCATATCAATAGGCATCTAATTATTAGATGCCTAATTATTATAATCTTTGTATCACAATAACAGGTTATATAATTCAGAAGCTGTTTGTTCTCAAAAGTTGATTTTGCGTGCCTATAAGGTCGCAAGGCCTCACCTGCTACATGGCTCCTGATGTCAAATCTAGCCTTGCCGATATAATGTACAGTAATAAAGAACCATCAAAGAAAATAAACGGTCAGAATACAGCATATACGAAAGATGATCTAGACGAACCAAAGCACAAGATAGTAAATCCTGCCATATTTGCAAAAACAAGAGAGGTTCTTGGAAACATAATATCAAAACGCATGAAAACATCTGGTGGCACAGACATAGATTGGTTGATTGAACACAATGGAGGGTTTATGATCTTTGAGCTCAAGATATTTCACGACGACAGAATACTCATTTCAAAAGCACAGATGATCGCCTATGAAAAACTGTACTCAAGCCTCGCCAGATGCCATGTACTCTTCATAGGCCATGATGACATTGATTTTTCAGATTTGAATGACCCAGTATGGTTATTTGAGATGGACAGATGGAAATCTGGCGCTATACCTCATGTTGAAGATAGCCTTGTTGATCCATCCTATGGTGAAAATGAAATCTCTGGATACAGGGTTGAAAGAGAGTTTATGGAAAGAATTGATGTAAAGCTACTCAGAGACAAGATAGATTTCATTTGGAATGAATTTGATAGATAGATAGATGGGCTTCAATGAGGGTTGTAAATCATCTCGTATCTTAATATAATGTAGGTTAAAATCAGAGACCGATTGGATCCTAAACAGAAAAAAAGAATAAACACATTTGCCATCTTGGTTGTGCTAATGATAGCAATACCAGAAATTATAGGACATTTTTATTTTGATACACAAAAACATTCTCCTAATTCTTCGGTAGACGCCGCCCTCTCACTTACTAACAAACTGCACAGCATGTACGTAGGCAACGATACAAAATGCCACCTAGTTTTCAAAAATGATACTACTGCAATAAATGTCAGTAGGGCTGCAGGAGTTCAGGGTCAGTATGCAGTATACACTTGCACCTAGAAATCAGCCCCATTACACACACAGCGGTATTGGTATTTTTTTAGGGCAACTCAGTTGATTCTGGTGCGCAGTGTTTGTGAACCCATTTTCCTGAAGGAGCTTTTGAAATTTCATCACCAGCGTTAATTGCTGCTCTGCACTCAGAACATGTTGTCTTGAACTTTGCCTTCATGATCTTCTATAACGACATGGGTAGATAAGCATAAAAAGTAAAGAAATGGTGGAAAACGCAAGGTGGAATCATTAGCCATATACACAAATCATTGTTTTTGATCCTCGCTCTGACTATGCTTATCCCGGCTTATGCCGTTCAAAACAACATAAGCGACTCAAATATTCAATTAAGTTTGAATTATCCTGACGTGGTAACTCAAGGAAAGGAGTTTGTGTTATCCTCTGTCGTGCAGGCAACTGCTGACCAGGTATCAAATATCACAGTTACCATAACCTGCCCTGAGCTGCAGATACCGCAAAACAGTTTTCATCTTGACAAACTTGCAAAAGAATCTACCTTTGGAAATGACTTTAACTCTACGGTAAAAGATGGTGTGCCTGATGGAAACTTTGTTGCCAACGTAGAGATCGACTATTTTGTAAAAGGCCTATTTGATGCACAACCTGTAAAGCATACAATTACCCAGACAGCCCAGTTCTTTGCAGCGTCAAGACCTTCCATATCGCTTAATCTTCAGGCACCAAGCGATGTGTTTTCTGGTGAGCCCTTTTCCATCAAAGGTACCATACTGAATCAGGGCTCTGATGCCCACAACATAGAGCTTTCCGCATTCTCTCCGGCGCTGCAACTTTCAGGACAGAAATCTCTTTCAGTAACAAACTTGGATGCTGGAAAATCAATGGATTTTGAATTTGTAGTACAGACTCAAAAGGATCTTGGCGCCCCAATCAATGCAATCGTCCACGTAAATGGAACTTATTTGGATGATGCCGGGAAAACATACTCCATTGACAATTCGTTTAATATCTATGCAAGCCAGAGGGGGCTGCTGGAGATAGGAGACGCAAATGGGATTTGGGTTGGGCAGTTTTTCATAGCTCCCGTTGTCGGGGTTGGCACTATTGTGTCAAGTGTCATAGGCTTTCTAATATTTTTGTGGCATTACAAGAACAAGAAGAAGAAACGGAAGGTTAGGAAATCAAGCTAGATTCCAAGAATCATAGACCTTCTGGAAATTGGTAAAATGACGGTATGTTTGGAGGCGTTTGCCCATACACGATTGCAATCTCGTCATGCGCATTAAGTTGGGTTGTGGAAAGCGTAGTAGATACCTCCTCTCCGTTGACAAAGATAATTGGTTCTCCTGTTGGAGGTGCACCCGTGCTTGTAGTCCTCCACACATCAAGAAACTCTCCAACTGTAAAGTTTTGCGGCTGTGGTGCCTCCATGTGCATTATACCAGAGTTGTCATGAGTATGAAGCCAATACAGACACGAGTTATCCATTATTCCCACATATTGTGGCACAGTTACATGCTGGCCGTTGACAAAGACATCAAGATGTGCATGTATATGAAAATTCAGGTATTCCTGAGTTTCACATGGGATTCCATCTATTGTTGCATACGCAGAGTCGACGGTGTTGTCTGATCTCTGGATGAAATATACCGCTCCTGCAATTATGGCAGCAGTTATTCCAATTGCAATTAGCTTGTTTTTGCTCTTAGATGATCCCTTCTCTGACATCTTCTTGTCAGATGATCTCTTGTCAGATTGCTTCCTGTCTGGCATTTTGGTCTCTAGTCGCTATATTCCAGTCCATATTTTAACCCACTTACAAAATAGTCTACAATGAGTTCCCAAGAATGTGTTTTGATAATTTGCAGGTATTAGCAAATGTCCTTCTGATGGTTGGAATTAAATAACTCTTTGAAGATTTTATTCTGATGCAAAAGCAGGCTCTTGGGCTGGTATTCTCAAATGCCAGATATACTGCACTATCAGTCATAGTATCTTCCGGACTCGTTGTTCTTTTATGTTACATGTCACAGATCATTTTCTTTGAACCCGAGTTCTCATTTTATGTCCCACAAAGCGAGATCCTAAATTTTGCCTTGATAGTTGCGGTTGCATCTCTCTCAGGTCTTGTCACAAGCCTTAGCGTGTACAGAATTTTACTTCTAGGAGAGAGTGTGAAAAAATCCGGTAGTGGATTTTTTGGTACCATAATTGGAACCGGTGCTGGAGCATGCAATTGTAGTTCCATAGGATTTGCGATGGCTTCTGCGTTTGGAACTGTTGGTGGAACAGCTACTGCGTTTCTTACACAGTACGAGATACCTTTGAGGCTCGTTTCAATTGCAATCTTGGCCTACTCTTACTATACTGCGGTAAAGGGCATCTCTGGCCGGTGCAAGATAGCTAGCAATTAGAATGTACAAGAATTAGTTTTACATGTTTTGTCTTAGATGTATCTTGGGTAAAAAGAGATGAAACCAGGGCCATGAGATACGTCTCTACTGGTTTGTGGTGTTTGCGTATTCTTCAGGGTCTTCTTCCTTTAACCTCTGAAAGTAGATTTCTTCGTATGGCATTTCAGAAACATCTTTCAGATTTACTATTTAAGCAATAAATCAACTAATAGATAGCTCTCAAGTCAAAAAAAGCAAATTTGTCTTTGTTGCTTGCATACAAGATCAAAAAGATAAGAATGGTTTACTCGTATTGACAAGCATGGGCTGCGAAGATGAGTACAATGAGCTTATCAAGTCAACAGAAAAACTTCATGAGCTGTATTACCAACAAGAAAGTGTTGATTTTGCATTTTCTAACGCACTTGCCAGTGCCCAGAATTATCTCATCTCCTCGGGACTTGTCAGGCTTGTCTCTGCTACCGCCGCAGAAATTGTAAATGAGCTTGACGACAATGCACAAGAGGGATTTGCTGAGCTCTATGATTCTGCCACAAGCAAGATTCAGATAGATATGGCAGTAGTCATTGCAGAAGAATCATACCGCGATGCCTGCAAGAGATACGATGACTGCATCAAGCAGCCAGGTGACAGAGATTGACAATAACTGAAAATCATGATTTTGGTTAATATATGACAGATAGAGATGGTGGTCGGGTTGGACCCAAAACGGAAAAAAACCATTAACAAGTTTGCTGTCCTAGTTGTTCTCTTGATACTTGTACCAGAACTTGTTGGACACTACTTTTTTGACAAGCCACATTCTACAAGCTCGTCCATCAATGCAGCAGTTACTTTGACCAACAAGATAGACAAGGGATACCCCATTGCAGATTTTGGTTGCCATCTTACGCTCCAAGACGACCCTTCATCGTCAAACATTTCAAGGGCTGCGGGACTTGAGGGAAAATATGGAAAATACAGTTGTGATTATAATTAAGACGAAAGGCCATTACCCATAAGGTGGTCGAGAGCCTGACGTAGATGACGGGTGTGGTATGGACTGCACATGGTCTGCCGAGAATTTGTGTCCTATAGACCACAACAAGAAAAGCGATGCAAACTTCACTCGCTTTATGTGCTCCATAAATACAGTTCTGGTCAAGTCTTCTTCATAGACTGTGTCTCTGACTATCATACGCTCTGGCATGAGCTTGTTTGGGTGAAACTCGTGGTCCACCCTGAACTGTAGTAGATCTCTCTGGACTTGGTTGAAAAAATCAGATCTTTCCTTTTCTGCCAGGGTAGACAATACGCGCAAAAACTCTGGAGGATTTTGCAGTGCGCTTCCAAGTATGACAAAATCCTTGTTTTTCAGCTTTACAATGTCAGCAAATGTTCCTTTGCCATGTAGGTTTGAGATGACAAGATGAAAATCTGATACTTGGTCATCTCTTTCTGAGACATCATAGTCCTCATTTGTCAGCCATCTCTTTATCCTGTCTTTTAAGGGACTTGAGCTCAATGAGTGGTGTGTCAGTTACTGTCATTTAATGGATTCCTTGACAGATTCTGCAAACTATGTTATCCTACAGGTATCTGCCTTACAAAGATGAGAACCATGCTCAATCCCACAAATATACCAGACGTGATCTCAAACCAGTAAGGAACTAGGACTCTTCTTGCCATATCACTAAAATTTGATCTTGCGGTATTCATGATAGACATTTTCATCTCCAAGAGATAGATGTTCATCAGCTTTTGTTGTTAGTATTCAGCAAGCTAGCTTATTTTGTAGATAAGATCTAGTCTATGTTTGTAGATGTCTTTGTTACTCGCATTATTATTCCACTGACTGATATGGACGAGAGAAAATACCAGCCCCAGAAATACATGTCATTTTCATGGGCACAGTGGCTCTTTGCCTCATTTTGTACATCGGCCGCAGAACACGTGAGATGGAAAAAGTTTCCGGGGAATATGTTTAGTGGTATAGGAGATTCTGCAACAGTGTATGCGAACATGTGAGGCAGCACGAAATAAAATACAAGCAAGAACGGTACAAACGTCAAAGCCATTGGCCGCATGTTCATCTGCATTATTTCCATGTTCAGCTTGTTCATGTATGCGGATTTTTTGTTGATCTGGTCAATCATGTCCTGGTCCTTTGCCCTAAAGGCAGCCATCCTCTCTTTTTGCCATGCCCGCGTCTCTTTCATTAGCCTTTTTAGCTTGTCTTGGTCTACCATCTTTTTTCTTATCCCTGCATTGAGTAGGTTTAACATTATTGCAATAGCTAAAATTCCAAACACAGATGGAATCATACCCTTTATCCACGGGTTGAGGCTGCCAAGCTGGCTCTGCCCTATGCCAGGTAGCTGCAGAGCTATTGAGTTTAGGAATCCGAGAACTAGTGGCTCCATTTTGGTTGTTTTTGTTTTTGTATACGGTATTTTAAAAGTTGGTATGTTGTAGACCACTCTAGCGATAGCGCACTAACACTATTGCTTTTATGTGACTAGTTAGATCGGCAAGTGTGGGACTTGGAGATAAGGACAGCAAGATGCTCAAAGCTATGATAGACGAGGAGATTGCCAAGATCCCCGGACTTGTCAGGAATCTGCGTCTGCCACAATTTAGTGCACTCTTTCAGGTAAAAGACGAGTCTGAATATGTTTACGGATACGCCCATGGTTCTATAATAGGCAGGTTTGAGACATATTATTTTGTGGCACATTCAGGAAAAAAGCCCAGTGGTGGCGAAATAGACGAGATTGACAAAACCATATTCAAGAGATCATCTGAGATAAGAAATGCCGTCTTTGAGGCAGTAGGCCAATAAAGTAGATTTTACATCTTCTGGCTGGAAAGGGCATCGCCTTTGTCATAACATGCGTGCGCAGAGTCAAATATGGCAAGAGCTTGGTTGATCAATTTTGCTGCAGACACGCGATCTGTGTTTGCTTTGTCAAGATATGTCTGGGCTAGGTCCCGCAGCGCCTTTGCCTTGTTGTACCATGCGTTCGCATGATTTGGGTTTAGTTCTAGTGCCTTGTCATAGCAGTCTATAGCTTCTTGGTATTTTTTGAGCCTGAGCATTGCAATGCCTTTGTTATTCCAAGCACTGGTATTGGAGGGATCAATCTCTAGTGCCTTGTCATATGCAATTATTGCATCCTCGTTTTTTTTCTGCATCATCATCTCATTGCCTTGTTGATACCACGAATTGGCATCGCTCATAGTAAGGTAGACACAGATGGCATATTTTAACTCCAAGAAAACGCTTGTTTAGATTTTTTGCACACGGCTTTTATCTAGATCTGTGTAGCAATTTGAGCCTCGTGATAGATATTCCAAAAAGAATCACTATTGCCATTACCATAGATGCCCCAGATGGAAATTCTGGAACAGATTGCCCCAAGGCGTAGATTGAGCCATCCCCGCTGTTAAAGTAAACAGTGCCGTCAGAGCCTATTACAGGCTGTCCTACGCTTCCATCAGACTTGAAATACCAGTCTATGTTTCCTGTGGAATTTAGTACAAAGAGGCGGTCCTCAAGGCTTCCAGCGTAAACGGTTCCCTTCATATCTACCGATACAGACTGTATTGTGAAATTTGTAGGATGAAAGACCCACTTTGTTGTTCCGTCAGGATTTATCGCAACAATTCCCGTACCATTAGCAAGAAACAATGTCCCATCTGGTCCAATGGCAGGAGGCACTCCGGCATTTGTTGACGGATAGTTCCATTTGAGCGTACCATCAGGGTTTACTGCATAAAGATAGTTATCGGAATCACAAAAATATATTGTTCCTTGAGGGCTAATTGAGGCAGGAGTGGTAGTCCCTTTTGCGTTAAACTTCCATTTGAGGTTGCCTGCAGAATCTATCGAATAAAGATTGTGGTTGGTGTTGCCCACATAGATGTCCCCATTTGGTCCAACAGAAGGCATGCTAACTAGTCCATCTGTCTTGTACCGCCACAGGAGATTGCCATCATCATTTAAAGAGTCAAGAGAGGTATCGTTTCCAAAGTAGATCCTGTTGTAGATATCTGTTACAGGTATAGTTACAGCCCCGTTTGATTGAAACCTCCACTTGATGGTACCATTAGGTGCTGCTGCAAATATTGTAGTGTTACCGTTTTCAAAGTAAATTGTTCCGTCAGAGTCAATCGTGGGTGGATCTACAATTCCACCAACAGTGATTCTGAATTTTTCTGTGCGGTTGCTGTCTAGTGCAACAAGGCTTCCAAGCGAGCCAAAGTATATGGTATCATTTTGTCCTATCACCAACGCACTGGCACCATTTTTTACATTAAGATGCCACAGTGTAGAGTTTGATTGCGTTCCCATATACTGTGAGAGACTTGAATGGGAATAGTCGTGCATAAAGCTTGGCCATGGCCAATTCACATATCCATATGCAGGCAGCACGGAACATGCAAGAAAACCTACAACAGATACAATAAGCAAGAAAGGATCCCTTTGCCCGTGACTCATGAATCTATAACCCAAAGGCATGTAAAAAATTATCTCATATTTTGTAATATGGTACGATATTTGGCGTTCTGTAGCACATACAACACATTATACAGTTCTTCAGAGATCATTGATTTTCTTGCAATAGATTGCAACGAATAGCTTGAATACATTCATGCAATCTACATTTTTATTTATAGAAGTATTTTTAGATAGAAAACATTGTTCATGAACAATAATACACAAGCATTATTTAATTCAGAAATTACTTTTGCGTGGAAGCTGTAGGCGCCATCGCTTTATATGGGAATGTGCCCTTCCCCAGACTCTCCTAGCCCTACAGTTTCCACTTTTGTTTGTGGTGTGTTTGTAAGCATACTATAATGTATCGTTGATGCAAAAGTGCAAGAAATGCCTAAAAGGTATTTTTTATTCGGTTTTCAAGTAATTGCCAGGTATCCTAAAGACCAAAGTATTTTCAGACGCCTCAAATGTTGCGTCACAACCAAGCTCCTTGAAGGCTTGCTCAAAGAACAGTTTGGAATGCAGTGAATATTTTTCCCCCATATCATGTCGCATGACAAAGACGGATTCTTCTCCTTCTTGCGTGGCTGTGAGGTTAAATCCTGCTACCGCAGATCTTAGCTTTATGATATCAATCCAGTCGCCTATCTCATGGTTTCCTCTCATTGATAGACATAGGTCTCGTGGAAGAGTCCTGCCTTCCATCTGAGCCGTCTGTGCAATCATCTTGTCGTCAAGTTTATCCAAGATTGATTCAATTACTTGCCTTTCAACTGGAACCCACCGCGATTTTGCTGCTGCAATATCCCACTCTACTGCCTGCAAGAGCAGTTTGTTGACCAGTGCATTTACGGTAGACTTTTCGTACTTGGCATAGTCTTTCAGCTTTGTCATCACTTGCGAATCCACCCTAAAGGTGACTGTTCCAGTAGGTTCGTTGTACCGCTGTGACTCGTCTTGAGATTTTAGCATGTGCAGATATCGCCGCCTTTGCAGTACTGTCTCTCTTTCACAAACCTAGACGTGATAAGACATGTCTTTGATCTGCGGGAAACTTTGATCATGCGATTAATTTCCAGTTTAGAGTATTTATGAAATGACTAACCTTGTTCACTAATATTGTTAAGCTCGGCAGGATTTGTTTTGAAGATGTACCACAAATTTTAAAAAATCAGCATAGGATCAGTTTCAGATTCTTTCGTGCTCGACATAATCCCAGAATGCATCTGACTTGCGTGTGCTAAGCCACACATATGCTCCCACTATGATCAGAAACACACCAAGCACAAAGTAAGCGCCCTGAAAGTATGGCTGATGTCTTGGTACAAGACCATGCATAAGACCAAGTACGCTAGCCATGCTTATTATGGAACCAGAAATAACAAAGATCTTACCCAGCCCTTTCAATTGATTTTATATCGTTTCACGGCAAGATAAAGACTTGTATTGGTTCTTACTAGATTCCATGTCAGACAGAGCTGAGGCGATATTTCAGTACGTCCTGAGGCAAGGGCAGAAAAATGGCATTTAAATTTTAACATCTGGCTATAATCCTTCTTACCATGCAGGTAAAAAGAACAACCGTTCAAACAGAATCAATGATTCGCAAGATAATAATCATATGTGCAGTGGTACTTTTTCTAGTGGCATACTTTCACTTTACACAAGTTGGTGTTGCCTTTGACAAGCTGGTGCAGGTCAGAGATACAGTCCAGAACGCCACAGACCCGATAATTAAAAACGTGCTGCAAAGTACCGCTGAATACAATCTGACAAAACACTGACATTATCTTGCGGACTGATTTTTGATACCATAATGTAGAATAAAAAAAAGAAAATTACTCTGAAGTTGTTGTTTCAGAGCCTGATGGATTGCTTGCCGAGTTTTTGTGCCCGTCAAGGTCATGCCATATCTGTGCTATGACAGTTTGGGCATCATGTAGACTGGTCCACAGATCTTTTGCCTGCGTGTTTTGATATTGCGATCCTTCCACAGAGGTCAGTATGTTTTGGGCGCTAGTGAGATTTCCCTGTGCTTGGCTTATCAGGGTGTCATACTGTCCCGAGTTTTGGTTTGACTGTATTGCGTTAAGAGCAGCCTGTTCTGAGCCCAGTGAAATCTGGGCCGCAAAGTGGAAGTTTGTACCGCTCTTGCAGCCGTCATACAGACAGTAGCTTTGTATCGCTGCCTTGAGCTGGGTAGAGTTTGTGGCTGAAGATATTGCCGATGCAAGATTGCTAAGATCTGTCTGTGCCTGAGCAATTGTTGAATTTAGCTGGGTTGTGTCAACTCCCCGAAGATAGAGTCGGTGTGATCTGTCTTGCGCTTGCTGTATCGAAAATTCAAAAGATGCGACTCGCGCTTGGGCGGACTGTTGCTCGGCCATAAAAGTACAGCTTCGCTCGGTAGCTGCAAGGCTTATCATGTCGCTTCTTAGCTGAGATCTTATCGTCTTTGCCGGCTCTGATGCCTTGATTGCAGAGTTTAGATCAACTCTTCCTGACTTGAAGTCGGCCCTGATTGCTGGCAGGCCTGTTTGAAACTGCATCTTGTCATGATTGTTTACATCACTTGTGAGAGTCTGTAGATCAGTTGCAATCTTAGCCGAATCTGCAGTGATTGCTGAACTGTTGATATTTGGTATCACAGTTATTGTGTCATTGATGTAGCCAGTAATGTAATTCGCCTGGCATGTTACCTGTGCAAGTGTCGCATTCATACTGTCTTGTTGTACAGTTGCTATCTCTGTCTGCTGTCGGGTTGGAGTCTGTGCAGATGCAACTGCTGGAATAATCAACAAGACGCATGCCATCACTGCGGCATATTGCGTTCTTGTGTGCATGCGTGTTGTATAGTTTGTATTTTATAAAGAATTACGAAGCTTTGTTACTTAACAAAGTTAATCCATACAATATGACATGACAATATATCTTACATTGTTTTTGCAATGGTAGCAGTGTCTTTTGTCATATCCGACAAGAAAAAAATTACTACATACATTTGCAATCATATCCACAGCATGAATCACCTGAATGTAAAAAATGAAATAAAATATGAAAAATTGTTCGTTGTGGAAACTAGTTGTCTTCTAAGAAGCAGCTTCTACTATTTCAGCAATAGCAAATCTCTGGCCTACCTCAGTAACTTTTACTTTTGCGTTTTGACCAGCTTTTCCGTTCTTAACAAATATCACAAATCCCTCGATTCTTGCGATACCGTCTCCTTTTCTACTGATTTCTGTTATGGACACGTCATATTCCTTGCCGGTTTCTACAGGTTTTGGAGTGTTGTCGTATTGTCTGCTGCCTCCAAATCTTCTACCGCCACCGCCGTATCCTCTATTAGATCGACCATAACCGCCGTCGTTGTAACTCATCATTGCACCTCCCTTTATGCTCTGCAATGAGCAGGCATCTATAAGAATGATGGGTTAATTCCTACCTAGTAAAGAAATCTTTATTCTTTGGGATGACTATAACCTACCACGGATTACAAGTCATTATATGACAAAGTCATGGCACTGGATCCCAAGATTCGCTTTGCTACAATATTTGATATGTCGGGAAACATCATGATAAGTGGCAATCGCAAGGGCATTACTAATCTACTCACACCAGAAGAGAGCCAGAAATCACTCCAGCTTGCAATAAATGCCTGGAAATCTCGCAACGAAGTCTCTGACAAGATTGGCAGGGGCAAGTATGCCCTAGTAGAATATGAGAAGATAAAGCGAATCACGATGCCAATAGACCAAGACCATATTCTGTACGTAACTACAGATGTCGAAGCTGATCACGCGCCAATTATTTACAGGGCTCTAAGATTAAAGTACGATATGTTACACAGTCCCGAAGGATTCCCGTAACTAGTTTAAATTTTTTAGATATATTCAGTTCTCTTATAAGACAGAAAAGGCATTACTGTGTTATGATGCCCAGGGTGGCACTGGCAGCTGTATGTATTGCTCTTTTAGGGGCTGTCATGCTGCCGGAAAATTTTTCAGTATCAAATATCATTCTGCCAGAGGCAAACGCAAGAGTGGTGGCAGGCCTAATTGGGATAGATATTGGCCATTGTACAGACAGCCTTCCATGCAATGTGCATGTGTGCGGAGACCAGATCTGCACTGTTGGCCAGTGGGAAAAAATGAACCAGCAATTATCCAGCATGCAGTCAAAAAAAATGGGCAACCAGACATCTTCTGTGGATGGTACAATAGATACGGTAGGCACGTTTGATATTGGAGACAACATGTTTAGCTCCTTTGTGCAGATATCATACACCGGCAACCTCACTGCAAACTACATCAAGATATCGCAGGTAAACAATCAGACTACAATTCACAGCGCATGGATATCAAGCGACTGGAATGCAGTTATTGCACCCGCAGACGTTATCTTTCATTCTGCTAGCTCGCATCTTTCCAATGGCAAGATAGTTGGAGTATCCATAGTAACGCAGGGAGACCCATCCTTTAGGCTTGACAACATATCCTTGCAAAACTAGCTGAAATAGAAAATGAATCTTGATCTCATATGAGACTGTAGGCACCGTATTCTATATGAACAAGATTCTAAACTGATGAAAACATCATCTGTACAATGGCTTCTGAGTTAGATGAGGAAACCCAATCTGCTGACACTGAAGTAATAACAGAGGATGTAAACAAAGTGGAAGCAGATACAGAGGAACAAGATCCAAGAGTAGAGACAGACTAGACAACACTAGTCTTGGATGCCTCCTTATTTTATTGGTAAATTTTTATCATGGTAACATTGTACGTACACAAAAATAAAAAAATGAAAAAATCTAGTGAGCCCACGGTTTTGCCGTAGTCCAGTCTGGAGTAGGATACTTGTCAGTAAGTTTTGTCATCTGGTGGTCCCCCATGCCTGCCAATGCGTTATTAGGCCAGACTGGTGCCATCTTGTCATTCAAGTTCGTGAACTGATGCGTGACTTGAGCCTGGTGTAATCCATATTGGTCAACATGTCTTATCCATTGATGTGGAGGGTTGCTTACATACTGGTCAGGCCCATGGATTTTGTAAAAGACTCCCTTTTGCTGTGCGTTAAACGGCTTGCTTGTGCCGCTTATGAGCTGGCCAACATGCGTCCTTTCATAGGGCATAGTATGGTTGTCTAGTCCACGATAGTCATGGTGCTGCACAAAGTGGTTTGTCCAGTTGCCTCCTTGTATGGTCGAGGCTGTATCTGACGGGTCCTGAATTAGCTGTGTCGTGTTGGCAGGTATTGGTGTGGTAGCCGAGGCATTGCCTGAAAACAATCCAAGTCCTGCAGGATTCCATGCTGCAACTTGGTACTGCTCTATGCTACCAGGGAAAAGGCCCGTGTCATTATAGTTTGTTAACGTATTTCCGGTGTTGTTGACAAGAATCTGGCCATTTTGCAGAATCTGGTATCCAACTATGCCACTTTGGGTTGCATTTGGGGGTGAGCTCCATGTCAGAGCGATCTGGTCATAAGATAGTGGCGTGGCACTCAGGTTTGTAGGTGCAAGCGGTACTTGACTTGCGCTGTCTGCAAAGGCAGGAGCCAAGCCTACAGCTAGCAGTACTACTATGCCTGCCGTTACTGCAAGTGGTCTTGACATTTTTTGTTTGTCGTAGTTCATACCTATATCATCTACGGAACTGAGAGATATAAGATTTGTGTCCAAATCATTTGGATACCAATCAATTTGTTACAAATTAAAATACTTTATGTAACAAAGTTGCCTAAGACAGTGTAATTGCAAGTTACGGTTTGTAGATATTGCTTGTTTCTTCTTTCACATGTCATGTAGAGATCGCAGTAGACACGGGCTGCGCATTCTCATACAGATGTAAGGATAGATATATGACATAATTAATTTGTATTCAAATCATTTGGATCCTAATCATAATTAAAAACATTCCGGAACATAGTGTCGTAATTTTTTATAAATTAAATGACGAAAATATGGTGATATGAGAACAAAGGCTCTGGTCTTTCTTGCATTTACAGCACTATTGATTTTGCCACAGTATGCTTTTGCCGATCTTTCATTTTCATACACTAACAGTACACAGGCAGACAACACAGGAAATGTAGTAGATACAGTTTTGACAGAGTCGGATGCATCGCAGATAGCTGCAAATGCCACATCGCCTGTTCTAGCTGCACCGGTCCAGAATAACCAAGCTCCTAACACACCAGAGCCGTCACAGACTGTGCCAGAGACATCAGACATGCCTGCAGTAACTACTGTTCCACCTGCTACAACTCCACAGCCTGGCACGCAAGATACGACCAGTACACCTACAGCAATCCAGCATGCGATACAGATTCCTAGTACACCTACGACGGCTCGACCTGTTCCAGGTGTCTCATCATATGTCAACGATACACGCTATCAAAGATCAGATACAGCTACGCCTTTGAAGACGACGGTCCAGCAATGGACAGACAACAAGGCAACTGATACCCAATTTATGCACAGCATACAACAGTACATGAGCCATGACAAGACACCCATACAGATTTCAGGATATAACGGTCCAATACCTCAATGGATAAAAGATGATGCCAAGTTGTGGTCAAGCGGAAAGATGGACTACAAGGAATTTTCATCAGACATACAATACTGGATGGCGCATGAGTATGCAGTACCTGCTCTAGGAAACACAGATGCATATGTCATGCCCCCACCCCAGGAAGTGGCAATGCCAGATGCCACGGCTACAGTCATTACTCCAAACTCGGCAACCACATCAGCTGGGGAAACAGTAACATTTACCGTAACGGTCAGTGACGTTTCAAGTGTCCCTATCACTCCCACTGGTGTCGTATCATGGAGTGATGGAAA
>JASHOW010000092.1 GCA_030038445.1 Nitrosopumilaceae archaeon
ATTGAGATTCTGGGAAATGAGACAGTAGGCATAGATTTAATCAATACAATAAGGCAAAAGAAATTTGTTTTTTCTCTAGTGATATCATATACTGCAACTTCAGAAATACCCGGAATCACAGTTGCTGGTGAACATCCTGATCTGATAAAATATACAGGTCCAGCAGATGCAGAATTTATTCACTATGGATATTGTAAAAGCATATCTGTCATACCGATGACTCCGGATGGAAAGCCTACGCCAGCCCTTCTGACAAAGACAGCTTTGGAGGCAGCAAGTATACCAAGCATAGTAATTAATGCTGGAAGCAAGATTGCTCCAAAACTTCCATTCATAGATATGGATTTGGAATATGGAAAAAACATCTCAAGTGAAGCCGCATTAAGTCAAGAAGAGATACGAAAGGCAGTGGAGTATGGACGAATAATCGGTAGATTTCTTGGTGCTTCAACTGACTGTCTGGTAATTGGAGAGAGTATTCCAGGAGGAACTACCACAGCACTTGGAGTGCTTGAGGGCTTGGGCCTAAAAGCACTAGTAAGTAGTAGCATGCCTAGCAATCCAACTCATCTCAAGGCTGAAGTTGTAAAGAATGCATTGAAGAGGGTGCGATCAAATGATCCCTTTGACATTGTTGCACAGCTTGGGGATCCTATGATACCAACAGTAGCTGGGATACTTAGTACCTCCTCTGAAATTACAAAAGTGATGTTGGCAGGGGGTACACAAATGGCCGCTGTCCTGTGTTTTGCAAAAAGTATAGGTTTTGATGGTAAAAATACTGCTATAAGCACTACATCATACGTTGTAGATGACAAGTCTGCAAATCTAGTCGAGACAGTTAAACAAATATTTGATATTCCGATACTGGTTGCCAAACTTAAACTTGGTCAATCAAAAATTTCCGGCCTTCGTTCCTATGCTGAGGGGTTTGTTAAAGAGGGAGCAGGGGCAGGAGGGGCTTCTATAGCATGTATGTTAAAAACAGGAATAGATGCAGAAAAACTTCTTTTTCTCACAGAAAAAGAATACGAGAGAATCACTTGACTGTTACAGATTTTGCCAAGTTTCTTGGATAGTCCGGGTCTGTATCTTTTTCAACAGCTGCATAATATGCCAAAAGCTGGATAGGTATTATCTCTACTAGTGGATACATGGATTCACTCATTTGTGGTATTTCTATCCAATGATCATAAACATCACTAGGCTTGTCTGAAATTCCAATAACCTTTGCGCCTCTGGCCTTTATTTCGCGTGCACTAGTTAGTGTATCAGAATAGGTAGAGTCATTTGGATTGAGCATTATGACATATGTATTAGAATCCATTAAAGCAAGAGGTCCGTGTTTCAATTCTCCGCCTGGAAGGCCCTCCGCGTGTATATAGGTGAGCTCTTTTAGCTTCAATGAAGATTCTGATGCTATAGGATAATGAATTCCTCTACCAAGTACATATATGTCAGATACATCCTTGAGCTTCTTTGCCACCTCTTGAATCTTAGAATCATCAGAAAGACTTTTCTTGACTGCTTCTGATACTTTGGCCAGATCTAAACCCAAAGCACCTTGACATATCTTGTCTACTATTTTGTATAATATGGCAAGCTGTGCAGTAAAACTCTTTGTAGCTGCTACTCCTATCTCAGGTCCACAACCTAATCCTATTGATATGGATGACAAATGTGCCAAGGATGAGGTCATTATGTTTACAATTGAAATGATCTTGGCTCCAGACTTCTTTGCTATGTTTACAGCTTCTAACACATCTGCGCTTTCCCCGCTTTGAGATAATGCTATCAAGATGGATTGTTGTTCAAAAATATCTGGAGAAAAATGTGCTTCACTTGATATTATTGGTTCTATCTTGATCTTTGCATATTTGGAAAAAAGGAATTTAGCTACAAGTGCAGCATTATAACTCGTCCCGCTTCCTGTTATGTACAGTGTCTTTGCATGTCGAATAAAGTCTGTTGCTAAATCAAGCTCAAGTTTCGTGTTGTTTCCAGCATTTACTATCGTAGTTGGTTGTTCTGATATTTCCTTGAGAGTAAAATGTGCATATTCTCCCTTGTATACATCAGCAAATTCTTTTGATACCTTGGTAATCTGATGTTGCACTGGATTTGCATCAAAATCAAAAATCTGAATTCCAACTGTATTGATAATTACAAATTCTCTATTGTCCAAATAAATTACTTCGTCTGTATGTTCTACAAATCCCAAAACGTCACTAGAGATAAAGTATCCTTGCTTTCCAATTCCAATTATAAGAGGTTCATGAAGCCTTGCTGCTGATAATGTCCCATCCTCAAAAACAGCCACAAAAGCATAATCTCCCTTTAGATCAGCAACAGTATGAATCATTGATTGTTTTACATCTCTAGTCTTATCATAATGATGTTGAAGAAGATTTGCGATTACTTCACTATCCGTTTGACTCTTGAAAGTATAACCCTTCTGCTGGAGCTCTCTCTTCAACTCCTCGTGGTTTTCTATTATCCCATTGTGGACAATAGCTATCTCTCCACTGCTAGATGGATGAGGATGAGCATTTGTGTCAGTAACCATTCCATGCGTGGCCCATCTTGTATGCCCTATGCCAACAGTTCCGGAAAGCTCATCAAGTCTTACTGTCTTGTTTACCTCTATTACTTTTCCTACCCCTTTTCTTACCAAAATCTGGTTATTGGAAAATGTAGCGACTCCAACACTATCGTAACCGCGATATTCCATTCTCTTTAGTCCTTTTACTATTATTGGCGCAGCTTGGCTAAGACCAAGATATCCTATGATTGAACACACGCTATTCTATCGACTACTGGATAAATAATAATTGTGTATCTTTTACTCAGAAGATTGTTCAGCTTCTACTTTCTCAACTGTTTGTTGTTTGACCTTGCCAAAATCTACCTCGGGAGATAAACGTACATGATCCTCCTCTTCCACAGTAACGGTATACGATGGAATATTTACTGTTCTTTCTCCTATCATGACATGTCCATGCACAACCGCTTGTCTTGCAAGGTAAGGGCTTCTGATGTTGCCTTTTTTCTGAATCACAGTTTGTAACCTGCGTGACAACAAATCCGTTACTTTCAGATTTAAAACATCATCTAAGGTAGAATCTTCCTTTACTAGTCCCACTCTTGTTAACGATTTCATAAGTATTGGTTCCTTCTTACTTCTTACCTCTTGTGTTAAAGCTAAAAGAGATCTTGCTTGATTTCTTATTCTAGAAAGCTCCGTATGTGCTTTCCAAAGCTCTCTTTTATTTTTTAGTCCATATGTGCCAAGTACGTACAGTTCCTCATTTAGGAGGTCATAATTTAGAGGTCGCTTTGGTTTTCTCCACATCTTACGAGAATTCTTTGGATGATCTCCCATTTACCTGAACACCTATTTTGCCTTCTTCTCTGCAGCTGGCTTTGCAGGAGCTGGTTTTGTGTCCTTTGCTGGTGTGGCAGCTCCTTTTGCAGCAGCTGCAGGAGCAGCTGCGCCCTTCTCAGCAGGAGCACCTGCGGCAGGTGTTGCACCAGCAGCTGCAGGAGCAGCTGCGCCTTCAGCTGGTGCACCAGCTGGTAATACCTTGCCGCCTTTGCGAACTCCTACAGCGCCGCCTTTTCTACCTGTTGTACGAGTTCTCTGGCCTCTTACTTTTAATCCATAAGTGTGACGAAATCCTCTCCAACTGTTCATCCCTTTCTCTCTTTCAATATCATTTCTTACATTGAAATCAATATCAGAAGTAATCAAGTGGAGGTCATTACCAGAATCGATATCTTTTCTTCTGTTAAGAAACCATGATGGTATGTTAACTGATGATGGGTTTCGCATTGCCTTTTCAATCTCTTCAACTTGAGACTCGGTGAGGAAACCTACATTGCTATTGGGATTTATTTTTAATATGTCTAAGATAGATTTTGCAAAATTATATCCCATTCCTTTTATCTGGCTTATGCCTATTATCGTCTTTTTAGTACCAGATACGTCCTTACCTGCAATCCTAACAATATGTCTAAATTCTTGTGAAGACAAGTATTGGAAAGCCTCTCTTTCCCCGATAAAAACTATGCTAAAATAAATAATACTTTAAATCAGAATTGTAATCTACTTAACGTATTGACACAAGATTTTGAAGGTGTTGTTAGTCAAAGTTACAACTCACTACCAAAATATACTGAAGTAATGGCGGGCGTTCCTGAGGACTACAAACAGGTAAAGACATTAGGTGCACTCTTGGAAATAAATTACAAGATAGTAGGTGCTAAAGAACAACTGCGCAGAAACTTGGCTTCAAAAATCAAGGCTGGTAGCAAAAAATATCCGGGTGTAATAGGATTTGACAATGATGTTATACCAGCACTTGATCGTGCTATCCTGTCATGTCATGATATAATATTGGTCGGCCAAATTGGTCAGGCCAAAACAAAAATTGCCCAGATAATTGCAGAAAATTTGCTCTCTCCGATGCCTGTGATAAGAGGAAGCATTACAAATGACTGCCCAATGGATCTGCCAGCTTGTGAATTAATTTCCCTATTGCAAGACAAGGAAAATCCCATGTCAAGTCCTAGATTTTACATGGATCATGATAGCATGGAAAAGATTCGTAACAATAAACTTGAAACCCCAATAGAGTGGATTGAGGGAAAGGACAGATTCAAATACGTTCTTGCAACCCCTGATATTTCCGTAAAAGATCTAGTAGGACAGATTGATGCAATAAAAATAATGAAACAAGGCACAGAAATGTATGAAATTGAATCTTATTCTCCAGGACAGCTGATGCAATCAAAACACGGATTGTTCTGCATTGACGAACTTCCGGTTCTTGATACTAGAAAACAAGTGGCTCTTCTTTCTGTGCTGCAAGAAGGTAGATTCACTACCGGCGCTTATCCAGTAGTTTTTGAACCAAAAAATGTATTTTTTGCTACTGCAAATCCGATAGATTATACTCATGCTGGAAAAATAATAGAACCTCTCTATGATAGATTGAAAAGCCATATACACACACATTATCCAAAAACATTGAACGATGAAATATTCATTGTTGTTCAAGAATCTAAAATACCAAAATCATTCATTCCTATTTTTATGCTCAAAGCATTGGTAAGAATAGCACAAAATGCTCGCTCTAGTCAAGAAATTAATCAAGATAAAGGTGTCAGCGTTAGGATGAGTATCCATAGCCTTGAACTATTGGTCGGCGAAGCTGAAAGAGTAAGAGCCCTATCCCACAACATACTGCCATTGCCTAGACCAAGTGATCTCTTATGTATAGAACAATGTGCCAAGTTTGAGCTTGCTGAATTAGACGACACTGCAGAAAATCGTCAAAAAACATTAAAGAGTTTGATTAATCTTGCTATTACAGATACATCACTAGAATGTCTCAAAGGTATAGAACAAAATGTTTTTGAGATGATTAAAAAAGAATTTGCAGATAAGACCTTTGTAGTGTCACAAGAAATTTTAGGTTCTAATAGTATGGAGACTTCCTATGCACGCCAGCTACAGAATTTCAAGTCTTTGGCAGATTTGGTAGATAAAATTTACCAAAATGTACTATCAGAACAAAATGAATTTGTAAATCAAGCTAATAAACACAATATAACATCAGAATCTTTAGAGCTTTCTGAACTGGCCATTCAGGAACTCAGAGCGGCAATATTGGAATTGGTCCTAGATGGACTCTGTTCTATGAACCCTAAGATCTTAGATAAGAAAGAAGGTACATACGTTGCCGCATAGCATTGCAAATTTTGTCTATTTTCTAAATGAAAAGAAAAATTCAAAGGATTCCGAGTCCGAGATATCCAACGAACAGATGGGAAAAATTCTAAAGACTATCGCGCAACAAGCATTAAAAGAGAAAACTCCATCTGTGCAGGATCTCGAGAAAATGCTTCAAGGAACAATACAAGAACAACAATCGGAGGCTAATATTGCTGAAGAAAAAAATGAACTTGATATTCATGGTAACAATGAACCGATAACAAAATATCTTCAAAGGATGGGTTATCTAAAAGATGACAAGAAATGGCTTACAAATAAAGGATTTTTTGAAATTGGACAACGAATGCTTGGAGACGTAATTAGAGCAATAAATGAAGGGGCATATGGACTTCATGAAACAAAAAACATTGGTTCTGGCAGTACTATACTTGATACCACAAAGAAGCTTGAGATGGGTGACGATATCAAGAATCTTGACATACCGACTACAATATTGAATTGTGTACAAAGATCTAGGGTCAAGGGATCTACGATAGAACTACCACTTCAACTAAAGTTTGAAGATTTTGAAAAATTTGAAACAAGAGAAGAAGTAAAGGTAGCTGTTGTCTACTGTATTGATCTGAGTTCAACAATGAAATATTCTCTCAGTTCTGGCGTGGGAAGCAGAATAGAATCTGCCAAAAAAGCACTATGGGCATTATATGTATTGAATAAAAAATTCTTTCCCAATGATTCTATATACCTAGTAGGCTTTGGTTCGTTAGCATCAGAAGTCGAATCGCGTGATATACCATATCTTAAGACTTATGACGCTAATGACAATTTTCTACACTATACAAATTATCAATCTGCATTTAGACTAGCCCTTAAAATATTGAAAAAAGACGGCGCTCGCAATAAAAGAATAGTACTGATTACTGATGGCCAACCTTCAGCATGTTTTGTAGACGATGAATCACAAAAAAATGCTATTTTATCAGACAAGCCATATTCCCATTTCTATAGACCAGATGATGAAACTCTTGCTAAATTAAAGGCTGAGAGAGAAGTAAAACTTGATATCAGAAACGAGATGGTATACCTTTGTTATAGGTATAAACAGGTAGATCCTACTATCGATACTAAAACACTACAGGAAGCAAAAAGGTGTAAACGCGAGGGGATAGAAATTGACACCATTATGGTAAGCGAAGAAGAAGAGCTATTAAGTTACGTTGAAAATCTGGAAAGACACCTAAAAGGCAGGGAATACTACATAAATCCTGAAAAAATCGATAAAATTCTCATAAGTGATTTTATTTTAAACAAGAAAAAAATACTTAGCTCAAGGCATGGATGGTAATATGAAAGAAGATTTTGACAAACAACAAATGTTGCACATCCTTACCGATCCTAATGTTTCTGTAATTCTAGCTGAACTAGAGTACAGCGAAAAAGATTCTCGTTATCTTGCAGAAAAACTGCAAATATCAGAAAATGAGATCAAAGATAGATTATCATATGTTATTGAACATGGATTTGTTATTGTGACGCAAAATGAAAAAAATACAACTTTTAGTGTAGACAAGGACAAACTCAACAAGATTATGGAAAATGATGAAAATTTTAATAGTGTAATTAACGGATTGACTGAACTTGACCAGTTCCTTAACTGATATTTGGTCTGCCTCGTCTTTTTATTAAATACATCATACCTATGGCCAAACCACTCAAACCTATTATCAAAATTATAATGTCAAATACATCCAACAAGGTTGCACCCTGTGGATAGTATCCTATTATTCCAAGCACCTGCATGTCTGTTTGCGCAGTATTTTGTATCTTCAACTCATAGGTTCCTGCTGAAGAAACTGTAAAGTTTTCTTGAAATGGGCTCTTTGTTATTGATTTTGCAATAATGACATTCCCATTCGGATCTATAATAGCAGCACTAAGACTATCACCTTCTTTAACATCTGATATCTGAATTGAATAAACTCCATCTTTACTCTTCATCGGATCTAAACTTTTGCTAACGTTCATAGAAGAACTCTGTGGCAGATCCTGTTGTACTGTAGCAAGGTTGTCCACTTCATTTTCAGCCTGTAAAAATGAAATCAACATGCCAGTTACCACTAGGATGCCGCTAATTATGAGTATGATCTTTGGTCTCATGTTGGGGCTCCAGTAAACCCTTAGTTAAAACTTCGCCGTTTTAGTATCTGAATTTGGATTATCAGTGCTCGTTTATTCGACAAGGTTAATTCTTGGAGATAATTATTGATGATATTGCACAAATTATGTGTCCTTTCCTTAATTGCACTCCTTATCTTTCCACAAATATTATTCTCTGATGTTAAAGGATATTCAAGTAATCCAAACTTATTTGTGTCTGCACAAAATAGTGTTTTTCAAAATCATTTTGCTGGTGCAATGGTAGTTGAAGTCATAATTCAACAAGATAATGTCCAAACAGATCAATCTCAGGGAGAACCAAATGTTAATGTAAATGGAAAACAACTCCGTATGGCTCAGGCATCAGATGGGTATTGGTATGCATTTTTTGCTAATACAGATGCAGCCAAACAAGCGGATCAAATATCATTGAGTGGTTCTGCTGGTCAAAACCTAGACTTTGGAGTTTTCTGTTCATCTTCAACGCCATCATCAGTACTGGGTACAGATTTTTCACAAACTGATGGTATTGCAATTCCGGATTCTAATGGCATATCGGGTACAACTCAAGGGCTTGCATCATTTGGTTCGTGCAGTGGAACGCCACAGCCACCATCTACTAACCAAGATAGCGTCATCAGAAACCCTCCTTCATTGAACACAAGTCCAAATGTAAGTACAGGGCAAATTGGAATTAACCCAAATATATGGCCTGTTATTCAACTCTTCTCATTTAGCAACGATGTTATTGTGGAATATGATAGTCCAACAGGGACTCAAAGTGTTGATCTTACATACTCCGAGATCCCAAACATCTCAGTAAGCCTTGATAGAAGCGCATATCCAGCAGGCTCTGATGTTTTTGCAACAATAAATGATATCCAATTAGATGAGGATCCTACTGCAATAGACTCTTGGACATTTAATATCAATAATCCGGAAGCAACTTTTTATCAAGCATTTCCAGAATCTGGCAGTAGCGACACTTCAGGTCTAGTAAACTTGGAACAATATCTGAGCAGCTTGGGTTTTGTGGACAATGGAAAGGTGGAAATGAATCTTGGAAGTGTTGTTACTCTAAAGACAAACAGTCTTGAAACTAGCCAGTCGATAACTGCTAACGGAGTAACGTACAACAGTCTAGTCACATTTGTAGAAACTGGCCCAAACACTGGCATTTTCGAGAGTGGCTATAACAACATCTCCACAATTGGTATCTTGCCAAATGCACCCAGAGGACAATCAGGCTCTATAGAATATGACCAACAAACAACATCTATCGTCTCTGGTACTGCTACTGCAGGTCTTACTCTTGGTGCTGGTCAAGGGCAGTTTGGGCCTGGACAGGAGGAAACCATTACGCTATCTGATGCTAATCAAGTTTTAAACTCAGGAACTATCGAGGTTCTAAATGTCTTTAGAAGCTCAGCCATGGTACCTACATTAAAGATTGGAAGTCCAATTACGCTAATTGATGCTTCTGATGTGAACTTTTACTCAAGCCCCAACAGCCTTTCAAATCCAATATCTGTCCCTTCCAGTGTTGCAGACCTCAACTCTGCCCGACTAATGATAGATACCAGATCTACACCATCCACCAGTTTTTATGAGGTTACACTAAACCTAGGAATCACTGCTGGAACACTACAAGGTTTGTTGATTGATGCTAGCCAACCTAATTCTGGTGGAACAAACTGGGTTAATTACGACCTGAGATCATTTCAACAACAACTAGGAATAAATTCATTTTCAGGCACAAGCATGACTCTTCATTTTGGCAGCGCATCTAGCAGTTCATCCGTCCAAATTGTGCCTCTTGGTACAATTTCTTCTGGCAATGGTCTTGTCCAAATAAGCACTTCTGCGATGACTTCAATTGAATCTCAATCTGCATCTTCCCCTGTATATTTGGAAATCAATTTTGGCAGCTCGGGTGGTACTATTTCCGATGAAACAGATACGCAACCAATTGTCTTTGATCTATTTTCTTTTGGAATGAAGAACGGACAAACAATGAATAATGCTGTATATCGTGCTGAGCTTCAAGAAACAGCACCAGGTTCAGGTATTTTCGCAGGCACCATATCATGTGTAGTAGTAAATCAACTAAATCAATTTGATCCAAATTTGATACAAAGCTTACAGACATTTGGTAACAATATAGTATTTCTTGTAAATGGTCCAATGGTAGATCAAAATGGAATAAACTTTTCCATTCAAAGTCCATCTGGAGGACAACAGACTACTGTTACATCAAAAAATAATCTTACAACAACCACAGGTACAGTAACAGTTGACTCGGCAAATTATAGGATTGGGTCGCCAGTTACAATAACATTACATGATCCAGATCTTATCTCCAATGCTGATGACATACAAACATTTACAACTGTAAGTGATCCAAACTCTCCTGCAGTAGATACTGTGGGCGATGCTAATGGAAATATACTTCTTGAGGTTTGGATAAAGGGCTTCAGATTTCATCAATGTACAATAAATGGAGCGTTTACTGGTGGACTTGCTGCTACGGGTTTCACACTTACTGAAACTGCTCCTGGTTCGGGAACATTTCAAGGCATGTTCAAGATGCCATCTTGGATATGTAACGAAGATGGAACTGCCTTAATATCGCCTGTAGGCGGAACAGTACAGGCATGGTATCATGACTATCTGGATGCATTAGGCAGATCAGTCATAATAGGTTCAACGGTTGCTTCTTCCTCGCAAACACCTCAGACATCTCAAACGCCACAATCCTCTGCTCCAACGTCATCCAGTACTACACAAGCGGTATATCAATCAAAGATTACTCATGTCACACAAATTGGTGATAGCAACGGAATGCCACTGTTGCAAAATCCTACAGTAGGTCAGACAATAACCTTCAATGACATTATTTCAAACGGTGATTATCAAAATGGCCAGAATATCTCCTATATTGTTCAAGTAAAAAACAGTCAAGGCCAAGTCGTGTATCTCAAATGGATTGATGGTACAGTAAGCCCATCAAATGAAGTAAATGAGCAAATCCAGTGGACTCCTACCAGCCCAGGAAATTATTCAGCCGAGATCTATGTATGGGATAGTATGGATTCTCCATTGCCACTAACTGCAAATAATCAATATCAATTTCAGGTGATGCCTAAATAAATCTGTAAATAGGCATACATGACCAGCTTTTCCAAATCTAAAAACTGTATTTCTCCTTGTACGGTGACACGGCACGTAGCTCTTGTACTACCTTTCTTAACACGTCAACAGTCTCATCCATCTCTTTGTCTGTATTTGTAATTCCAACGGTCAAGCGTAATGAGCCAGTTATCTGTTCATGTGAAAAGCCCATTGCCTTGAGTACATGAGATGCTTTTTGTATACGTACAGAACATGCTGAACCAGTAGAGGCCGCAATCTTATTTTCGTCAAGCTTGATGATGAGGTCTTCTCCATTGACTCCAAGAAATGTAAAATGAGTATTGCTAGGAATTCTCTTTTCAGGATGTCCATTAAGACTGGTTTTTGGTATCTCTGATAGAACCCTTGTGATCAGTTTAGAGGTAAGATTTTTGAAATGAATTGTATTTTGATTCATATTTTCCTTTGCTATCTTGCATGCCATTCCAAAACCTACTATGCTTGCAACATTTTCAGTGCCTGATCTCAATCCATTTTCTTGCCCGCCACCCAGTATGAGAGGAGATACTACGGTTCCTTTTCTTACATACAGTGCACCCACTCCTTTAGGACCATTGATCTTATGTGAAGAAATAGAGAGCAAGTCAATGTCTAGTTCTTTAACATTGATTGGAACCTTGCCTATTGCTTGTACCGCATCTGTGTGAAAAACTACGTTGTTCTTGTGTGCCGCCTCTGCGATCTCTCTTATTGACTGGATAGTTCCGACTTCGTTATTTGCAAACATTATTGTGACAAGACACGTATCGCGTGAAATCTCTTTTTTAACATCCTCCACGTTTACAAGACCGTGTTTGTCTACTGGAAGATACGATATTCTATATCCTTGTCTTTCAAGATACTTGCAAGGCTCTAGTATTGCATCATGTTCTATGGATGATGTTATGATATGCTTGCCTTTTTTTTGCAATGCTATGCCATAGACTGCAGTATTGTTTGACTCGGTACCACCTGATGTCAAAAAGATCTCTTTGCTATCTGCACTAAGAAGATCAGCTATTCTCTTTCTAGCATTTTGTATGGCTACACTGGCAGCCCTGCCAAACTTATGTATGGAAGAGGGATTTCCATACTGCTCTTTAAAGTAAGGAATCATCTCATCTATTACTTCTTGATGAACCGGGGTCGATGCTGCGTTGTCTAGGTAGATCAATCTGTTATCACATCAAACAGTCTGAATGCATATAAATTATAATTTCATTTGGAGAACAGTTTGAATGCTAATCTTACTTCAGAAAATAGTGAAGTTTAATTAGTGATTAAATGGACGCCAAATCATGATTACAATTATTGGCTCAGGCAAAGTAGGAGGAGCCGCTGCACTTTTTACTGCATTAAGAAAAGTGACAGATGAAATTCTTCTGTTAGATGTTGTGCAAGGCCTCCCACAGGGAGAAGCCATGGATCTTAACCATATGTTATCTGAAAAGGGAATAGATGTGAATATTCGAGGCTCAAATGATTATTCGGAGATGAAAGGATCAGATATTGTAGTTGTTGTAGCCGGTTCTGGACGAAAACCAGGCATGACAAGAATGGATCTATTAAAAATTAATGCATCAATTGTAAAGGGTGTAGTGGAGAACATAAAGAAATTTGCAAAAGATACAATGATAATCCCAGTAACAAACCCCTTGGATCCTATGGCATATCTAACATACAAAGTCTCAGGATTCCAAAAAAATAGGGTGTTTGGGATGGGAAATATGCTTGATTTATCCAGATTTGTTCAATTCATTCACGAATCAACCGGCTATTCTCGAAATTCAATCCGCGCCTTGGTTATTGGAGAACATGGAGAGAACATGTTGCCTCTTCCAAAATATTCTACAGTGTCAGGCATACCTCTTACCTCCATACTACAAAAACAAAAAACCGATGAAATTGTTCAGAACACAAGACAAGTTGCAGCCAAAGTGATTGAACTTAAAGGGGCCACAGTTCATGCCCCCGGAAATGCAATTTCTGCTATTGTTGAAGCTGTACTAAGAGATACAAGACAAGTAATACCAGTAGCGACATACCTTGACGGAGAATATGGCTATTCGGATGTTTCAATTGGCGTACCGGTAGTTTTAGGCAAGAATGGAGTAGAAAAAATTGTAGAATTAGATCTGGATTCAAATGAAAAGGAATGGTTCAAGAAGGGAATAGAAAGCGTCAAGACAGCTATTTCTGGTCTTGAACTCTGACTAAATTTTAACCTCAGTAATGCGCTATCATATTTGTTGGATCTTTAGATCTTTTGCAGCAAATATTGCAAAACAGGATTGCCCTAAACAGATCTAAGACTTGATTATGCCAATATGACCTAATTCAGAACCTATTCCATATCCTATTAGTGCAATACCTGTACCAAGTCCGGCCATTTCCAACCCTCCCCATACAACGTTCAAGCCAGCCATCTTTGATTTTACTGCTCCAATAATAAAAGATGCAGACAGACTTGTTCCAACAGCAATTAACAGTGGTTCGTATCCGCTTGAAAAGAAATATGGAATAATTGGTAAGATGCCGCCAACTAAAAATGCGCCAAACATGCGGAAAGCACTTTTCAGTGGATTTCCAACTATCTCTAGATTCATTTTGAGTTCTTCTGTAAGCATTGTATCAAGCCACACTTTTTTATTGGATGTAATTTTGTTAACTATACCTTCAAGTTCGGCTCCGGCAAACCCTTTTGCTTTGTAAATTCCCTCTATCTCATCTCTTTCTGCTTCTGGAACATTTTCAATCTCCCATTTTTCTCGCTCAATCTCAGATTGTAAGATCTGTCTTTGCGATCTCACTGCTAGGTAGTTCTGTACAGCCATTGCTTTTGCACCGGTAAACATCGCTACCATTGCAGCCAATATGATGATGCTAGAAGATTGGTCTGCACCTCCAACCCCAGCTACTAACCCTAATGATGTGTTTATTCCATCTCCAAAGCCAAACACGAAATCCCTTATGGAACTGGTCTCTTTTTGATGCCTCTCAATATGCCTTGGTTCTGAGATATCCATACTATGGATTGTACAATACCAGTTTATATGTCAAAAGTAAAAATTCTTCAAAATACGTCAACGAGGTAAACGGTTTATATCGCAGTAAAAAAGAACTAGAGGAATGGCAGGTAAGAGAATAGTTCTCACCGCAGATCGTAGCCTGATGACTAATTATCGTGGTAACTTTCTCTATGGATTTATTGCATGCGGGCCTTATGAGGTTGTTCCAGAATGGGTTTTTGACAAAGTATTTTGTCCTCCTGTAGAAACTAACGTAGCTACTGGTGAGGCAAAAGTTGCCCAAGTCGGTTTGCGTCGTGTAGAGTCTTCATTATTACAAGGTTACAAGCGTGATGATGTCTTCATTGCAAATCCCGATTATCTTGAAAAATGTATAGGACCTGATACCAAAGTTGTAGGAATAAACGTAATGGATCCACTTGGAATGGCCCCTGTCACTACCACCATGTCTCCTGAAAAACTTTCGTACGTTGCAATGAAATTCAAGCGAATGTGTGCTAAAGTTATTCAGCTCAAGAAAAAATACAATTTCCATGTGGCGGTTGGTGGAAACGGAGCTTGGGAGCTTGCAAAAACTGAAAGAATGAAAATTCATGGCATTGATACCGTAGTTGTAGGCGAGGCTGATGAACTTGCGCTGGATCTATTTCATGATCTGGAGAAAGGAGACGCACCAGAATTGATGCATTGCTTTGTAAAAAATATTCAGAATATACCTATGATTCAAGGTCCTACCGTTAATTCACTCATCGAAGCTATGCGTGGATGCGGACGAGGCTGTGACTTTTGTGATGTCAATAAAAGATCAAAAAAGGATCTACCTCTAGAAAGACTTCAACAGGAAGCAAAAATAAATCTCGATTATGGTTTTGATTCTATCTGGTTACACTCTGACGAGATGTTGCTTTATGGATGTGACAATAGGGAGTTTAGACCAAATTATGACGCAATAACTGAACTGTGGAAAGGACTCAAATCACTTGGAGCTAGATTTGTTGGAACAACTCACATGACATTTTCTGCTGTATGTGCCGATCCAAAGCTATTCCATGACATATCGGAAATTAATGGGATGAGTAATGAAAAGTGGCTAGCAACAAATCTCGGTATTGAAACCGTGGCTCCAAGAATGGTAAAAAAGCATCTTGGTGTGAAGACAAAACCATTTTCTACAGATGAATGGGGATGGGTTGTCAGAGAAGGCGCCAAGATAATGAATCAAAATCACTGGTTCCCAGCAGCAACCCTGATTATTGGATGGCCTGATGAAACGCCAGACGAGACACAATATACTATAGATCTGATTGATGATTTTAAGCGTATGAATATGCGCGGAATTGTTGCACCATTGCTTTACCAAGACTTTAATGAAAAGAACTCAATGCACTTTGGTAATCTTAATGAGGCACAGTTTACATTATTCTGGAAATGCTGGGAACATAACTTGCGAGTGATTAATGATATAATTCCAATAATTCTCAGAAATAAGACATATGGTATCATGATGAAGCCTGTGATGTATGGTATGATCAAAGCCGGAACCTGGGCGATAATGCGTTATCTGAGAGGCCTGTGTAAGGAATTATTCAATGGCAAACTTCCTGACGATATTATGGAAAAATACGCAAGAAGCAAGTCAGTTAATGCTCCTGCCTATACTAAGTAGATTTTAGTTCTTTGATTGCCTTGTCTGCAATTGTATTTCTTCTCGGGGTTAGAACGACAAAATAGATCTTGTCTGCCCGCTCTGCCATATCGACGGCTCTAGTTTTTTTCAAATTCATGTCAAATTCTAGAATTTTTCCTTCAAGTTTACCTTTTGTATACACCACAAGATAGGAATCTCCAGTTGTAGGATTTAGAGGAATCATGGAAAAGATGTATTCCTTGTAAGAGTTGATTGGTAGTATGTTTTTCATAGGTGGTGCCATGGTTGACATGTAGAGAAATATGTCTTCTGCAGATTCGAACTCTTCAAATTCGAAATTCAACATCTTGTGTTTTATTTAGTTGTATAATAATCTATGATTTTGGCATCTTGTAATTTCTCAGGAAAGAATTCTAAAATATGGAAAATTCGTTTTATTGCCTATTGGTGCAGGACCAAAACTTTCTTGTATTGATAAAAGAAAATTTGACTTTTAGTTCTAGTATTTTGGCATAAATCTTAGTCCAGTCTTTGCAGATACTGCAATTATTGATATTATTGCAATTGCAAGTACTAGAGCTGCGATCGGGCCAAACTCTGGAACTGAAACCGTACCGACAACATCTATTGTTGTGTCTCCCTTGTGGAAGGGTATGCCAAGTGTTCTAGTGCTTGTGTTTTTCACTTCAGTAAACTGTACATTTTGTCCTCCGTCTTGGACAACAAATGATTGATCTGGCATCTCTTCTGGGTTGACTTTAGTGGTTGATGTAGAGTTTACTGCTGTGGATACAGGTGGTAGCTCTTTAGCATCTATGAGTGCTCTTGGAAGGCTTACTGATAGCGAGCCATTTGATGTCGTGCTAAGGGTGATTGCAAGTGTAGTCTGTTGTCCCTCTATCTGCATACTCTGTACAGTTCCACCCTCGATTGTATACGGTATATTGAATGTTCCAGCGCTAGTCTGTAATGAATAAGTTCCGTTTGTAGCTGCGGTTATGACCGATTGTCCATTGCCGCCACCAAACATGAAAGTAGTAGTAGTATTTAGGGCTGGGCCATATTGTGCGATTACTGTGTAATTACCTGCTGTTGTCCATAATGGGCCAGTGGCAAGAGTTTTAGTAGAAAAGCTACCATCAGATCCAGGAACAACCTGTGCTATTGAAACCATATTTTTTAATGAATTAACGATTCTTAGAGTGACAGCTGTATCGTTTGATATACTTTTGACTTCGCCATTGATGACTATTGTATCGCCTTGATTATAACTTGGTGAATTTGTCTGTACTGAAAGGGGAAGAACGCTTGACGCCGTCGTACTACCGTTATGTTCTTGTAATAGATACTGATATGCATTCAAGGTGCCACTATTTGGATTTGGTACTGTGGCATTTAGTACGTTAGCTCCTATGGTTCCAGTTACTGTCACTGAGAATTGCTGAGTATAGCTAGTGCCATCGTTAGAATCCACATCTACAGTACAGGTATAGTTTCCTGCTGACTGGTATGTGTATGTACCATTATCGGTAGTTGATGTACCACCGTCTCCAAAATTCCAAGTAATGTCCTTAATTGTACTATTGCCTGCAAATGACGCTGCGTAGGAAACCAGTAATGGTGAACCGCCAGTAGTCGGGGTTACACTGGCATTTAGTGTATCCCCGCCTTCTACACATCCACTTGCTGGGCAACTTACGCCATGTGCTGGAGTTAACATGAAGAAAGATGATCCAAAAACCGTTACAAGTGCTACTAGTGTTACATAAAAGATGTTTAATGTTCTCATTTGCTAGCCAATCTCAAGAATCTTGAGTATTTATGTATTGATAAAAGAAAATTTGACTTTTAGTTCTAGTATTTTGGCATAAATCTTAG
>JASHOW010000093.1 GCA_030038445.1 Nitrosopumilaceae archaeon
CTGCTTGGCAGAGTAGAGGGCGGGGTATATGTAAGCGCACATTGGTTATCTGACAATGTACAGGCATCCGGGCTAAAAGTGCCTCCAGCACCGTTGTCACTCCATGATACGATGCCAATCATGGACGAGGATGGGTTTGAGGTATCTGTAATGGATGCAGTCAGGGTATTTGCACTTCCGGAAGTAAATGTGGCAGGACTTGATGTTACATTTATGGCTGTTGTATCAAGTGTACTTTTTGTCGCTAGGGATGCAGATGTGCCGCTTGTACTATGTGCAGTATCTCCACTATAGCTTGCAGTTATTGTGATGGTAGAAGGTGGGCTTGCAGAGGTGATATATGATGTCATGCAACTACCGGATGATAACGTGCATGATGCAGGATCAAATGTACCTCCAGCACCATTATCGCTCCATGATACGGTACCTGTTGTCGTAGTAGGTGAGCTTGATATATCTATAATCTGGGCTGAAAATGTGATTGAACCGCCTGCTGATACAGTTGCAGAATTTGGTGTAATTGTGGTGCTTGTAGGGTTGATTTGATTTGCTGCTGATGTCGTCAAAGACGCTGTTCCGCTGCTTGTACCATATGTAGTATCTCCCCCATAACTTGCAGTTATTGTAATGGTAGAGGGAGGAGTCATGGATGGTGCATATGATGTCATGCAACTACCGGATGATAACGTGCATGATGCAGGATCAAATGTACCTCCAGCACCGTTATCGCTCCATGATACGGTGCCTGTTGTGGCTAGAGGCAGAGCGTGGAAACCAAAGCTAGAAAATCTATTATTCAAATGCGACGTGTCGCTGATCTGGGCTGATAATGTAATCGAACTGCCAGTTGATACAGTTGCAGAATTTGGTGTAATTGTGGTGCTTGTAGGATCTGGTGTGCTTGATACTGGCGCTTTGGAGAAATAGAAAGTTGTACCTGAATACGTGTACGAGCCATACTGGGCTGTTATGGTATAATAATAACCTGCGTTAGTCCATTGAGGCCCGCCGGCATAAACCTGTTCTGAAAAACTTCCATCTGATCGTATCTGGGCCTGTCCCGCCTGTATCTCGGAGTTTTGTCCTTTCATCACTATGTTAAGAGAAGCCCCTTCAATTACTGGATTTACATGGCCTGAAACCATGATCAAATCTCCATAATTGTAGGATGTTTTGTCAGTTGTTACTGATACTTGTAAGGAGTATTTTGATGAAGGTGCATTAGGTATGGTTTTGTATCCTCCACTGTTTGATGTTGTATTGTTATATCCTTGTTGAGTATATGCATTCCTAGTACTATTGTTTGGATTTGATACTGTGGAATTTAGACCAGAGTTATATCCACTCTTTGCTGGGAATGCTCCCGTAAATGTTTGAGTATGATTAGAGGTATTTGTAATGCCAGTATAGTGTACTGTTGATTGATATGTGTGCATCACACCGGCCATGTTATTAACTGAATTGCCATATTGTATGCACCCAGATGAAGGACAACTTATGCCATGTGCGGGTATTAAGATAAGGTAAGACAGTCCAAGAATTGCGACAAGCGCTAAGAGTATATGGGAATGACTATTGAGACTTTTTCTGTTTTTTGTACCATCTACCATTACTTTCTTACACTCTTTTGGTAGATTAAAGAATTCCCTTTCTCTTCATATTGACAGGGGCAGAATTAAGGTCACAAAACTTTACTTGTGCTAGCTAAAACAGATCAACGGGCCCGAAGGGCTTCGATCCCTTGACCACTGGATTAGAAGTCCAGCACTCTATCCATGCTGAGCTACAGGCCCAACTATCGGGCAATTGGTATCCATATTAAGGGTTTTTACAACCAATTTTTTTTGTTAAGATCTCTTTCCAGCTTGAAAAGAAATTGTTGTGAATATCCTGCATATGGACCAAAATGTTCTACAATTTTTTCATGTAGATACATGTATTTTTTTTCAGTCAAAGACTTTCCTGTCACACTATCAAATATTTTTGGATAATATTTCTGCAAAATTCTCTGCGTCCATCTATCTATAGGAAAAGATTCTAGTTTGTCAAGTGAAAACAAAAGTATGCAATCAGCTATTTTGTTACCAATGCCTAGCACTGTTTTCAATATCTCAAGTGCTGATCTATAGTCCGCCTTTCTCAAATATTCAAAATCAATTTTTCCAGAATCTGTTGCCCTAGCGGCATCTCTTACGTATCTTGCCCTGAACCCAAGACCGCATGAAAGCAACTCCCTGCTTGTGGCGTTTGCCAGCCTGTAGGCTTGAGGAAAGGTAAAAAACTGACGATCTTCAAACTCAACTCTATCTCCAAACTTGACACAAAGCCTTTTCAGCATATTTCTGATGTTCCGTATTGACGAGTTGGATGAGCATATAAAGGAGATGTAGCACTGGAAGGGATCTTGCCTCATCAGTCTCAGGCCGGAAAACTGTTTTACCGCCATGCCCACGAGGCTGTCTTTACTTATCTGCCTTAGTATCCTCTCTAGATTGTCATCTGACCTAAAGAAATGACGAGCTTGTCTTTGAGCTGAAACTATTTGGAAGGGCTCCCTTACAACCAAAAGGTCATTGCCGTTAATACCGCACCATGCATCCTCTATCTTATCCCAGAGAAACACCTGGCCGCTATTTATTGTAAAGTTCAGATTGATTGTTGTAATGTTATGCATATCATACAGATACTATTTCACCGGCATTAGGTGCAAGTGTATCAAACCCAAATTTTTCATGTATCTCTTCTGCAAATTTTGTACATGATTCGTTATCACCGTGTATTGTTAGAACTTTGGGGTTTCCTTTGATCTTCTTCATCATGTCAAACAGTGATGTCCTATCTGCATGTCCTGAGAACTCAAACTGCCTTACCTCAGACTCTGCCTTGAACTCTTTACCGCGAACGCTTACCTTGCCAGTTTCCAAAAGTTTTCTTCCGGGAGTTCCTTCTCCTTGGTACGAAACTAGGGCTATACCATTCTTTTTGTCTAGTGCAAGATTTTGCAAGTAAAATACCGCAGAACCACCAACGAGCATTCCCGCGGGAGATATTATCACAGCAGGCTCGTCTAGCATCTTTTTTCTTTCGCTTTCTCCTCTAACCCAGACCGCATGATTGACAGAATCAGCAAAAACCTTTGCATCGCGTAGATACTCTGGATATCTTAACATTATCTCATTTACCTTGATGGCCATACCGTCCATGACTACCTTGTGCCTGAACTTGGCATTTTTTAGTACTACTGCTATCTCTTGAGATCTTTCCACAGAAAAAGCAGGCACAAAAAGTGAACCTTTTCTGTCTAGTACCTCGTATGCAAATTCGATAAATTTCTCTTCTGACTCGTTACGAGGCATCTGGTCTGTCTGTGAATAGGTGCTCTCTGTAATCAACATGTCAATCTCGCCAAAGTCAAGGTCTGCCTCCCTTAACATGCGAGAGCCCCGAGGATTGATATCTCCTGTATAAAACAATTTTTTATTTTGTGACTCTACCAGAACCGAGGCTCCTCCAAGTACATGACCGGATTCTCGTAGCTCAAAGGAGGCATTCCCGCGGGTTATCTTTTCCCGGTATCCAACCTCCTTTGAATGCATCATCATCTTGGTCACCTCTGATAGGTCATAGGGACGGCCACTTTTTTTAAGCCTTATCATGTCCTCTATCAATAACCTTGAAAGGTCAAATGTTGGCGGGGTTGCATAAACATCAGTACTACCATGCACAAAAAGCGATGGCATGTAGCCAGAGTGATCCAAGTGGGCATGGGTTATGATTGCAGCATTAATCTCTTGTGGGGTAACCTGTAGGGGGTAAGCAGGCTCTCTTCCCAGCTCTACACCATAATCAAGCAGAAAGCTTACCCCATCACAATTAACTTGAAAGGCAGATCGGCCTACTTCTTTTGCCGCGCCTAGGACTTTTACCTGCAAGAATTGAAGCTCTTTCCAAAGTACCTTTAAACGTTTAGCGATTGAGAAACCAACTTGTTATATCATACGTATAATTTACAAAAGACTTAATTATATGAATCAAAATTGATCTGAACATGGGTAGAACCTTTGAACAATGGTGGAGTACTATCCCAAAAGATCTTCGAGACAAGGTTCGAAGAGGCGATGAGGGAAACAAACCATTATTGAATCAGATAAACTGGATTTGGGTTCACAATATGATGAATCAAAAAGGAGATCTAAATCCTACATCGGCAGAATTGCTCGACTGGGTAACATCAGGCCAGATTGAGGCAATGCGCCAAATAAAGAAGTAAAAATTTCAAATTATACTTTCTTTTTGTTTTTCTTTAACATTTGTACAATCTATAACTCCGTTATGAATTTTGCAGATAGTTTAAATATCAAACGATGAATGATCAAAATCAGAATGCCAATAGCAATCATTCCAGACATAGACGAACAAAGATGTATAGGCTGTGCGCTTTGCGTAGAGATCTGTACTTCTCTTGGTCCAGACGTTCTTCGTGTCAAACCAGTTGAAGGCTGGAAGAGAGGTAAAGCATTTGTATTTTATCCAGAAAGATGCATCTCAGACGGTGCATGCATAGGCGTTTGCCCAACAAAGGCAATCTTCTGGATGAGACCAATGTCATACACACCTGGTCAACCAGTTCCTCTCCACAAGAATGGTATCTTCGTGAAAGGCTGGGCAGAAGACGCTGCACTTTAAGCAGATCGTTCTTTTCCATTTTTTATTATTTTTTAAAATTGAAAAATTTGATTTTCTTTTTTGATATTTTTGCGTGATACTTTAGAAAGTCATCATTTGCGGCATAGATTTTTTTGAACTTGTTCTGCTTGAGAAACATGTCCCAGGTCTTGGAAAACTCGATAAATTCCTCTTTATCATGCTGAGGATTTGACATTACATAATGTGCAGCTGGATACATGTCTGAAAGTTCCAGAGGTATTATCCCAAGATAGGGGTTGTATTGACAAAATTGAGTATGATCCGCAATACTGGAAAATTTCTTTTTCAATTTGTTGTACTCACTTGATAGATAAAATGGTCTCATACTACCCTCAGGAACAATCACCAGATTTTCCTTGTTTGTCTTAAATTTCCTCACCATGTTATGAAATCTGACAACCTCTGGCCTGAATTGGTCTTCCCTTGAAAACAAGAATATGGCATTCTCTTTGAATCTAGGCGTGTTCTCCATCAGAAACTGAGTATTTGAAGCTAGAGTTGATATGATCTCAAAGAGCTTTGGATGCGCACGTGCCTTCTTAAGGACATATTCCCATAGGCGACCCTCATGAATGGATTCCTTTACTCTATCAACTTCGGCCTTTATCGAATAAAGATTGTGTAAGGCCATGCTGTTTACTTGTTCGTCTCTAGAAAGCGATTGAAGTTCCTTTGGCTTGTATCTATTGCATATTTCACAGGTACATGAGAAATATGTCATTTCATTAAGATGGCTAGTTCCGTCCTCTGTGATGTATCTGCCATGTTTTGCATATAGCATGTATGAGGCAGAATCAAAAGTATCGCAGCCTAGGGCCACAGCCAGAGGAATCGTAAGTGGATGACCAGCCCCAAAGAGATGGAGCGGTATGGAATCAGGAATTTCTTTTTTTGCAGTAATTATCATCTTGGCTAAAAGTCTGTACTCGTATGACTCCATGAATTCAACCGGACTTCCCAGCGCCAGCATCTGAAAGCCATATTTTACCAATGTCCTAGTCGATTCTTTAACAAGATCTGAATATTCGCTTCCTTGTATGGGTCCTATCCATATCTGGCCATTGTCATCTCTTGTCTCTAAAGTTTCTTTTGATACTTGGAGTGTGTGATTGACATACTCTCTTGCTTTCTTCTTTGGCAGACCAAAACCTGTTGGTTTATCTAATGGAATTGCAAAATCTGTTGCAATTCCTTTTTCAAATGATGCCATGGTCTTGTAATCCATATCTATATCGCCATACTCTAGAACCTGATAACCTCCAGAATCAGTCATGATTGCACCATCATAATCAATTATTTTGTGGATTCCTCTTTCTATGGCATCGTTGCCATATCTCTTTAGTGTGATAAACGCATTAGTTATAACAAGATCAAAACCCATCTCTCGGATTTTTTTTGTGGGTATTGACTGTCGTACTGGATGTATTACTGGCACATACGCTGGCGTCTCAATCTTACCATGATTAGTGTGAAGTATTCCTATTCTTCCTGACAAGTCTGACTTTTTTATTTCAAACATCTGACTTTGATTTAATACTACGTAATTTGAATCTAGTATGGGAAAAATCTACTCCAGTCTCGTTTCTTTGAAACCATTTCTAGCCAATCAATGTTGTCATCTTCTTTTTTATTTTTCACAAAAAGAGATTCAATCTTCTTTACTATCGAAGATGCAGATTTGTTAGTTGTATCAAGTTGAAAGGTTTTCTTACGGCCTATATTTTTTATTGTGTCGTAGTATGTGACCCCTATTATTTCGCTACCAAGATTCTCGATTGACTTTTTCTTGGTATATCCCCTCTTTCTATATGCATGTTCTAGGCTGTATGGACTACGCCTTAACACTATGGCAATTTCCACTTTATTTTTTGGAATAACATAAGGAGCCAGATGCCCAACAAGTAAGGCATTACTTGACGTTGTTTTGTTTAAAATCTTCTTTAATTTTTGGACATCTACATCTAATGTCTGGTTATTTTTTTCAACCATACCTTCATCAATTGCCATTTTGTTTATGTCAAATAACTCGAGTTGAAGCTTTTTTGCAAGCATTCTTGCCACTGTATGTTTTCCTGTTCCTGGATTACCAGTTATTATCTTCAACTACTAGACTGAAGGATAAATTGAATTAAACACTTCTGCAATACTAATAAGAGCAATCTTCAGATTGGTACTCATGCAGATAGGACTTTTGGGCAAGACCAACGTAGGTAAATCAACATTTTTCTCTGCTGCAACCCAAACTACTGCTCAGATTGGTAATTATCCATTTACTACGATTGAGCCAAATGTTGGTATCACTTACGTCAAAACTGATTGCGCATGCAAACATTTTGGAATAAACCACATTCATCAGTTATGTGTGAAAGGAACCAGGTACATTCCCATCAAGCTTATTGATGTGGCAGGTCTTGTTCCCGGTGCTCACGAAGGTAAGGGTCTAGGAAACAAGTTCTTAGATGACGCAAGACAGGCAGAAGCATTAATCCATATAGTAGATGCGTCAGGATCAACAGACATACAAGGACAACCTGTTCCAGTTGGTACTCATGACCCTCTTGAGGATGTAAAGTTTGTGGAAGAAGAATTTGATCAATGGATGAAACAGATACTCCAGAGAGAATGGCAAAAACTAACAAGAGAATTAGAAAGCAAGAGTGGAAAAATTATTCAAGCCATTACCCAAAGATTTAGTGGACTTGGGATAGTAGAATACGATGTTGAAGCAGTTCTACACCATTTGAATCTACAAACAAAAAAACCATTGGATTGGACCGAAAGCGATATCTTTTCATTTGTAAAGGAATTGAGAAAGAGAACTAAACCAATCATAATTGCTGCTAACAAGTCTGATCTTTGTCATGATTTGAGTATCTTAAATGAACTAAAAAAGATACATAATACAATAGCATGTAGTGCAGAGACTGAGCTATTATTAAAAAAAGCCACAAAAAGCGGTCTTGTAGATTATCTTCCGGGAGATAAGGATTTTAAAATAAAAGGAATAAGTATTAATTCACAACAACAAAAAGCATTGGATCTGGTCCAACAAGTATTATCAAAAATTGATGGTACTGGAGTTCAGCAAATCTTGGATTCTGCCTGCTTTGATCTTTTAAAACTAATTGTAGTCTTTCCAGTGGAAGATGAAACAAAGCTATCAAACAAGAACGGCGAGGTTCTGCCAGATGCTAGGCTGCTTCCTGATGGATCCACAGCGCGGGATCTTGCTAGAACCGTACATGAAGACTTGGCAAAAGGGTTCCTTTATGCAGTTGATGCTAAGACGAAACAACGAGTGGGAGCAGAACATAAGCTAAAAAATGGAGATGTGTTGAAAATTATGTCAACCCTAAGTAGAGGATAATATGATCTGTCTAGGAATTGAAAGTACGGCTCACACATTCTCGTGCGCCATAATTGAAAAAAGGGGCAAAAATGGAAAGATTCTCTCAGATGTCAGAAAAATATACAGACCACCAGAAGGTGAGGGGATACATCCAAGAGAAGCATCCCGTCATCATGCTGAACACTCTCCTCAAGTACTTTCAGAGTGTTTGGAGAAGGCCGATGTAAAAATCACTGATCTTGATCTAGTTTCATATGCTGCTGGCCCAGGACTTGGACCTTGCCTCAGAATTGGCGCAGTTGTAGCAAGATCTCTTTCTTCGTATTATGGCGTGCCTGTATATCCAGTGAATCATGCACTTGGACATATTGAATTGGGAAAAATGCTTACTGGAGCAAAAGATCCACTTGTTTTACTTGTATCAGGAGGCCATACCATGATTCTAGCATTTCTAGGCAAGAGATGGAGAGTATTTGGTGAAACACTAGACATAACACTGGGCCAACTGTTAGATCAAATAGGAAGGCATGCCGGATTTGCATCACCGTGTGGAAATAAAATAGAAGAGCTAGCATCCAAGTCATCAAATTATGAACCTCTACCATATGTAGTCAAAGGAAATGATGTCTCGTTTTCCGGTCTTCTTTCTGCCACAAAAAGAATAATTCCAAAAGGGCTAGAAATTGCATGTTTCTCACTACAGGAAACTGCATTTTCGATGATAGGCGAAGCCGTGGAACGAGCTCTATCATTTACAGGCAAGAAAGAATTTCTAGTAGTAGGCGGAGTCGCAGCCAACAAGAGATTATCAGAAATTCTCCAAAGCATATGTGATAGGCATGACTGCAAATTTTTCGTGTCACCAAAAGAATATTCAGGAGATTGCGGTTCTCAGATTTCTTGGGTGGGGTTGCTAGAAGCATCAAAAAAGGCTGGTTCTAAGCTAGAGGATACATTTGTACGTCAGTCTTGGAGATTAGATACCGTAGAGATATCCTACTGATCTTTGTAGTTAGAAATAGCTTCGCGTATTACCTTTTCCCATCTTCCTGTACTAAATACCCCAAACTTGTACGTTTTTTCGCCTTCCCCAGTCTTTATCTTGATTACAATTTTTTTGATAAACCTGCCTTCCTTAGAGACTTCAATTATGTCACTGAGCTTTGCCTCCATGACAGTATCACCAAACTTTTTAGAAAAATCTACAATCCTTCCTTCCGCCTTATCAAAAGCTATTCTCATGTTTGTAAGAGTAAGAACGCCAATACCTAATGTGTCTTCTGAGCAATCTTCTTGCTCAATTTTTTTTTCATTTGGTTGCATGAAATTGCTCTTTCGTTGTACGTTATAATTGTATATCCAACAATCATTAATTTATAATATTGATCTCTTTGTACGACATGACTAAAGTCTGATTGTTCTTAACACGCCTGTAACTTAAATTATGAGCCATATCATCTGCAATATTGTTGAAGCTGATAAAAAAAGGAGCAGAGGCTGATATTTATCTAACAACGTGGAATAACAAAAAAACCATCCTGAAAATTAGAAAAAGAAAGGAGTATCGTAACAAAATTCTTGATAATAGGATTCGTACACTGCGCACGATCAGAGAGGCAACAATAATTTCAGACGTGAAGACATTTGGAGTAAACACTCCAATTGTATATTTTGTGGATCAAAACAAATCGGAAATATACATGCAGTTTGTATCAGGAAAGCTAGTCAAAGATTTACCGGAAAAAATGATAACAAAAATATGCAAAAAAATTGGAAGAATGGTTGGCATCTTACACAAGAATGGAGTCATGCATGGAGATCTTACTACCTCAAATTTCATACTTGCATCTGACAAGTTGGTAATGCTAGATTTCGGGCTTGCTCAGAGAACAGAAAAAACAGAGGACCACGCCATTGATCTCAGGCTATTTAAGGAAGTGTTAAACAGTGCCCACGTTGGAATCGTAAATCAAGCATGGTCGTCATTTTTGCAGGGATATGGGGCAGTCGTGGGAAATTCAACAAAAGATAGAGTCGTCCTACATGTTCAAGTCATAGAAAAAAGAGGCAGATACGCAAATGTCGTCTAGTGTATTTTTTGTTTCTTCTAACGAAAACAAATTCAAAGAAGCTAGAGCCATTTTGTCAGAATTTGAAATACCGTTACAATTCTTCAAGTACAAACTTCAAGAAATGCAGGCAAATAGCTTGGAAGAAGTTGCACAATACAAGGCTAAACAGGCATTTTCTCTATGTTCAAGACCTGTACTGATAGAAGATGATGGACTATTTGTTCAGTCATTGAAAGGTTTTCCTGGACCATATTCATCGTTTGCGCTTGATACCATAGGAAACAAAGGAATTCTACGATTACTGACAAAACAAAGAAGAGCTGTATTTAGATCTATTATCGCGTACTGCGAAGAAGAGAATGACGTTTTGTTATTTGATGCCACCGTAAGAGGTAAAATCTCTACAAAAACATGCGGTAATAAATGGGGGTTTGATCCCATATTTATCCCCGAGGGGCAGACCATGACATATTCTCAACTAAAAAACAAGAAGAATCTCATTTCACACAGGTATCTGGCATTGAAAAAATTTGCTAATTGGTACTTGCGTAAGAAGAAATCCAGCGGTCTATAGTTCGTTTCTGGTTTTGTAATACAACAATTCTTGAAGCCTCACTTTCATCCATTATTGAATAAAACCTGCTTTGCTTTACCAACGCATTTGCAAAATGCCTTACCTCTGACATGTCTAGCATATCCGAATGTTCCAATCTGTTAGTTGAACGACCTATGTGCATGTAAGATTTTATTTCTATAAAATGAACATTTCCACGATCAAACATATTTGAATATTCTGGAATTAGTTGTTCACCATCATTATATCCCCTAATCAAAGTAATTCGAAGTACAGTTCTGGTATCAAGTCTTGAAAGCATTTCAAGACTAGAATTCCACCTCTCCCATGCATCTCTGTATTTTGGTCTATTGACAAGATGAAAGACTTTTTCATTAGGTGCATTTGTAGATAAATACAACTGGGTTGGCAGAGCATCTTCATCTCGTAATCTTGCAAGCATCTCAGGCTCTTGACCGTTCGTAACTAAAAATACAGACTTTGTTGCAGGTAGATGTTTGAGATATTTTATTAGTTCAGGCAACTGGGGATACATTGTAGGCTCACCCGAAAGTGATATCGCATAATGGCTTGGGAGCAATGATTCGTCAATCTTCTTCTTGTCACTTCGAACATCACCATAGTGTCCCATTATTAGCTTCTCTCGTTCTTCCATCAAGTTTGCAAGGATGATCTCAGGCGGGGCAACTTTTTCAGGTGACATCTTCATTGAGCTATAAAATTCCATGGGACGCCAGCAATAGACGCATCTATTTTCACAAAACATACCAGCAGGTGAGAATTCCATGCATCTGTGAGTTGATATGCCATAAAACTTGTGCTTGTAACAATCTCCATCATTTCTAAAAGATTTTTTTGTCCAATGACACAATTCTACTGTGCCATGATCAGAAACACCATACTTTGCCTTTTTGAGTTGATTTAAAATCATTGGTTTTATCTGAATAAACTCGTCGTCCGTCTCTACGGTCTCACCAGAACAACTCATGTTGATCTTTTTACTTGGTTTTAATTAAATCTAAGTAGAGTTTAGCATTGAGACACATGGCGCATTTTCCATGGGAACACACAGCATATGGCCCAAGTAGATCATACTATAGAATACTACTGCAGCAGCGATTCCCATCGCAACATACCACAGCCTAAATTTCATATTTGCGACTATTTTTTCTGTTAGTAATAAACTTACGGTTAATTGTCAAACTGATACTCAAAGCATCAAAGTTGGGATTTTTTTCTGAATATGATCAAGCCAAAATTCTGCCATATTAAATGTAGGCGTAAGAATCACAAAAACTATCTTATATTGCATATTGGTAGGTTAGGTCATGCAGGCAGCAAGAATTGTCAAAATACAAGAGCCACTTGAAATTCAAAATCTTGAAACTCCAAAACCCAAAGGTTCTCAGGTCTTGATTAAAGTAGAATCGGCTGGAGTGTGTCACAGTGATATTCATCTTTGGGACGGAGGCTATGAGGGTCCAGGTGGTCAGGTTCTAAAGACAACTGATCGAGGTGTCAAGTATCCTCTCACTCCTGGTCATGAAGTTGCAGGAGTGGTTGAAAGCATGGGAGAAGAGGTCGAAGGATTTACGAAAAATGAGAAGGTTCTTGTGTTTCCATGGATCGGGGAGGGATTGTGCCCTGCCTGTAGAGTGGGAGAAGAAAATTTATGCGATAAACCCAGATCTTTGGGAGTTTACAATGACGGCGGCTATGCAGAATATGTTCTGGTTCCAAGTTACAAATATCTTGCAAAAATTCACGATCTGGATACTGATATCAGTGCCCCATTATCATGCTCTGCCTTGACTGCATATAGTGCAGTTAAGAATGCGCAGCTAAAACCCAATGATAATGTAGTGATAGTGGGAGCAGGTGGACTTGGATTGATGGGAATGCAATTGGCAAAAGCAATTACTGGCGCGAGAATAATTGCAATGGACATTAGTGACGATAAACTCAAGGTTGCAAAGGAAAATGGTGCAGATTTTACTGTTAATTCTAAAAATGAAGATCCTGTAAAAACTATAATGGAACTGACAGGAAATCTGGGGGCTGATGCTGTGATAGACTTTGTCAATGGAAGCAAGACTGTAGAAACGGATATGCAAATACTTCGAAGAAGGGCACGCGTAGTACTTGTCGGATTATTTGGAGGAGCATTACAGCTAAATCTTGTCTCGATGCCCACAAGAGCATACAAATTAATTGGCTCCTACACTGGCTCAATGCCTGATATGTTGGAACTAGTATCTCTAGCGCAACGAGGTATCATAAAGCCAGTAATTTCAAACAAATTCAACCTAAAGCAAGCAACAGAAGCACTTACAATGTTAAAACAAGGAAAGATTATTGGAAGAGGAATCATAAATCCATAACTCTTGTTGTAAAACTGTATCTCTTCAAAACAAATTATTAGGAATAAAATCAGTTAAGATTAATACTGGATTGAAAAGGACTTCACTTTATGTGGCCCTTGTAGTACAGTGGCGAGTATAGGGGACTGTGGATCCCCGGACAGGGGTTCGATTCCCCTCAAGGGCCTGCTTTTTATCCACATAACCTAAACTAGCGATTGGTACGACAAAAAACGTCACTTCAGGCGTTGTTAAAATATGCCATATTTGCTTGACTCCATCTCTTCCTTTATTGCAAATTTTACCTTTACATTCTTTTGAGCAATTTTTTGATTCAACCAATTTAAAAATTTATGTTCTAATGTCTTTCCCTTAATTCTATCAAAATCTGGACCCATCTGGTCAGACAGCTTTCTTACAAGTGACATATTAACACACACAACATAAAAATGCCAACCAAATGCAAATTCTGAATCAGTTACAATAAAATCATTTTCCCCATGAACCATTTGTTCAAGGCTACCTAGTGTAGATATGATGGCTTTGCTTGTGGCCTCATAATCAGTTGCAGAAACATTGATGTTTACCCTGTCTTCCATCATTACTTATTTACGGCTTACAAATAAAAACATGACTGCCTATAAAGTGTCCTGATTTATTAAATGCTCAAATTCGATATTGAAATATGTCTTGAGTATTCCCATGTAGCTCCTTATTGGCGGGGGGATATCATCTTCACACGCAATTCCAAGATTCTTTGCATTTATCCAAATAACAAGAGTCTGGAGTATTGTTAGAAATCTATTATTTTCTATATTTTTTGATGCTATTACTTTTGAATATCGTTCCGCAAATTCCCATGCAATAAGAAAATCTATGCAATCAGTTTTAAATACCGCCATAACTTGTTCCTTTAAATTATTTGCTTTTTTGAATGGAACTCTATTCAAAATATACGGAAATTCCACCTTGTCAGGCAGACAATCAGGTAACGGACCCCATATAGTTATTATTTTACAATCTTTTTTTAACATAGAAAATTTTGACATCATTTTTTCTATAATGATATCATCAGAGAACCAAAACAAAATCATTGTAGCATCGCTCATATCAGTTTCTAAAATATCCTCACATCTCAAAATCCATTTGGAAAGATCAATGTCTCCAAGTGTTTTCTTTGCCAATGAGATTTTTTCGTTATTGGTATCTATTCCTACTGTCTTTTTAACACCAAATTCGTTCAGTGCAATAGATAAACCATGTCCATTACCGCAGCCTAAATGATAAAAAATATCATCTTTATTTAAAGATGCAAACTCAAAAATCTCTCTAAGAGTATCATCTTGTAATTCGACATCTTCTCCAGTCATAATCGACTTGGGAAGAGTGTTTAGATATTCCTCTATCTTCACAAGAAGAAATCTTTCTATGCTAAATTTATTCCCTTATTCTCTCTAGGGTAGAAACTGCTTGCCATAATGTTACTCTTACATATGATGGCATGTTTGGATCTTGGGTTATTTCATCAAGAACGCTTATGGCATTAGCAGCTCTAACAGAAACAGAATATTCTTGTTTTTTTAGTTCTATTACGAGATCTGTGAGATTCTTCTTTATGTTTTTTGGAGTTGAGGGATTTATGCTTATTTCTTCAAGTGTGGAAATTGCCGCGTTAAGAGTTTCGACATTTTGATTTTTCTTTTCTGTCATCATGATCACGCTAAACTAATTGCACTTATTTTATAAGGTTTGCATCATACTTCCAAAAAGATGTTTCCTGATTCTATTATCACTTTGTACGAATGTAAATCCTTTATTTTGGCAGGAAAAGCTGCAAGTTTTCCTGTCTTGCAATCAAATTTTGCTCCATGCCAACCGCATGTTATTATAGATCCATCCAAAGTTCCTTCAGAGAGACTAGCTCCTGAATGAGTACATGTATCATCTATTGCATAGAAACTGCCATCCATGTTGGCTATCAGTATATCTTTTCCATCTGCTGTAACTTTTTGCATTTTACCAGAAGGAATATCTGTAGTTTTACCAATGATTATCTTTCCCATAAAAGATTATGCTTGTGACTCTTAATAATTTTAGTGTTCGATGTAATCTTAGTGTGTAATTCAGATGAACTTTACCGCATTTTCTAATTTTCCAAGAAGTTCTATTTCCATCTCTATTTTATCGCCATTTTTCAAAAATACGGCGTCCGGTTTGTTTAGCATGACTCCAGCTGGAGTGCCAGTTGATATGATATCGCCTTTTTCCAACGTCATAACTTTGCTTAATATTGAAACTATTGAGGTTACTTTGAGATGCATGTTGGAGGTTGATGAATTCTGTCTTATGACACCATTGACCTTAGTCATCATCTTGAGATTCTGTGGGTCTGGTATCTCGTCGGAGGTAGTTACCCAAGGCCCACAAGGCGCAAATGTATCAAATCCCTTTGCGCGCGTAAATTGTTTATCCTTTGCTTGAATGTCCCTAGCAGAGGCATCATTTAGAATCATGTATCCAAATATGGCGTTTTTTGCTTCTTCTTCTGAAATGTTTTTGCAATCCCTTCCAATTATCAATGCAAGTTCTATCTCATAATCAAGCTTTGACACAAATGATGGACAGATTATATCAGAAGTTGCTCCATTAAGAGCTGTCCGTGGTTTTATTATTATGGCAGGTTCGTCTGGGGGGATTAAGTTTTGTTCTTTTGCATGATCTTTGTAGTTAAATGCAAGGCAAATTATCTTTGATGGATTTGGAATAGGTGGAAGAAGCTTAAAGCTTGATACTGTGTCATTGTAATTAAGATGAGATGCCTTTTGTTTTATTTCTTCATACCATCCATCAAACAAAAAATCTTTAATGCCTTGTGGTATGGGAATCCCTGTCTGTGTCGTCATGCTTTCTCTTGTGAGAACTTTGTCTCCATTAACAAATCCATATGTTTCCATACTTTCTTTTAGTAATCTAGCAATTCTCATTTTATTCACTTATGTGTGTATATCACTTGATTTGCAGAATCTTTCCTGCAATATCCGTATCTTACAAACTGAATTTCTGTACCCACATTTAATTCTAAGTAGTAGGGCTCGGTTAGCGCTTGTTTTATATCTAAACTTTTTTCATTAAATTGCTCATTTACAAAAAGAACCTTCGGGATCAAAACCTCGATTTTGGCAGAATTTTGGCTGGGGATCCACTGAAGTTTTGGAATCTCAGGCTTGAAATCATTGTCAGTAATTTCTGCTTCTATATGTGACCCCAATCTGGTAATCTTGATGTTGTATAATTCCAGTAGTCTTATTTCGTCTCCAACTTTAAGAGATTCTGCATCATTACCTGCTATGTAAAAAGATCCATCAAGTTGGATTTTTCTCTTACCCATGTTTTTCTGAGGATGATTTGAGATTTCTATCTCTGTCAAATTGTTGTTTTTCACTATTAACTTTACAGGGTCCATGACTAAGAACAATCGTATGCTTGTGGAATCAATTATCTTCCTATTGAAAGATTCCAAAGTCTCAAAAGGTGCCAAAGTATCAGATTTAGTAAAACTTAATGAGAGCACAAATTTTCTTATTGCTTCAGGAACAATTCCCCTTCTACGCATTGCCTCAAGAGTTGGCAGTCTGGGATCATCATAACCAGAAACTTTTCCTTCCTGTACAAGTGGTTTTAGTATTCTCTTAGATACTGGCATCCCATCAAACTCTAATCTTGAAAATTCAAGAACTTTTGGTTTTCTCATTTTAAGCTTATCAAGAATTGTATAATAAAGCTCATTGCGTAACTCGTATTCTTTTGTTCTAAACGCATGCGTTACGCCATCAACACTATCTTCTATGGAAACTGCAAAATCATAATTTGGCCATACGCGATATTTGTTCTTGTGGAGGGGATGAGACTCATCTATTATTCTTAATAATGTGGGATCTCGCATAGCCGTATTCTCTGAATGTATGTCTCCACGTAATCTCACAATTGCTTCACCGGGTTTGTATTTCTCAAACATATTTTTCCATCGTTTCATGTTTTGCGAAAGATCACCAAAACTGCATTTACACGCAACCATCTCTCGCCTATTTTTACTTATGGTCTCCTTGTTGCAAGTACAAACGTATGCATCTCCCGATTGAATGATCTCCTCTGCTTTTTTGTAAATCAATTCTATATCATCTGAAGTATTTTTTACATGATCATATTTTACACCCAGCCAATCAAGTCCCACCTTTATTGCAGCATAATACTCTAACCGCTCATTTTCTGGATTTGTATCGTCAAATCTAAAGATTAATTTGCCTCCATACATCCGCGCATATTCTTCATCTATTATAGCAGCTTTTGCATGTCCAATGTGAGGATAGCCATTTGGTTCAGGGGGAAACCTTGTTATCACCTTGCCCTGTTCTGCATCATTAAGATGCGGTAGGCCAACTCTGTCCTGCTTTGGTTTTATTATGAGCAATTCTGGAAAGCTAGTTTCAAGTTCTGATTTTTGCATAGATAGTGGAATTGTATTTACTTCGTTTACTACTTCAGAAATGACAGGTATTACATCCTTGATCTTTTCTCTAAGTTCGGGTTTGACTCCGATCACTTTTGAAATTATTGAATCATTTCTGGTTTTTCCGCCATGTTCTGATGCATTTAACAGAGCAATTCCGCGTATGGTTTTTCTTATTGCATCATCCAATTAAAGACTCCTCTCTACTACAAAATCTAACAAGGAGAGTAGATCTTTCCTTGCGGAATTGTCATACTTGGAGATTGCTGCACTTGCCATGTTCATGTGATGAGAGGCCTTCCTTCGAATTGTTTCTTCAATTCCAAGAGAAGATATTACCTCTACTGCTTTTTCCACTTCTTTCTTTGATGCTGATGAGTTACCAAACGCATCGAGAATAGTTTTTTTCTCTTTTCCCTCTGCAAGTTTTATGGCTAAAAGAATTGGCAGGGACTTTTTTCCTTCTCTTATGTCATTTCCTACAGGTTTTTTTGTAACCTTGGGATCTCCTATTACCCCAATCAGGTCATCTATTATCTGAAAAGATATGCCCAGATTCTTTCCATATGTGGAAAGTCTATTCACATCTAATTTTGTAGTGTTGGCAGAAAGGGCACCCATCGCACAAGAGGCGACAAACAAAGACGACGTCTTTTTTTCTATCATCTCTATGTATTGTAATTCTGTAGGAATAACTTTTGATTGAGCCATGCTTATGTCTAGTACCTGTCCCTCGCATACGTCGCTACATGCTCTAGAAAGCGTAGATATGAGTGAGAGGCTTACCTCCTTTGGGGCTGCAAATCCTGAAATAGTTTCAAAAGCCTTTGAAAAAAGCAAATCCCCCGCTAGAATCCCAATCGGAATTCCAAATTTCACATGCACGGTAGGTACACCATGTCTGACTTCATCATTATCCATTATGTCATCGTGGACTAGTGTAAAGTTGTGTACCATTTCAATTGCAGCAGCAGCCGGAATTGCCTGTTTTACTGATCCACCTAAAAGTTCGCAACTCTTCAGAACTAGATAAGGCCTTAAGCGTTTTCCTCCGTGTTCTATTAGGTAACTTGCAGCTTTGTACAGATCAACAGGTTTGCCTTTGAGTCTTGATAAAAGAAACGCATCGATTTTTTTTGCGTTATTTACAGTATTATTTGATTTCGTTACTTTTTCAACTCCCATTGATGATCTGGAAAATGATATCTCAATGGGATTTCTAAGCGGCTCTTGAGTTTGTCTACATCCCACATTTTGAGAATTTTCTTATGAGATTCTGTCATGTTGTTTTTTGACTCTGAAATAAAATATAGTGCAACTAGCATCCACGGGCAGAAAATCTGTGGCGATTTATCAATTTCTGATAAAAGCTCATCAAATGTGACCAATCTGATTGCAGAGATCTCGTCTTTTACAAGTTTTATTTTGTCAAGATCATCTATTATGCCTATGAGAGTGCCACAAACCTCGTTTTCTGAACCAATGTCTTTGTAAGGAACATGATATTCAAATTTAAACAAGTAATCTAATTTGCAGTTTATTCCCAGTTCTTCCGGCAACCTTCTTTCTGCAGACGATACGTATGTTTCAGACTGTCTGGGATGGCTTGCAACTGTTCCGTCCCAATCTCCAGGCCAAAGCATCTTACTCTTACTGCGCTGCGTTAGCAAAAGCTTCCCCTCGTTATTGAATAGCAAAATTGTAAACGCTCTATGCAGTTTTCCATTGGGCAGATGACACTTTACTTTTTCCTCAGTCCCTATCTGATTATCATTACTGTCTACTAAAATCAAATATTCCATGCCTTATCCTCTAAATATAGTTCCTTCAAATTCTTTGCCATTTATCGCGTTTATTATTCTTTGAGGGGTATTTCCGTTAACAAAGAAGACATCTGTCCCGCTTTTGGACATTTCAATGGCCTCTATAATTTTACGATTCATGCCACCAGTAACATCCATCTTTACATTGGAAATTGTAGGCCTTTGCGTAGTTATTTCTCTAATTAATTTTTTTGTCTTAATATTAGAGTACACGCCATCAACATTTGTCACAAAAATTGCAAGACGAGGCTTTAAGATTCTAGTTAACATTCCCATTATCTTGTCTCCAGACAATATGTAGAACTTGTTTCTACCAAACCACATTACATCCCCATAAGAGATTGGAATCAATCCTGTGTTGGAAATTTTTAGAATTTCTTTAACCTTTTTTACTACTGGTTCATTTTCAAAAATAAAGTCAGTTGGAGGCAAACAGTATGGATCCAGATTTGACTGTAGGAATGCCTGAAGAACAATATTGTTTAATTCTACCATTGAATTCTTGACGACTGAAACTCCTCTGATGCTATATCTAGCAGGTTTTGTATGCATGCCATATTTTACAGACCAATAATGTCCAAAAGAGCCTCCTCCATGAACTATCATGTATGGCTCCTTTATCTTTTTGAGGTGAACAGCAATCTGTTTAATCGTAGATACACTGGCTGTGAGCGGCCTTTGTTTGTTTGTGATTATTGATCCGCCTAGTTTAATCAAAATCATGATTTTTAACAGTGATATGGTCGGTTTTAAAAAGTATCTCTCATATTTTCGCGCGTAATCTGAATAGAGATTTTCTACAGATCACAAGTACCTTAGTCCATCGAAATCTATTTTTGCAAAAAAGCAATCGCTATTTTTTTTCAAGTTATCTAATGTGGTAGCTGCATTGGATTCATCCACTAGAGAAATTATGCAACCACCTCCCCCAGCTCCAGTTATTTTGGCACCATATGACGTCTTGGCTGCCTCATTTACTAGTAGATCAAGCTTATCTGTCGACACATTTATTCTCTCTAGTAACTCCTGATTTCTTGACATTAGTAAACCAAGGTCATTTAGATTGCTTTGTTTTAATG